>NZ_JBSFSX010000009.1:0-515941 GCF_053590035.1 Nonomuraea sp. NPDC003214 | reverse complement strand
TCGGTCAGCTCATGACGACGGACCATATGACCATTGCAACCCAGCCTGGTGATCGATCTCAGCCGAACGACAAGATCTAACGGACACGGCCTAGGGTTGTCCTTGTGTCCAGATCAAATCAGTCTTGGGCGTCCAGCGACGCTGTTCGGGCGAGCATGCAGGCGAACAAGGGGCGGGACACCAAGCCGGAGCTCGCGCTCCGTCGGGCTGTTCATGCTCTGGGCCTGCGCTACCGGGTTTCGTATCGGCCGTTGAAGTCTGTGCGACGTACTGCGGATCTGGTCTTCACTCGCGCCAAGGTGGCCGTCTTTCTGGATGGGTGCTTCTGGCATGGCTGCCCCACGCATCACACCGTGGCGGCCACCAACGCCGGGTTCTGGGCGGAGAAGGTGTCGCGGACTCGCGAGCGAGATGTTGAGACAGACCGGCTACTCCAGGAAGCCGGATGGAGGGTTCTCCGGGTCTGGGAGCACGAAGATCCAGATGAGGCGGCGCGTCGGGTTGCATCAATGGTTCGCCTGGACACGGCCGGCAAGGACGGGGCTTCCACATCCTGATCGGCGACTATGGCTCAAGGTCTCCATCGAACTCGGGGCGGTTCAGGGAAAGGACGCCTCTTCCTACTCCACTGGTTCGATGAGCGCGCTGTTGTTCGCTACAGCGTGATCGTGGCCGCTACCCGGCCATCGGCCGGTGATGAGCCAGAGTTCGTAATGGAGCAGCCATTCGCTTGTCCACGGCAGGATGGTCGTGGCGAGGTACATGCTGTCGTTCCATTCCCCGGGCAGGTGGAGACAGAGATCGCCGCCAGGGTAGACGTGTGGGAGTGCGGTGGCGCGCGGGTGCAGTTCCAGTTCAGGGTCGACGACGATCACCCGGGGCCGTGTCCGGTGGCGGTAGGTCACCTGCACGGTGTAGATTTGGCAGATCGGCGCCGGCTGCAGGGGCACTCGGCACCAGAGACGACCCTTGTGTGCACGGGTCTGGGCATGCGGCAGGACCGCGTGAATCGCTGCGGCCTGCCGCCCCAGATTAACCGCGCGGCGCGGGATGCTGGCCATAGAAGGTGTTTCCGCCCGTGCGAGGACCGGTCCCAGTCGGCGACAACCTACCGGTCTGGCCGAGTCGCAGGGCACCGCTGCTCTCGCCGATCCGGGCGGCGACCCGCTCGACGGAGGTGTGCATCGCCTTTCGGTCGAATGACTCGGTGAGACGGGTGAACACCTGCCGGTAGCCCTTACCTTCCATGCCGGCCAGTTCGTCGACGAGTCTCCTGATCTCGTCGAACCACTGGTAGAACGCTTCCCTCCGCTCGGGGTACTCCTTCCACTTGTCAGTGAAGTTCTCCTCTTTATGCGCCGGGTTGGGTACCCACCAGGTGCCGTCGTGCTGCGTGATGAAGCGCGGCATCCCGTCCAGGACCTGACGCAGGGCGGTGAACAGATCGACCTCGTCCTGGTAGGCGTGAGCGGCCAGGGTGGTGACCAAGATCGACGGCGGTCGATTGTCGAGATCATCCCCAAACATGATCATTTTGTGCCACTTCAGGACTTGGACGACTCGCTGGAGCGTGGTGCGGACCGACCAAGCCGGAACGTCCGCGACGCTGGGGTGGCCCTTGGCCTCCAGCGCGCGCCGCGGCCTGGCCTGCTCCCGGAACCACGCGGCGTATCCACGGGGGTTGCTGTGCTGCCATTTCACCAGGTCTCTGTCGGTGAGAAGGATCCCAGTGGGTGGGTGGTCGACGTCGGCGATGGCGGGCAGAACGTCCAGATGGAAGCCGGTGTAGACGAGCTGCCAGCAGCGGCGCTTGGACTCGATGCGGAGTGGACCGTCGGAGCGCCCCTGGCTGATCTTCCACCTGCGGTAAGCAGCCAGGTGATCGCCGACCCGACCCTTGAGATCCTCCTGGGAGATGCTCTCCTTCGCCAGCGGGAGCCAGCACACCGAGTCGATGTCGTATTCGCCCGTCGGCCGGTCGGGACGGACGACCGTGCCCAGGAGGAAGGACCCCTGCGGGTAGATCCTCCAGTTGATACCGCCGTTGTCAGCCAGCCAGGCGCCGACCTCTTCGTAGCGCGCGACGGCTATCTCGTACAGGTGCGGTGAGATGTCGAGGACTTCCACGGCGCCGTTGATCAGATCGGAGAGCATCCCCGAGAGCGTGTCGAGCTTGGGTGACTTGGTTTCCACGATCATCCTTCACGTGCGGGGTAGTACGGGGCGAACATCGGCGCGCGGTGATCGCAGAAGAGCCGGTGGACAGCAGGAGAGGCGTCCCGGCTGACGTGGCCCGCGAGTCCGTAGAGGCTCTGAATGTCGACCTTGTCGAGCGCGACGGCACCGGTGGGGACGGTCGGGTTGATACGGAGCACGTTCTCCTTGCCGACGAAGTGCCGGGCCTGCTTGGCGGCGCTCTCGCTCTGCGCCCGCATGAGGATTTCGACAGCGCCGCCGGCCCAGGACAGCAGCCCACCACGATCGAGGCGACGGTGACGGCTGCGGACCTCGGCGGTGGTGCCGAGACTCAGCACCCGGATGGAGTTCAGCGGGACGTTCAACGGGCCCACCGCCTCGGTCAGCGCCACCATCGTCGGATTGTTCGCCCACAGGCCGCCGTCGACGAGGCGAGCGCCGTCCAGCGGCAGGCCGGGCAGGTAGGTCGGGGCGGCCGAGGTGGCGAGAGCGACGTTGACCACGCTCTCACGCCAGTCGCGCTTCAGGGTCGGCAAGTGGGGCGTGCGGAAGAGGTAGACGTCGTCGCCCGCGAGGTTGTAGCTGGTGATCACCAGCCGTTTGGTGCTCTCTCCGAAGGTCCGCTCACCGAACACCTCGGTGAGCGCCAGCCGCAACGGTTCGGTGTCGTACTTGGCCCGAACCAGGTGACGCACTGTCCGGAGCCTGCTGCGGTTACGGAAGATCCGCGGCCCGTGCTCGACGTAGAAACGAACGATCTCCTTGGCCGGGACGCCCAGGCCGAGCCCGAGGGCGATGATCCCGCCGGTGGAGGTGCCCGCGATGAGATCGAAGTGATCGACGATCCGGGTGTCGAGGTCCTCTTCGAGCCGAGCCAGCACCGCGGCGGTGTACATGCCGCGAAAGCCCCCGCCGTCGAGGGACAGGATCTGGAAACGCTCCATCGGCACGCCCGACTCCCGGGTACCCGAGTCCGAGGAGGCCGCCTCTAGCGGCTCTCCACTATCAACAGTACTTAATACCACAACAGATTCTTCAGAGTGGACTTCACCTCAGATGGCGTAACCTTGTACACGAGAAGCACCCCCGACCGGCGGGTGGGCCAGGCGATCCGACATGATGGGACAACAAGATCGGGCAAGGGGACTGAGATGAGCACGCAGGCGTTCGACCGGACACGCCTTCGAACCGCACGCGAACTCGCCAAGTGGAGCCAGGCCGAGCTCGCGACTAAGGCGAAGCTGACCCCGGCCGCGATCAGCCAGTTCGAGAGCGGTGCCACACGGCCCAAGCCCGAGACAGTCACGGCGCTCGGTGAACTCCTGGACGTGCCCGTCGAGTTCTTCTACACTCCGATGTCTGACAGTCACGAAGGTTTCTTTCGGAGTCTTCGCAGGACATCCGTCGTCGACCGGCGGCACGCCCGCGCAGTCGGGCAGGTCGCCCACGACCTCGTCCTACACGCCGCCGGGGCTGGCATGTTCCCCGCCCACACCGTTCCCATGCTCCCCGCGAGCGGCCTGGATGCTGAGGCGTCCGAGATTGAGCGGAGCGCCGCGCACGTCCGGTCGCTATGGGGTGTTGCCCCTGGGCCGATCAGCGACGTCGTCGGTCTCCTGGAGATGCACGGAGTGGCGGTGATCAGGCTGCCCCTCGGCAATACCGATGTCGACGCCTTCTCCCTGCCGTTCGCCGACCATCCGGTTGTCGTCCTCAGCACCGACAAGAACGACCGCGCCCGATCGCGGTTCGATTGCGCACATGAATTGGGGCACCTGATTCTTCACGGCGAGCAGATCTGGGGCGTCAAGGAAGTCGAGACCCAGGCTCACCAGTTTGCCGCGGCCTTTCTGATGCCCGCTGAGGACATCGTTGACCAACTGCCGAGTAGACCCGATTGGCCTGTTCTATTCGAGCTCAAACGCCGCTGGCAAGTCTCCCTAGCTGCGCTCATCATGCGGGCCAAAACACTCGGAAAGATGAACGACCGCGCCTACCTCACCGCCGTCAAGACAATCTCGGCTCGCGGATGGCGACGGGTCGAACCCGTCCCACTAGGGGCTCCCGAACAGCCTTCCTCGCTCCTCGCCTTTCTCGCTTCTCCTGAGAGCACTGAAGCCAGAATGTTCCTGCCGGCCAACGTTGTAGACAACATCTACAGGGCATCGGCCGCCTAGTCCTGGTTCGTGGGCGACTGTACTGTAGCAATAAGTCTTCATTGTTCACTGAGCGCTTTTCATCCTGAGTAACGGTCTTCCTCGATGAGTTGCAGGACGAGGATGGCCTGCACGATCGTGGTGGCGCGGTGCGGGCAGCAGCGCAGCCGGGCCAGGATCTTCCAGGTCTTCAAGGTGGCAACGGCGCGTTCCCCGCAGGCGCGGATGCGAGCGTGTGCGCGGTTGACCGAGCGCTGATGGCGCGACAGCGGCGGCCGCAGCCGATGACCTTTGAACGGCGTGCGGATGCTGCCGTCCGCGCCTTGATAGCCCTTGTCGGCGAAGGTCTTGATCCCTGCGGCAGTGAGTGCGTCGATCAGGCCGGTGGCGCGGGCTGCGGTCAGGTCATGGGTGGCACCGGGCAGCGCGGGTGAGGCCCAGACCAGCCGGCCGGACGGATCGGCCAGGACCTGCACGTTCATGCCGTGGCGTTTGTGTTTTCCGGAGTAGTACGGCCGTTCGTCGGCCAGCCGGTCGATGGGAATGAGGGTGCCGTCGAGGATGGCATAGGCCAGCCGGCCGGCTCGTAAGACGGCGGCGTGGACGTCGTCGGTGAGCGTGGCGAGCAGGTCGGCCGTCTCGCGGACGTAGCGCCAGGCGGTGCTGGTGCCGATGGCGAAGCCTTCGGCCAGACGGGCGTAGGTGTCGCCGTTGCGCAGGTGGGCCAGGACCAGCAGGGCTTGCAGGGACGGGTTCAGGCGCCGCCACCGGCAGCGGCGCTCGGCACGCCGGGCGCGGATCAGCTCGGCCAGCCGGATCAGGGTGTGATTGGACAGCGGAATCGCAGCACGGTATGACAGGAACGAGGCTCTCCGGTAGAGGCATCGGATCTTGGTCGACTGCTGTCTTACCGAGAGCCTCTTCCCATGTCGACCGGTCCCGGCGTTGCCCCTGCTGACCTGCGTGATCAGGTTGGAAAAGCCTCACTATGGACCACTAAAGGCGCCACCAGGACGCTAGGTGCGCTACGGCGCGCCTTTGGTCGGCGGGTCGGCCAGCACCTTGATCCCGATCTCTTCGAGATCTAGGAAGACTCGTTTGACATGGTTGAGATGGCGGTAGATGACCATCCGCGTCTCGGCATCGCGGGCAGAACCATTCCAGATCGGCTCGAAGATCTCCGAGTTGCTCACGGCAGCTTGTGCTACATCAAGTGCCGTCAGTAGGTCAACATCCCTTGTTTCGAAGCGGATCTTTCGTGCGTTTTGCTTGATGATCTCCATATTTTGGGCCATTGCGCGGCCGCTATCAGTATTCGCCCACTCGATCATGTCGCTCGTCTTCCACTGATGACCTGCGCTGCTGATGGCGATTATCTGCAATGAGTCGACCCAGCTGTTGGCAGCGTGGACCATGTCTGCGATAAGCAGCCGCTGACGCTGACGTCGTTCTTCGTTTCGGCTGGATTCCGCAGCCGCATAGATGCCGCCGAGGATTGTTTCTTTGAGCTGATCAGTAAAGGATGCGCCAATGACATCGGCTACTTCGGCGTCACTTAGCGTCCACGAACGTTGCAGAGTCTGAAACTCGGCAAGTTGCTCCTTCTTCCACGTGCGCAACATATCGGCGGTGAAGTGCTCTGGAGTTTGATCAATCTCCCATGCGTGCGTATCGCACAGCGGGATCAAATTCGACGCCGCCCGGTTAGCCGCCTCGGACATGTTCGGGTCCCAGCGTGGCCCGCCGCTGCTCCGAGCGTGGATGTGAGCGATCCGGCTGTTAAGAATGTACTCACCGGTGTCGCCGTTCAGCCGGTAAAGGGGCTTCTTGCAAGTCGGCTCCCCACACCGCCATGCCGTGCCGTAGAGCTGCTTGATCGTGCCTTCAGTCGGCGTCCGATGCTCAATCGGCTGGGCGCCAGAAGATGCGTTCGACACCGGACCATCATCGCCTACCGACAGCTCGTACAGTGCCAGCTCATAGAGCCGGAAGGGGGCTGAGCGCATCCGTCTGCGAGAGCAGGCAAAACAGCTCTAAACGACTCTCATCGGCCAGCCGCGTTCGCCTCTGATCTTGCGGCGCCTATGGCGAGGCGATCAGGCGTCCCCTGCCGAACACGGTGCAGGTCGGGGGCCGGTGGCATCTGTAGGCGAATTTCTGCAACAAGACCCTCGCGGAGGTTCGCTCCCACAGCGCACCACGGGACGTCACCCCGGGCAACCCAGCCTTCCCCGCCCACCGCTGCGCCGTCTTCCACGCCCGCCCCAGCAACCTCGTCTCGGCCCGGTCACGACCGAAGTCATTGGTGTCCGAAGCCGTCCATGCACCTATGGCAAGTACTGCCTGCTACACACGACTTTCACCAGCCGGACCAGAATTCCCAAACGGCGTGCTGTTGCACGCTCCACGGCTACGTCTCTAGCTTCATAGCCCTCGGCATCGTTCGAAGGAGACGGGTTCGGGTGGACGACAAGTTCTGGGTTGTGATCGTGATCGGACTGTTCTCGATCATCGTGGCGCTGGCCGCCGGTATCTTACGGAGCATCGGTGGCGACAGGGTTCCTGCGGCGATCCAGGGCGGAGCCGTAGCGTTCGCCGCCACGATGACGCTGGGGCTGGTCGTGGCGAACGCGCTGGGGGTCGTGTGAGCGGCACGCGTGCCGCTGTGGCCGAGAGCCACAGGCTGGCCAAGGTGTGGGACGCGGTCGACGGGCTGGCCGGGCTCGCCTCCCCGTTGATCGCGTACCATCTGGCGCTACGTGTGTTCTTCCTGCATGGCTTGAGGAAGCTGCAGGAGGCAGATTCGGCTCGGTCCTGGCCGACGTGGGAGAGTCTGGTCGCCCTTGCAGGCGGCCAAGATGCGGAACGGCCGCTGGCTCAACTGCTCTCGAAGGTACGGCTACCTGAAGCGCACCTGCAGGGACGTTCCCGATCGACGGAAGACCTCATCGCGCTCAGCCCGTCCCCCGCGGTAGACCGGCGGTTGGGGGCGCTCGTGTTGGCACTGGATTCGGTGGACGAGTCTCATGACCTGTTCGAGGACTGTTTGGAGCGGTTCTCCACCCGGCATGGGGTACGCGGCGAGTACTACACAGCCCGCGCGATCACGGAACTCATGGCAAGCATGCTCGCGCCGCTGGAAACGGATCGGATCCTCGATCCGGTGTGCGGATCCGGGGGATTCCTCGTCGCAGCCGCACAGCATGTAGCGGCAGGGTCCCGCGCAGGACGCCCCCCTGCGTTGCATGGCCTGGACGTTAATAACGAAGCCCGCCACATTGCCGTGATGCGTTTGGTCCTACACGGCCTCCATGCGGACATCGGCCTTGGCCCCGTGGACTCCTTGCACAACGGCCTCACGCCCTCCTCGTTCGACGTAGTGCTCGCCAATCCGCCGTTCAACATGCCCAACTGGGACTACAACGACAAGCTCCGCAACCATGCGTGGGTTTATGGTCCTCCCCCCAAGGGGAACGCCAACTTCGCCTGGCTGCAGCGCATCCTGGAGACACTCAACGCCACGGGACGAGCAGGCGTGTTGCTCGCCGCCGGCGCGGCGAGCGGCTCACGTGTCGGTGAACGGCTCATTCGTCAGCGGTTGCTGGAGGACGACGTGGTGGCCGCGATCGTGGCACTGCCCAGCAAGATCTTCCGACACACCAAGACATCTGCGTGTATCTGGCTGTTGAGCAAGGACAAGAGCGCGAACCCACGTTGGGGACATCAGCCTCGCCAGGAACACGTCTTGTTCATCGATGCTGGTCGTACCGCCGAACGCGTCGCCGGCAGGCAGCACGTGCTGTCCCGGGCCGGCGCGGACCGAATCCTTCGTACGGTGTCGGCCTGGCGTGGGATCGGTGCCGAGGCGTATGAGGACCAGGAAGGCTGGTGTCGTTCCGTCACGCTGGAGGAGGTAGCCGCCCGGAACCACGATCTACTGCCCACTCGCTACGTCAAAACCACCGCGCCCACGTCCCGGTCCACGGAGATCGAAGCGCTGACGCATGAGTTGTACGGACATTTCGACCAGGCCGCCCAGCTCGAACGGCGGCTACGCGAACTCCTGGAGAAGGGCTGAGCGGACGCCGACATGGACAGAAGAGTTGTGGATGAGCGGGGATGCGACTGGTATCGACTCGGCGCTCTGCCGGGTGTCGCCTCGATCACCTACGGCGTCGACCGTGCCGGATCCAACCTGCAGGGCGGAGTTCCGCTGCTGCAGGCAGGGCACATCAGCGACGGGCGCATCCACGTTCACCAATCTGCCTCCATCAGCCGGGAGGAACACGCGGCATGCACCCGGTCATGGCTCCACGCCGGGGACGTCGTGATCGTCCTGGTCGGCCGGGTCGGCGATGCCGCCGTCGTCACACCGGATGAACACGACTGGAACGCAGCTCGCTCCGTTGGCGTCGTCACCTGCACCGAAGAGGGGCGCCGCGACGGCATCGGCTCGTGGGTGTCCTTCTGGTTGAGGAGTCCTGTCGCACGGGCCTGGTGCCTCGAACATTCCGCGGGTACGGTTCGCGCTTCACTCAGCGTGACAGCGCTCAGAGATCTCCCCGTACCCATGCCGCCGACGGCTGATCGCGCCCGCATCCAGAGTCTGCTGAATGTCATTGACGAGAAGAAGGCCGTCAACGAGCGGGTCGCGGAGCGCGCGGTGAAGCTGGCCGACGCCTACTTCGCCGACATACCCGCGGATCTCCCTTGGGACCGTACGCCCCTTGCCGACGTAGCGAAAGTGAGCAGCGGCTTGGCTCGCCCGACACAAGATGACCAGTCACCAGGGGTGGGCTGGGTCACATCGGCCGAGGTCCTGCAGAGCGCCTTCCCCCACCTGGACCAGGTCGCCCGAGTGATCACTGCGTCATGGGAGCACATCGTTCAACCAGGGTCCCTACTGGTCGCCTCGACACCCAGCGGGGTACAGATTGTCGAGACCCTTGTCCCGGTGATTCCTAGCCGCGGCATGCTCGCGGTCAGTCCGTTCTACGAGTCTGATCGCATGTGGCTCCTGCACGATCTGCGGGCCAGAGCTGCTGAGCTTGTGCTGACAGCCCAGGGGAGGCAGGCGCGTGAGCTCAGCAGGAGGGTCTTTGAGCAGCAAACTGTCCGATGGCCTGATCAAGCGGTGCGAGAGGCGTTCGGGCGCGTTGCCGGACCGCTTCATGAGCGGGCGAAGCTGGCGACCGTGGAGAATCGCACCTTGGACGCCCTCGCCAAAGCGGCATGGCGTGAGATGACTCCCCCAAGCGACTGGTCACTATGAGCCGCCACGCAAGGAAAGGTCCCGTCTTGGCCGTTGGCCGCCCCAGCCGGACACAAGCATCAAACCATCAGCGGGGTGCCCTGATCAGAGCACCCCGCCATGGAGGCAGGCCGCGTTTGCCCTTGTTAAGCCAGGATCAGTTCCCCATCGCATCCTGTCAGCAGGGCGCTGCGTCGGGGCGTTGGCGCATCAGTTTGGCCTGCCAAGGCAGTCCCGGCCGTCACGTAGCCAGCGACGGTGCCATCGTTGCGAAGCACCACAAGTAGACCAGTCGAACTGTTAAGCAGTTGGTCGCGGACCTCATTCAAGGATGCGTTTTCCTGGATGTAGATAGGTGGCCGCATGACAGAGACCACCTTCCGGCTCAACCCGTCGCTTCGGACCTGTCCAGCGAGGTCAGCAAGGGTGACGGTCCCGAGGACTGTCCCATGTTCGCTGACCGGCAGAGCGTCGTGACCGCCTGCCAAGAGTCGGTCTAGCGCATCGGCGATGTGATCGTTGATATCCACATGCGGCATCGGGTACGGAGTCAGAACATCTGCCGCCACTCGGCCAGAGTGCGCTGGCCGCTCTTGCGCCGAAAGGGCGCACTGCCAGAGGCCCTGAGTCACGAAAGCATCCAACAAGCCCCGGTCTTTTCTATAGGAGCCGAAGCGCGAGACCTTCGCGTAGATGGACCAGACTTTGCCGCCTATGTGAAGAGACGCGTCGGGACTGCAGTCCGAAACCGACCTTTGGCATTCGAGTAGTAGAGAGGACACGCGACGCTCGAATGCGCGATTATCTTTGAGTGTCGTTCGGTGGAGCGCGAGATCGGCTAGAAAACGCTGGGTTTCATGGGCCCAACTGCACCGCTCTGCAGCTTCCATGCCTCTCAGGGACACTGCGCTCCGGCACGCCTCGACGA
Source organism: Nonomuraea sp. NPDC003214 (assembly GCF_053590035.1). NCBI lineage: Bacteria > Bacillati > Actinomycetota > Actinomycetes > Streptosporangiales > Streptosporangiaceae > Nonomuraea > Nonomuraea sp. NPDC003214. Next base: position 505,410 of record NZ_JBSFSX010000009.1, on the reverse strand, counting down.
ACAGGTCCCGAAAAACTTCCGGCTCCGGGTGAACCATGAGAATGCGAGCATGGGCAGGCACTGCCGTACCAGCGAGGCGCTGCAAGCGGCCATCGGCACCGGTGAGGGAAGTGGTGCAGAGGGTGTCACTGGGGCGCTCCTCCTTCGGCACTTCGTGGGGTTCCGGTTGAGGCCGGGGCTGGCTGGCCAGATCAGCCAACAGTTCCTCTGCGGCCGGATCGCCTAGCGCAGCACAGTGCCGTAGCAGCCGCTCGGCAAGGGCGACGTCACCTCGTTCGAGTGCGTCGATCGCCTCGTCATACAAGGCATCTTCGGCGTCCAAGAGGTCACCGAGATCGGCGATGCGCCGCTGCTCGGTTGTGTCCTGCAGTTCTTCGCGCAGCACGGCGACACGAGCCTCGGCGTTGCGGCGCTCGTCCTCGGTTGGCTTGGCGAGATCGCGCAGCGCCGAGGTGAGCATGTTCTCGATGGTCATTTGGTCAACCCCCAACCGGTCTCGTGGAGTGCTCCGCTGGCGAGCACAATGCCCTTGAACGCATGGACTGCCGCGGCCAACCGGGTCTTCACCGTCCCTGGAGGGATACGCAGAATGGTGGCGGTCTCCTTGGTATCAAACTCCTCTGCGTGGCGCAGCCACAGCACCTGTCGTTTAGGTATGTCGAGAAACTTCAGAGTTCGGTGGACCACGTCGTGTGCGGCCTGCCGGTCGGCGAATACCTCGCTCAGGTCAAGTGAGGCAACCACGCTGCCGCTCGCGGCCTCCGCTGCGGGATCGTACGGGTCGACCAACCCGGATGCCCAGACGGTTTCGCGCGGGCCCCGCCGATGCCATAGGCGGGTTGCAGTCTTGAAGAGGTACGCACGGGGTGGGCCGGGCTGTGTGATGTCGTCGCCGCGCAGCCGATCCCACCGTTCCAACACGATCTTACTCGTGTCATTGGCGATCTCATCGGCCATCTCCCACGAGCAACCAGACTTTGCCAAGTAGCGACGGACCCGCGGATACTGGAGGGCCACGAATTGGTCTGCGTCCAAACCTTCCGCTTCGGCAGGCGACGAGCTGGGCGACGACGTTCTCATCGGGGCAGCTCCCCCGGCTGGCACTTGCGCCCCTCACATGGCAGGTGGATGTGCACAACCACCATGATGCTGGCCCCGTTGCCCTCGATAGGACCTTTTGGGAGCGAAGCGGGGGCAGGAGTCCGGGAACGGCCGAGGAGTATCTGTCTGCCCAGCATGGCCACGCTCCCGATCACTGTCAGGACCGGGCCGAGCGCCTGCACGGCATCGCCGAACCCCATGGGCATCTCCTCATCTGTCGGTGAACAACGAGCTGTCAGAACGACATAGGCATCAGCAGTCCCACACGGTTCATGATCGTCCAAGGGTTTGGTGTTCGCACCGCCGCTCAAGGCAGACCGTGCTGCCGACGCTGGAGGTCTCCAGGTTGATCGCTCTCAGTTACGCACGGTCGCCAGCAGTGGCGCGGCTGCTGCGACAGCGTTGCCCGCCTTCCCCATGACGATCCAGGCGCGTATGCTCACGCCGCACCATATGCCGGAGAAAGGAGCAGCTCGGGCCGTGAGCTCGTCAACCGTATGTAAGGTAAGGACGGTCAAGGAATGCCATCCGCCGCACGATTGCTCGCTGGATGCTCGTCGGCACCTGATACGGCATAGCACCGGGCGGCATTCCCGGACATTTTGAGCGCGGGCAACCAATGACATCGCGATACAAGAGGGCACGATTCGATAGTGGGCGGCATTGAGAACTGCGACTTTTAATCCGTAGGTTCCGGGTTCGAGCCCCGGGCGCCCTACCACTCTCCACCTCGGATCCCGCTTCGCGACCTCCCGTTGACCGTCGATGCACTTGGCGTAGACGCGCAGGAGGACATCCACGCCGTGCCCTGCGCGCTCGCCCGCCTCAGGGGCGTGAACACCGGCGTTGAGCCACAGCGACACGGCCGCGTGACGCAGGTCGTGGGGACGGGCCGCCAGCGGCGAGGCGACTTGGTCGGGCGTGAGCGCGTAGGCACGAGCCTCGCGCCAGACCTTCGAGACCGTCGAGCCGGGGAACGGCCTGCCCGTGTTAGTCCGGAACAGCCGGCCGTCCTGTACTTCTGACCGCATCCCCACGCCCGTAACCTGTCATCGGCCGGGAACACGATCATCCCCCTCATCGACAGGAGTGCCCGCATGAGCGCCATGTGTGACTATTACCGCGCTCCCGATCGCGCCACAGCCACCTTGCGGGCCGACCACTGTACGGGACCGCAGCAACCCCTTCGCGGCGCTCCGGTGTTCGATGTTGTGGGAAATCACCTGGGTTGACCCCAGCGGCTCTCTGGGCAGCCTCGTGGCCGCCATCAAGGACGTTCCTTCTCAGATGACCTCGTCGAGGCGGTCACCTTGGACCCTCCGCCCGAAGGGGAACCGCAAACCGAAGAAGAATGGCTGGCCCTTCCAGAGAACTCGCATTACCTCGATGGACCACAAATCGATGGATTATCAGCGAGTGCACGTGATGCGCTCGCCGAGGTCGATGACTCCAGCCTGCACGAAGTGGCCCGGCGTTGGACGATGGACCCGCCCTGCCCCTTCCGCGACAGTGACGACGTGGTGGACCTGGTCCAAAAGCTTGTCGCCCTTGCGCGGCGGGCCAAGGAGAGCGATGAACTGCTCTACTGCTGGTAGATCCCGGGTTAGCCATCCACTACTGTTCCACGGCCTCCTCATCAAGAGGCGGAAGGACGCCGCAGGCGTCGTCGATTTCTCCAGTCGCGATCATGTCCTGCACTGCGGCGATCATCGAGTCGAAGCCGGGTTCACGGATGATGACCAGATCGGAGCACCAGAAGTACCGGCCGCTGAGGCACTCGCCTGTGTCCCGCCAACGATCCATGATCTTGCTGACGACGCCGAGCGTCATGAACGTCGCGGACCGGCGAGTGCCGTCGGACAGTGTGATGGTCGCGTCGGCTTGGTCGGCGGTTTCGGGAGCGTCCCCTTCCCAGCGCGGAATCAGCATCTCGAAGCCGGGCTTGCCGATGCGATAGAAAGCGCCGTCGATCTCGATCACGAGCCCCAGCCTGTCGAGCATCACGGGACATCGCAACGGGAGTGCATCGACTCGCTCTGTCCGGGCAGGTCACGCGTTGGCCGGTCGGGCCATTAGCGGGCCATTAAGAGGGGTGACGAGCGGTCAATCACGGTCACTCACGACCCGGTTTTTTCGCAGTTCAGCGCCTCATGAGCCCGTAATCGATGCAGTTCCGAACCTGACAGCGTGGGTTCGGCTGCCAGCGCACAGGGGACTGGCCGGCACCGTTGGCTCATGGCAGGTTGACTGCGCTGAGGACTTCGCCGATAGCCACTCGGCGCCGGCCCTCAAAGAACTCCAAGTGCTCACCGACTTGTAGCACGGCGGGGGGAAGACTGAGCAGGAACATCAGGGCTTTGCCTATCTCTCCCGGCTTGATGCCTCGATCGCTGCGAGGGTAGAGCCGACTGTCCCAATGGATCATGTCACCGGAAGCTAGACGTTGCCCGATCCACAGTTGGGGACGGTAGCCGTGCACGATTCGTCCCTGGCGTCCTCCCTCCTCTGTCTTCACGAGGGTCAACCGCACTTCGAAGTGCGGTTCGCCGCTTGCGAGCATCTCCCGCAGGAGACGTTTCTGATCACCCTGGAAGTCATCCATCTTGCTCATATCGTGGATGTAGGCACTCGGGACACTGTGCAATATGCGTGCAATGATCATGCTACTGGGAGCGGCGCAACAGGTGAGCAATGCAGGTCAGACGCTATGCGGACCTGGAAGCGGTCACGAGCTGCAAAACCGCTGACTGTTGGTACCTGCTGAAGCGCTCCCGGAAGCGAGTTCTGCCGGCTGGCTCCCATCCTTGGCCACAGGACTCCCGATTGATCATCATGCTCTTGCGTCGCACGTCCGGATGTGTCCATGACTGATCCGATAGACGACCTGACGGTCGAGGTTATTGAGCGCTATGTGGTCGCCGCGCCGGAGCATGGAACCGCCCGTTACCTTGATCTTCTTCATGGCAACTTCGTCAACCTGGCCGACTGGGAACGAATCAAATTTCTCCGCTCGTTAGGTCAGGACGCTCAACAGGTCACCGACGCCGACCTTGAACGCATGCTTCAACGGGGAGAGTTCACCGGCTGGCGGGAAAGGCTCGCTGCGGCGTGGCTCATCGGCCTTGACGGCGTACTCAGTTCCGCGAAGTTCTGACCGACCTCCTCCTGGAAAGCGACCTCGTCTACGCCGGTCAGGGATACAGCTTCGCCATCACCCGATTCGGGCAGCCTGAAGACGCCGGCATTCTCACCGCCTACCTGGAGCGGTACCTGCCGCAGCGCGACTGCCATTACGACCAGGACTGGGTCCTCGGCAGACTCCTCCACCTCGACGAGATGCTGGGTACGGACCACGCCCTTGAATTCCTTACTCCCGACGGTCTCTGGAGGGGCTCCTCGTTCTCACGCCAAGATCCGGCCGACTGCCACCTCCGGATCGCCGGACTTCTCCGTTTCGCCGACCAGGCGATGGAAGCCGGCGCCTGAGGCCGCCCTTACGATCGCCTGGCGATGGCTGATCTTGGTGCGTGGTTGGGGGCGATCGACGGGTTGGGGCTTCGTACAGCCTCGGCCCACCGGATAATGTGGCTGGTCACGGTTCATCCTGGTATGCGCGGAATGGCCGGTCCCGGAAGGGACTCGGCAGCCCACGAAGCGCCAGGTCGGAGCGTCGCGAAGGATAAGAAGCGCCCTCCGCTTTTAATCCGTAGTTCCGGGTTCGAGCCCCGGGCGCCCTACCACTTTGCACTCCATCTGACCGGTTACGTGGGCTTTCCGCGTACGGTGCGTGGTGAGTTGCCGTGCCAGCGCTGCGTGGCGCGGCGCAGGGCGCGGGCGTCGCTGTAGCCGACCCGGCCGGCCACGGCGTCGACGGTGAGGTCGGTGTCCCGCAGCAGCCGCACCGCCCTGTCCTGCCGTACGGTCTCCAACTCGGCCCGCCAGGTGGTGCCCTGCTCGGCCAGGCAGCGCTGCAACGTGCGGGAGCTGAGGGCCAGGCGGGCGGCGACCGTCCGCAACGAGCAGTCGCCGTCGCGCAGTGCGTCGGCCACGGCCGCGCGGAACCTGTCGTGCCAGGTCGACGCCGGTCGTACGGCGCTCAGCAGGAGGTCGGCATGCTGCCGCAGTACCTGGGCCAGGCCGGGCCTGGCGTACGGCAGCGGCGTCGTGAGGTCGGCGGTGAGGAACGTCAGGCTGTCGGATTCGGCGCCGAAGGTGACGTTCCGGCTGCCGAACAGCTCGGCGACGCCGTCGTGACGCCGGGGCGCGGCATGGCTGAACCTCACGCGCACGGGCGTGACCGTCCTGCCGCCGGCGCGGCGCAACTGTTCGAGCACCACCCCGAGACCGAACTCGATCCGGGCGGCGGCCACCGCCGGGGCCAGGCGGGTGGTTGAGCTGTGGCGCACCGTGGTCAGCTCGCCGTCGTCGAGCACCTCGATCGACTCGGTCGCCGGATCGGCGAGGATCGGGAGGTATCTGGCGGCGTCGCGCAGGCCGTCCAGCAGGTTCTCGCCCCCGCCGAACATGTGGCTCCACAGCCCGACGCCCTGGTCGGGCAGGGCGCGTACGAGCTGCGAGGCTGTGACACCGGCCAGCTCCTCCCAGAGCGCGTCGGTGACCGACGCCGGCACCCGTACCAGGTCGTGGTGGAGCTCGTCGCCGAAGGCCGCCAGCGCGGCGTTCGGCCCCGCGGCGCCGGCCAGTAGCCGGGCCAGCTGGGTCGACACGGTCCCCTCGATCACATCCGCGAGCCTACGCGAATGGCACCTTTCGTCCGCTTTATGGCACGCTTCGGCCGCATCCTCCTAACAGGTGCTGAATAGCGTAGGTTGCGAAAGATTCGCGGCGAAGGAGATCGAGCGTGCGTGAGGTGAAGGCGGCCGACGGCCGCACCCTGGCCGTCGAGGAGTGGGGCGAGCCCGGCGGCAGCCCCGTCGTGTACACCCACGGCACACCCATGAGCCGCCTCGCCCGCTACCCGCACTCCGAGCTCTTCACCGAGCTGGGCATCCGGCTGATCACCTACGACCGGCCGGGGTATGGGAGATCCACGCCGCACGGCGGCCGCCGGGTCGTGGACGCCGCCGAGGATATCCGTACGATCGCCGACGCCCTCGGTCTCGACCGCTTCCCCGTGTTCGGCGTGTCAGGAGGCGGACCGCACGCGCTCGCCTTCGCCGCCCGCCACCCCGGCCGCGTCACGCGCGCCGCGGCGCTGGCGAGCCTGGCGCCGTGCGACGCGCCCGGGCTGGACTGGACGGCCGGCATGATGGAGAGCAACCGCCGCTCCTCCGAGGCGGCGCTGATCAGCAGGGACGCCCTGGTCAAGCTGTTCGCCGAGGACGAGGAGAGCGCGAGCCCCGCCACGCTGCTGCCGCCCGCCGAGCAGGCCGTCCTGGCCCAGCCCGAGGTCCAGGCCATGCTCCGGCCGGCCTTCGCGGAAGCCGTACGGCCCGGCAAGGACGGGTGGATCGACGACGAGTTCGCCCTGTACGGGCTGCCGTGGGGGTTCGACCCGGCGACGATCGACGTACCGGTGCGGATCTGGCACGGGTCCCTGGACACGGTCGTCCCGGTGACGCACGGGCGCTGGCTGGCCGCCCGCATCCCGTCCGCCACGCTCATCGAGGCGGACGACGCAGGTCACGCCGGTCATTTCGCCGTCACGCCCGCCATGCTGCGCTGGCTTCTGGGCAGCGGCGACGCCTGAGGCGTCAGGCGGTGGCCGGTCGCCGGGCGAGCCCCTCCTGCCCAGGCGATCGCTTCCGGTGAGGGGGCTTCGTCATCGGGAGTGGTGTTCGGGCGATCCGTAGGACTCGCGGAACACGTTGCGTTCCCGTGCCCGGCGGCCGGGGTGGCGACGCTCCTCCGCCGGATAGCCGAGGGACATCAGCAGGGCGATGGCCAGGTCGTCGCGGTCTTCGATGCCGATCGCCTTCTTCACCTTGGCCTCGTCCCAGCCGTTCATCGGCGAAGTGGCGAGCCCCATCTCCGTGGCGGCGAGCATCACGTAACTGGCCGCGATCATGGCATCCTTGACCGCGTACTCCCGCAGCAGGCCGCGCTCCTCGAGATCCGCCTGGAAGGCTTGCGACGCCGCGGAGAACATCGTGACGAACTCGTCGTTCCATGCTCCATTGCGACGAGCCTGCTCGTAGACGTCGCTGTGGTCCTCGCGCCAGGACAGCGGCTCGGCGACGAAGACCAGCATGAGCGGCGCCTCCTGCGGCTGGGGCTGACCACCGGTGGCCCAGGCCAGATCCGCACGACCTTCGTCACTGGTGACGGCGACGATGGACCGGTCCTGGAGGTTCCAGCTGGTGGGCGCCTCGATGGCGAGGGCGAGGAGTGCGTCGAGCATGTCCGCGGGGACCGCATCGGGGCGGTAGTGACGGACGGTGCGGCGGGTGCGAATGGCTTCGGCGGCAGACATGGTGTGAGGCGTCATGCCACTCACTATCGGAGAGCGGCTCTCCATACGGAAGAAGGCACTAATTAGTGCGTTACTCTCCCATCATGGAGACCATTGTGGAGTCCTCCGGGTTGCCGGCCGACGCCTTCTCGGCGAAGTGCCCGACCCGTCAGGTGCTGGATCACATCGCAGGCAAATGGACGATCCTCGTCGTGGATGCCCTCCTTGACGGCACCATGCGCTACACCGACCTGAGCCGCCGCATCGAGGGCGTATCGCAGAAGATGCTCACCCAGACCCTGCGCAGCCTCGAAGGCGACGGGTTCGTCACGCGCACCGTCCACCCCACCATCCCGCCCCGGGTGGACTATGAGCTCACCGCGCTCGGGCGCAGTCTTGCCGAGCCCATCACGGCGCTCCGCCGGTGGACGGAGGACAACATCAACGAGATCGAACGGGCCCGGAAGCGAGCACGTGACTGACTGACTGGGCATGGGAAAACCGCGGCGATAAGCATCACTGATAGTCCCAGCGGAAATCATCGTTGGTGGTGAAGCTGATCGGCGGATCATAATGCCCACATGTCCGATTCCACCGGCCCTCAGGCCGACACCGCCATTCATGCCCGCGAACATCTGACCGTGACGCCTTCTCCAGAAGCTTTCCGCAAGGCCAGGGCCGACGGGAATGAGCGTCTGCGCAGCAGCGGGTCGCTGTTTGAATCGTTCTTCGCCTTGGACGGCGCGGCGTACGCGCCCGGCACCCTGCCCGCCTCGGTCAAAGAACTGCTCGGCCTGGTGGTGTCCGTGATGAAGGACTGCGAGGAGTGCGTCTATTACCATCTCGAACGGTGTGATGAGGAGCGGGTCTCTCGTGAACAGGTGCTTGAGGCACTGCAGATCGCCCTTGTGGGAGGCGGGTCGGTCACCATTCCGCTCCTTCGCCGAGCGGTCTCGTTCATGGAGCAGCTTCCGACACTCGGTGAGTGAAGTGCAGGCGCAGATTTCCATAGTGGTGCACCGCCCGATCGTCCACGCCCCTTCAGGCGGTTGAATGTAGTCATGAGACTGTTACGCTGCCGTCCTTGGCCCGCCGTCTTGGCTCTGCTGATACCCCTTGCGGCCTGCGCCTCGGTGGACGGTGGCGTAGCGGTTACAGCGCCTCCTGCCAGCCAACCATCCGATGCCGTAAGAAACGGTATCGACCACGTACATGCGGTCGGTCACGACCCGAAGATCGTCGTACGCAGCTCAACTCTCAACTTCCTGGTCGCCGCAGAAGGTGAGCTGACCTACAACTCCGCGAACCGATGCTTGGAGCTGGTGACCGCCGGCTCATCGCCTATGGGGCTTGTCTGGCCGAAAGGCACGACCCCGACACAGATGAACGGGAAACGCGGCGTTACCGTCCCCGACGTCGGCGACATCCTGCAAGGATCTTCGGTAGCTCTGGTGGGCGGGTTCGAGAAATGGGGCAAGAGCAAGCCCTTTGGGTATAAGGCTTATGGGGACGTCGACTGTCTCACTCATGCTCCGAATGGCGACGTCTTTGTTATTGGGACTGTGGAATAGGTCGGCGTCTAGTTTTCCGGGCACAGGGTCCACCAGCGCGAGCACCCTCTTCCCCATGGGCCATTCTGGACTACGTTGGGCTCATGGGGGGAACAAGCCGACGTTCCTGGGTGACCAAGGCAGTGCACGTCCTCGGGCTGACGGTTGCATTGACCAGTTGCTCGCACGCCGTCGCCTGCAAACCGTGCCCCGGATACTACTTCTACGCTGACGTTCCTCTCACGCTCGCCAGCCGCGCTCACACGCTGGACGTTTGCTCGGAAGGACATCCGTGCGCCGTGGTCCCTTTGGACAACCCCGCCTACTCCACGCCGCAGTACGAGGGCGGGCTGGCCATGCTGGGGATCAATGCTGCCGTCTACGAGGGCGCAGTGGATCTGGCCCTCAAGGACGCATCAGGCGATGTCATAGGACGAGGCACGGGGATATACCGGAATCAACCGCGCTACTCATGTGTATGCCCGAGTATCCACATCAGGGTCGAGTAGCTGCTTCACTCCCTTCCGGCCGGGGGATCTTGGTCGGCCGAGCTTGATCCGTAGGTTCCGGGTTCGAGCCCTGGGATCCACCCCATCTGACCTGGGCCGACGCCGGTTGGGCAGCCCGCCCGGTTCCCTGCCCTCGGTGGAAGTGGCAGGCTGCCGTGAGTACGTCGCCACCCTGGGAGTCCATCGCGTGAGCCGATCCGGCAAGCTCCTCCACGTCATCGTCTGCGCCGCCGGGCCCGCCCCCGACGTCGGCCGGCTCGTCACCCTGGCCCAACAGGCCGGCTGGACCGTCCAGGTCGTGGCCACACCGCCCGCCCTGGACTTCATCGACGTCGCCGAGCTGGAGAAGCAGACCGGCCGGCCCGTACGCAGCCAGTACCGCAAGCCCGCAGAGCCCAAGTCCCCACGCGCGGACGCCATCATCGTCGCTCCCGCCACGTACAACACCATCAACAAGTTCGCCCAAGGCATCGCCGACACCTACGCCCTCGGCCTGCTCTCCGAAGCTCCCGGACTCGGCATCCCCGTCGTCGTCCTGCCCTTCGTCAACACCGCCCTCGCCTCCCGCGCCCCCTTCCGGCGCAGCGTGGAAGGGCTTCGCGCCGAAGGCATCCGCGTCCTGCTCGGCCCGGGACTGTTCGAGCCGCACCCGCCCAGCACCGGACCCGACCGCATCGACGACTATCCCTGGGCGCTCGCCTTGGCGAACCTGCCGGATTGAGCCCTCCCATGCCTGCAGGCAAGTCGTTCCTCGTTCTGGCGGGTACCGCATTGACCCTGGCCGGGTGTGCCCTGGGAAGAGCCTGTGTTCAAGAACCTGGTCGGCTACGCGCACCCGGTCAGCTTCACCCTGAAGCGGCCTCTCGGTGGACGGACCGTCATCGACAGCACCGACGGCCGGCGGGTGCGGATTTATCGGGAGGAGAAACGCGGCTACGACCTGGGTCGTACGGGGTGGTCGGGAAGATAGGACCTGGGGTGGGTGCGGTGGCCGGCGGTCGTCGGTAGCGTCGCTGGCGTGGTCGGACGACTCGTTGCCCGCGCCCGGGAGCACGGGTGGGTGCTGGACGCCGCCCTGGCCGGGGTGGTGGTGCTGGCCAACGTTCCTGGGTTGGACGGGGTGGCCGGGTGGGGCTGGCTGGGCGTGGTCTGTCTTCCGCTGGTGTGGCGGCGGGCGGCTCCGGTTCTGGTGCTGTATGTGACGGTCGGGCTCGGCCTGGCGTCCTATGTGGCGGGGGTGCAGGAGGTCTATCCGGTGGCCGTGGTGGGGGTGGCGGCGTACATGGTGGCCCGGCACCGCCCGTGGCCGCGGGTGCTTCCGCCGGTGGCGGCGCTCGGCGCGGCCTTTCTCTACGGCGTGCTGGTGGCGGGGCTGCGGTGGGGTGACGTGGTGGTGCTCGCCTCGGGCGTGGCGATGGCCGTACTGCTCGGGGTGACGCTCCAGACACGGGAGGCCCATCTCGCGGGGCTGCGGGAGCGGGCCGAGCGGCTGGAACGGGAGCGTGACCAGCAGGCTCGTCTCGCGGTGGCGGCCGAGCGGAGCCGGATCGCCCGGGAGGTGCACGACATCGTGACCCACAACCTGGCGGTGATGGTGGCGCTGTCCGACGGGGCGGCGTTCACCGCGACGACGGCTCCGGAGCGGGCCGCCGACACGATGGGGAAGGTGTCGGCGGTGGGCAGGGAGGCGCTCGCGGACATGCGCCGGCTGCTGGGGCTGCTCCGCGACGGCGGGCCCGACAGCGCCACCGGGCCGGGCAGTGGCACCGGGCCCGACAGCGCCACCGGGCCCGACAGTGCCACCCGGCCCGACAGCGGCACCCGGCCGGGCAGCGTCGGTGAGATGGGCAGTCTGGCCCCGCCTCCCGGCGTGAACGATCTCGATCTGCTCTTCGACCAGGTGCGGGAGGCAGGCGTACAGGTGACCCTGACCCGTGAAGGCGTGCCGGGCGGCTGGGGGCCGGGCCCGGGGCTGGCGATCTACCGGATCGTCCAGGAGGCGCTGACCAACACGATCAAGCATGCCGGCCCGGAGGCCGCCGCGAAGATCCGGCTGAGTTACACGGTCTCCGGGGCCGAGCTGGAGATCGTCGACGACGGGCGTGGCGCGTCCGCCCTGGCCGTGGCGGGGGCGCAGGCCGCCGGTCACGGGCTGGCCGGCATGGCGGAGCGGGCGGCGGCGTACGGCGGCCGGGTCGAGGCGGGGCCGTTGCCCGATGGCGGCTGGCGGGTGCGCACCCGCCTCAGGTTCGGTGACGGAAGCGCGTGAAGATCCGGCTGCTGCTGGTGGACGACCAGCCCATGTTGCGTCTCGGCTTCCGCATGGTGTTCGAGACCCAGCCCGATCTGGAGGTCGTCGGGGAGGCCGGCGACGGCGCGCGGGGCGTGGCGATGACCCGCGCCACGCGAGCGGACGTGGTGCTGATGGACGTCCGGATGCCGGTGATGGACGGCATCGAGGCCACCCGGCGGATCGTCGAGTCCGGATCTGCGGCGCGCGTCCTGCTGCTGACCACGTTCAACCTCGACGAGTACGTGTTCGCCGGGTTGCGTGCCGGCGCGAGCGGGTTCCTGCTCAAGGAGGTGCCGCCGGCCGATCTGCTCACCGGCATCCGGGCCGTGGCCTCCGGCGACGCCGTGGTCGCGCCGCAGGTGACCCGCCGGTTGATCGACGCCTTCGCCCAGCACCTGCCCGACCCGGCGACGGGCCGCTCCCCTGCCGACGGGCGGCTGGACCAGCTCACCGAGCGCGAACGCGAGGTGCTGGCGGAGGTGGTCCGCGGTCACTCCAACGGCGAGATCGCCGAGACGCTGACCGTCTCGGAGGCGACGGTGAAGACCCATGTCGGCCGGATCCTCACCAAGCTGCACCTGCGTGACCGGGTGCAGCTCGTCGTGTACGCGTACGAGACGGGCATCGTACGGCCAGGTCAGAAGGAGTGAGCGGCTGGGACGGCCCGCCGCCGGGCGACGAGGGCCGTGACGGTGAGGTAGACGGCGACGAAGACGGCTCCGGACAGGGCCCTGAAGGCGTCGCCGACCAGCAGGCCGATCAGCAGGACGACGACGGCCGCCTGTGTCGTTCCCGCGCCGAGGACGAACAGCGCGGCGGCGGCCCTGGTCGTCGCCCGTACCCGGGCCGTCGCCCACAGTCCCGCCGCCACCGCCGCCGAGGTGTAGAGCGCCACGACCGGCCACGGGGCCTTGACCACGGAGACCAGCAGCTCGGTTCCGACGAACCAGCTCGCGTACAGCCCCGCCCTCGCCGCGAACGGCAGCCACCGCGCCCCCGGCCGGTCCACGTCCGCCACCACCCGCGGCCCCCGCGGCAGCCGCGACGCGACCAGGCAGGCGACCAGGCAGGCGATCAGCGCGGCACCGAGCACGACCGCCAGGTGCAGAACGAAGGTCCCGCCGTCCTGCACCCCGCGGTTCTCGCCCCAGAACACGAACCGGGCGATCGCCAGCCCGCCGGTGACGATCCCCAGCACCCAGGTGGCCCACTTCGGCAGCCACGGCCGGTCCGCCTGCTCGGGGAACAGCAGGTGCGTCAGCAGCACCGGGGTGAGCAGGGAGAACAGGCCGTGCCAGGGCAGGATGTACAGCGCCCAGGGGATCCGCAGCCCGGCCACCACCCCCAACGTCCCGTACGCGTCGTTCGCCGGGTCGAGCGGGTGGAAGAGCGTCTCCGAGATCAGACCCTCGTTGTACAGGCCGTAGATCATGCCCAGGCACCACAGGCCGAGCAGTCCCGTCCTCGTCCGCGTGGCCACCTCACGCAGCACCAGGATCGGCAGGCCGTAGACGAAGACGGTGAAGGGGAGGAACATGCCCGGCTGGAAGAAGTCGGTGGCGGGCATGGAGCCGCTGAACACCTCGGCCAGCAGCGGCGAGAGCACCATGAGCACCGGGATCGGCCACCGGCTCCGACGTAACGCGTTCATCGTGAGGGTTTCCTTTCGTCGGGATCCGACGCTAGGGAAGCCGCTTCTCACGCACGACAGCCCGAAGTCTGACTCGGGCAGACCGGAAACCTCCACCTCAGGTCGCATCCCGTCCTCCGACGGTCGCACCCGCTTGCCGGATCGAGCGTTCAGGTAGCGAACGGCGACATAATCCAACCGTGATCGATCACTACCGAAATCTCTTCGACCGGCACCAGTGGTTGGAGGACACGCTCAACTGGACCGTTGTGCAGCCCCTGGACGAAGGGACCACGGTGGACGACCTCCTGTGGCGGCTGAACGGAGGCCGCGAGCCACAACAACGCACCATGGAGTACGCCACGGAAGAGGCCTATTTGGAGGATCAGCCGGTTTTCTTCGCCTTCAAGGGCGCAGGAACCTACGGCTTTCTGGAGTTCAGTTGTGGTTACGCCACGCCCGATCACATCCTCGTCGAACTCAGCAAGACGTCACGGGTGTGGATGGCGACCTGGCACATGAACGGTGGGTACACGCTCCTGTACGCAGCCGACGGCGAGATCAAGGCGCGAATGGGCTACTTCATTTTCGCCGAGCACCTCATCCAGTTGGGTGACCCGAGCATCCTGGCCGATTTCCTGCCCATGCTCGACAGCCTCGACCCGGAGGATTATCGAGGCAAGCGCAGCGCGGCATTCGCCTTCATTGAGGCGTCCACCGGCATGCGCCTTGAAAGCGAGTGGCTGGATGTGGAAGAAGCGCCCGTCATCATCTTCGACAACTGGAACCAGGAGTGAATCCAGCGGGCCGGACACGGCGGTGACGACCCTCAAGAAGGTGTCGCTGGGTGGTAGTCGCGGACCGGGAAGGAGTCGGACAGGCGAATTCCCTGGGAGTTGAGGGTGGCCAGCCAGCGGGTGAGGGCGCTGGGCGGAAGGTGCGGCTGCGCTGGACGAAGTCTTCAAGTTCGGCCTGGTAGACGGGGAACGCCCGGGTGTGGTCGCCGCCGGCTGCCGCCTGTTGGCCGGCGAGCACGTACGCGGAGATCATCGCGGGGCTGGTGCTGGCGCCGATCGCGGGGCCGGGGGACAGTCCGGCGTCGCCCGGCCGCGTGACCAGGTGTCCAGTCGGATCTGGGTGATGGAGTCGAAGTAGAAGGCCGGGGTGCGGTCGAGTTCGGCGAGCCAGCGCGGAACGTGGCCGTCGAGACCGGCGAAGTGTTCGCGGAGCAGGGTCTTCTGCCGGGCGACGTCGCGGTGGCTTCACCGGAGCCTGGGCTGGGCTGGGCGATGACCCGGAGAAACCTCCGGCTGTGCGCCCTCCTGCTGAAGATCCTCGGCCGGCTCGTCCGCCGCGCACAGGCCGACGGCAAGGCGCGCGACCTCTCCGACCTGAGGTAGACCGCGGGGTCGCCGGCGCTGGGCCGCGTCATGCGCCTGGGCTGACCGCTCTCTGATGTTTTCGCATGTCGCGGGGCCTCTGAGGGTAGATGGCGGCTGAGGGGGACCCGGTGATGGGAGCGACGGTCGACTACCAGGCGGCATTCGAGGCGCTGCCGTGTCCCTGCATGCTGCTCACCCGCGAGCTGGTCGTGCTCGCCGTGAACGACGCGTGCCTGCGGATGACCGGCCAGGAGCGGGACGAGGTCGTCGGCCGGTCCCTGCCGGTGGCCCCGAGGGGGCTGAGCGCGGCGGGGGCGGCGAAGGTGCGCGCGTCGCTGGAGCGCGTGGCCGATGCGGGCGTCGGCGAGGTCGTCCCGCTGCTGCGGCACGACTGGGCGCCGCCCGACCCGCGCCACTGGCGGATGACGAGCGCGCCGGTGCTCGATCCGTCGGGCGCCGCCAAGGGGATCATCGTCGTGTTCGGGCAGGCGGAGGCCGCCGGCGCCGCCGAGGAGCCGGACGCCGGGGCCGACGGGCTGCTCCACCAGGCGTACCGGCAGGAGCAGCAGAAGGTGTCGATGCTGCACGAGACGATCGAGCATCAGCAGCGGTTCGTGTTCGACGCCGCGCACGACCTGCGCAACCCGATCACGGGCCTGCTGACCGAGCTGGAGGACGCGCTGTCCGACCCGGGCGCGGACCTGCGCCGGACGCTGCGGAGCCTGCACCGCGACGCCGAACGGCTCAACGAGATCGTCGGCGACCTGCTCGCCCTGGCCCGCCTCTACACGGCCCCGCCGCCCGGCGTCGAGCTCGTCGACCTGGCCCGCCTGGTCGTGGAGGAGCTCGGCGCCCACCCGCCGAGCGCGGCCGTGGTCACCCGGCTGGAGGAGGGCGTGGTCGTACGGGCCTCGCGGGTGCGGCTGGCCCGGCTGCTGTCCAACCTGGTGGCCAACGCCGAACGCCACACCACCACCACCATCGAGTTCGTGGTCACCGCCACGCCGCCGTACGCCGTCCTGGAGATCATCGACGACGGGCCCGGCATCCCGCCCGAAGACCGGGAGCGCATCTTCCACCGGCTCTACCGGCACGACCAGGCGCGCACGCTCGACACCGGCGGCTCCGGGTTCGGCCTGCCGATCGCCCGCGAGATCGCCCACGCGTACGGGGGCGATCTGTTCGTGGCCGATCATCCGGACGGCGCCCGGTTCGTGCTGCGGCTGCCGCTGGCGGTGCGGCCGGAGCCCGGCGGCGAGGAGGCTCCGGACCGGCCGTTATCGAGGAGCGGGAGCTTCTAGCGGCTTCTAGCGCGGGAAGAAGGGGAGGTCCAGGTAGACGTCGTCGGCGGCGGCGAGGATCTTCGCGGCGTCGTCGACGGGCGGGTGGATCGCCTGGTTGATCTGCCGCTTGATCTCCTTGCCGTGGGCGCCCGTGGCCATCACCTTCCGGTCCCAGCCGCGGGTGAAGATCCCGCCGGCGCCGCCCAGGTCGAGGCAGGTGACGTACGGGCCGGGGGTGAAGTCGCGCGGAGGGACGCCGAGCAGGTCGGCCGCCGCGTTGTACCCGGCGACCTTGCCGAGCGGAACGGCGTGCTGGCAGGACTGCGTGACCGTGTGCCCGGCGTCGTAGGGCGCCGCGGCCGTGTCGCCGGCGGCGAACACCTCGGGCAGGGCGCGCAGGTGCCGGTCCACCGGTATCCGGCCGAGGTGGTCGAGTGAGCCGGTGATGTGCCGGGTGAGCCGGTTCGCCCGCATGCCCACCGACCAGACGACCGCGTCCGCCTCGACCTTGGTGCCGTCGGACAGGGCTGCGTAGCCGTCGCCGACCTCGGTCACGGTGGTGGCGAGGCGGCGTTCGACGCCGAGCTCGTCCAGGGCCGACTCGATCGCCTCGCGCGGCTCCGGGCCGAGCTGTTCGCCGACCACCGCCGCCTGGTCCACCAGCAGCACCCGGCCCCGGGCGGCCAGCTCGGTCGCCGCCTCCAGACCGGTGAACCCGGCGCCGACGACCACGACGGAACTGTCCGCCCGGCCGCGCAGCCGGTCGGCGAGCCGCTGGGCCCCGGCCAGGGTGTCGATGTCGAAGAGCCGTTCGGCGCCGGGCAGATCCCGTGGCCGGACGAGCTCGCTGCCCGCCGCCAGCACCAGGCGGTCGTACGGGATCTCCTGGCCGTCGGCCACCACCACGCGGCGGGCGGTGTCGATCTCGCTGACCGTGGCGCGCAGGTGCTCGACACCGATCGGGTCGAGGATCCTGCGCAGCTCCACCGTGGCCAGGCCCGGGTCGGGCTCGTACAGCCTCGGACGCAGGACCATCCGCTCGCCGGGCGCGATGAGCGTGATGCGCAGGTCCCGCTCCCCGCGCGCCAGCGCCGCGCCCGCCGCGCTCCACACGCCCGCGAAACCACCACCGATGATCACAACCTGTGCCACCGTCTCGTCCTCTCTCAGCCTGTCCCTCCACGGACGGGGAGGGTTCGGCAGGGAGACAAGACAGCCGGCTCAGATGTGACCGATGCGCGGAAGCTTGTCGGGATTGACGAGCCTCCTGAACTCCGTGATCCGCCCGCCGCTGACCTCCACGGTGTCGAGCCAGACCAGCGCGCCGCCGGAGTAGGTCGCCATGGCGGGCTCCCCGTTGACCTCGACGACGCGTACGGCGTCCGGACGCCTGAGCTCGACCTGCCTGATCGCCAGCCGGGCGATGATCGCGGCGCCCCGGACCGGCCTGCGCGCCGCCGTCGCCTTGCCGCCGCCGTCGGCGACGTAGACGGCCTCGGGGTCCAGCAGCGCGACGAGCCCGGCCAGGTCACCGGCCTCGGCCGCCGCCCTGAACGCCTCCAGCACCCGCCTGGTCTCGGCCTTGGAGGCGCGGGGCCGTTCCGTGACGGCGGCGACCCGCGTACGGGCCCGCGAGGCGAGCTTGCGGCTGGCCGCGGGCGTGGCGCCCAGCACCTCGGCGATGCGCGCGAACGGAAGGTCGAACACGTCGTGCAGCACCAGCGCCACGCGCTCGGCGGGGGTGAGCGTCCGTATGACCACCAGCATCGCGGTGCTCACCGACTCGTCCACGAGCACCCGGGTCGCGGCGTCGGGCCCGGTCAGCAGCGGTTCGGGCAGCCACGGCCCGACGTACGACTCGCGCCGCACGCGCGCCGACATCAGCACGTTGTAAGCCGTACGGGCGGACACGGTCACCAGCCAGGCACGCACGTCGCGCACCTCGGACAGGTCGGCGGCGGCGGCCCGCAACCACACCTCCTGCGCCACGTCCTCCGCCTCGGCCACGCTGCCGAGAATCCGGTACGCGGCCCCGAACACCGCCGGCCGGTGGGCCGCCCAGTCGGCCTCCGTCAGCGCCGTGCCCGTCGGTTCCACCTCGCACCCCGATCCCCTGCGACCGCTCTCCTCCGATGCCGAGGCTACGTGCGCCCCGACGCCACGAGCGCGCGGGGTCCGCCGGTTCCGGCCGCTGCCGGGCGCGCTCGGCCGTACTGGCCGTGGCCGGTGGAGTCGGCACGTTCGTACAAGTGCTGGGGGTGGGGGGCGGAGCATGCTGGGGGCGGACGAGGCGTTCCGACGAGAGGGGCCCCGATGCTCAACCTGTCGATCATTCTGGAAGACAGCGCCCGCGCGGTCCCGGACCGCACCGCCCTGGTGTACGGGGATCTGCGGCTGCCGTACGCCATGGTGGACTCCGTCGCGAACCAGGTGGCCAATCTGCTGGTGGAGCGCGGGATCGGCAGGGGCGACAAGGTGGCGCTGCTCTGCCCGAACGTGCCGTACTTCCCCTTCGTGTACTTCGGCATCCTGAAGGCCGGGGCGACCGTGGTGCCGCTCAACGTGCTGTTGCAGCCGAGGGAGATCGCGTACCACCTGGACGACAGCGGCGCGAAGGCGCTGTTCTGCTTCGAGGGCACGCCCGAGCTGCCGACGGGGGCGCGCGGGCGGGAGGCGGCGGACGCGACGGAGGGGTGTGAGCACTTCTTCGTCCTGCCCGCGACGCCGCTGGCGACCGAGTCGGAGCACGGGGAGTCGTTCTGGGCGGCGTTGGACGGCAAATCGGGCGAGTTCGAGACGGTGGGCACCGGGGCGGAGGACGTCGCGGCCATCCTCTACACGTCGGGCACCACGGGGCGGCCCAAGGGCGCGGAGCTCACGCACGCGAATCTGCTGCTCAACACGATGGTCAGCGATGAGATGTTCCCCCGCGATCCCGAGGGTGACGTGTCGCTGGCGGTGCTGCCGCTGTTCCACTCCTTCGGCCAGACCTCGGTGATGAACGTGAGTTTGCGCCGCCGCGCCACGCTGGTGCTCGTGCCGCGGTTCGAGCCCGGTCAGGCGCTGGAGCTGATGCGCGGGGAGCGGGTGACGATGTTCGCCGGGGTGCCGACCATGTACTGGGCGATGCTGGCGAAGATTCACGCGGGTGAGGCCGAGGTGCCGGCGTCGTTGCGGGTGGCGGTGTCGGGGGCGGCCGCCTGCCCGGTGGAGGTGCTCAAGGACTTCGAGGCCACGTTCGGCATCCCGATCCTGGAGGGGTACGGGCTGTCGGAGACGTCCCCTGCGGCCTGCTTCAACCAGCTCAGCCGGCCGACCAGGCCGGGCACGATCGGCTTCCCGGTGTGGGGGGTGGAGATGCGGCTGGTGGACGACGACTGGAACACGGTCGAGGGCGAGGGGCCCGGGGAGATCGCCGTGCGCGGGCACAACATCATGAAGGGCTATCACGGCAGGCCGGAGGAGACGGTGGAGGTGCTGCGGGACGGCTGGTTCCGCACCGGGGACATCGCCACCCGCGACGAGGACGGCTACTACTCCATCGTCGACCGCACCAAGGACATGATCATCCGGGGCGGGTTCAACATCTACCCGCGCGAGCTGGAGGAGGTGCTGATGACGCATCCGGCGGTCTCGCTGGTGGCGGTGGTCGGCGTGCCGCACGGCTCGCACGGCGAGGAGGTCAAGGCGTACGTGATCCGGTCGCCCGGGTCGGCGGTGACCGAGGCCGAGCTCGTGGAGTGGTGCAGGGAGAACATGGCGGCCTACAAGTATCCGCGGATCGTCGAGTTCTGCGAGAGCCTGCCGATGACCGCGACCGGCAAGATCCTCAAGCGGGAGCTGCGCCGGTCACGGGCCGACGTCGGGTAACCAGTCGATCGCGGCGGCGAGCTCGGAGGGCGTGTTGCCGAAGGTGCGCCGGAAGGCGCGGGTGAAGTGCGGGCCGTCGGTGAACCCGGCGCTGTGCGCGGCCGCCGTCAGCGTCTCCCCGGCGGCCACCCGGTCGATGGCCTGCCGCAGCCGCAGCCACCGCACGTACGGCCGCAGCGGGATGCCGACGTGCGCGCCGAACAGGTGCGCGAGCCGGCTCGGCGACAGATGGACGGCGTCGGCCACCGCGCGCAGCCGTACCGGTCCTGCCGGCAGGAGCGCGGGGATGACGGCGATCGCCGCGTCCACGGCCGGGTGGAGGGCGGCGTCGGCGGCGCCGCTGTGGCCGCTGCACGCCTCGACCGTGCGCAGCGCGCCCGCCGCCTCGGCCGAGCGCGGGTGCCCGGCCGTCGGCTCGGCGAACATGAGCGGCCTGGCTCCCTCGCGCCCGTCCTGAGCGCCGGAACCGGCGAGGACGGCGGGCGGCGACCAGGTCGAGGCCCGCGCCCCCGCGCCGGAGCGGGCGAGCAGGGCGCGGCCGGGCGCGCTGCGCGGGTCCAGGTGGGCGAGCAGCGCGTCATGGGCTCCGCTGACCAGCGTGTGGCCGGTGTCGGGCGGGACGACGGCGATCCGCGTGGTCAGCCGCTCCCCGTGGGCGTCGGCCAGCGTGAAGGGCTCGGCGGCGACGATGAGCTGGACCGCGTGGTGCGCGTGCGGCTCGTTGGTGCCGACGGTGCCGCCGTACAGCAGGAGGCCGGGCCGCAGGAGGCACCAGCCGCGCCAGGGGTGCGACATCACCGCACTTTATGCCTGTTTCGCCCCTGGGCGGACTATCGCCACCGGACAGGTCGCCTGTTGCAGCACCGTCCGGCTCACGGACCCGAGCACGGCGGAGGCGAAACCGCCCAGGCCGCGCGTGCCCACGACCACCAGATCGGCCGTCTCCCCGGCCTTGATCAGCGCCTCCGCCGGATGCCCGGCGATCTGCTCGCCGACGATCTCGATGTCCCGGTGCTTCTCCCGCCACACCCTCAGCCGTTCGGCCGCCGTACGGAGCTCCGCCTCGCAGGAGCGCTCCAGCAGCGCGCTGTAGCCCACCGCGAGCGACGGCGTGACGGGCACCTGCCAGGCGTACGTGACCAGCAGCGGCACGTCCCTGGCCCGGGCCTGCTCGGCGGCGTAGGCCAGGGCGGTCTCGGCGCACCGGGAGCCGTCGTCGCCGACGACGACGCGGCCGTGCGCAGGCTCGGCGGAGCCGCGTACGATCACCACCGGGCAGGCGGCGTGACCGGCGACGCCCACGCTCACCGAGCCGATCAGGAGCCCCTTGAACCCGCCGAGCCCCCGGCTGCCGAGCACCACGCTGTCGGCGGTGGCCGACTCGCCGACCATCGCGTCCACGACGTGCCCGGCCAGCAGTTCGGTGGTCACCTCGACGCCGCCGGCCGACCGGCTCACCCGGTCGCGGGCGGCCTCCAGGGTCCCGGCGCAGTAGTCCGTCGCCTCCCGGCCGAACCGGGAGTGCTCGCACACGTGGACGAGCCGCAGGCCCAGCCCCCGCCGCCGCGCGTCGGCGGCGGCCCATTCCAGCGCCGTGTCCGACGGCGCGGAGCCGTCCACGCCGACCACCACAGATTTGACCATCACGCACCTTCCCCCCGGATTCTTCCCTCCCATACCCGGCTGACCGTGGCCGGCATCACGCCTGCCGGCCCGATCGGAGTAACGCGGCGACCGTTAGACATTCGCCAAAGAATTTATTAATTCCCGGCCGCTGACCTGCGGAGAAGCGGCGTTATCCGCTCCTTCGCCGGGGGTACTCGGTGATGCAGTCCATTCCGACGAAAGAGTTCGGCGATGCTCGACACCGACCCGCCCTTCCGCCCGGTCCTCCGCGCGGACGGCTACCTGCCGCTGGAGGACCTGGGCCTGATCGGCGACGGCGACACGGCGGCGCTGGTCGGCCTGGACGGTTCGATCCCGTGGCTGTGCCTTCCCCGCTTCGACAGCGAACCGCTGGTGTGCGGGCTGCTGGACCGGGCCCGTGGCGGGCATTTCACGCTCACCGCGGACGGCCTGCTGGAGGCGCGCCAGTTCTACGAGCCCGACACCGCCGTGCTGGTGACCGAGCTGCGCGCGCCGTCCGGGCTGGTACGGATCACGGACGCGCTGGCCCTGCGCGCCGGGGCCGATCTCAGCGACGACGCGGGGGCGGGCCGGGCCGAGCTGGTCCGTTCGGCCGTGGTCGTGAGCGGGAGCGTGCGCCTGCGGGCGGAGCTGGAGCCGCGCGGCGGCGGGCAGGCCCGGGCGCTCGGCAGCGGCCTGGAGGTGCGGGCGCTGCGGCGGCCCGATCTGCGCCTGCACCTGCGGTCCAACCGGCCGCTGACCGGGCTGCGCACCGAGCACGACCTGGAGCAGGGCGACCGGCTCGACCTGGTGCTGTCGTGGGGGCGCATCCACCGGCACCACCGGTTCGCCCCCGAGACGATGCTGCGCGACACCGCCGGAGCGTGGCGCCGCTGGATGGCCAAGTGCGGTTACGACGGCCC
This sequence comes from Nonomuraea sp. NPDC003214, assembly GCF_053590035.1. Taxonomy (NCBI): domain Bacteria; kingdom Bacillati; phylum Actinomycetota; class Actinomycetes; order Streptosporangiales; family Streptosporangiaceae; genus Nonomuraea; species Nonomuraea sp. NPDC003214. The sequence goes on along the minus strand of NZ_JBSFSX010000009.1, from coordinate 482,831 downwards.
GCAGGCGGCGCTGGTCCGGCGATCGGTGATCACGCTGAAGCTGTGCGACGACTGGATGAACGGGTCGCTGGTCGCGGCCCCGACCTCGTCGCTGCCCGCCCCGATCGGCGGGGTGCGCAACTGGGACTACCGCTACACCTGGATCCGGGATGCCGCCTATGCCGTGTTCGCGCTGCGCCGGGTGGGCTTCGGCGAGGAGGCCGACGCCTTTCTCGGCTGGGTGCTGGACGCCTTCGAGCAGAGCCGCAGTCCGCGGATCATGTACACGCTGCTCGGCGCCGCCGTGCCCGAGGAGGTCCAGGACGCCGAGCTCGAAGGCTACCGGCGCTCGGCCCCGGTGCGCTGGGGCAACGGCGCGGCCGACCAGCGCCAGCACGACGTGTACGGCGAGGTGCTGGACTGCGCCGACCAGTGGCTGCGCCCCGGCCGCGAGCTCCAGCCCGCGCTCTGGTCCGGCCTGGCGGAGCTGGCCGAGGCCGCCGCGAGCACGTGGCGGCAGCCGGACCAGGGCATCTGGGAGGTGCGCAGCGAAGGCCGGGTGTTCACGTACTCGGCCGGGATGTGCCAGGTCGCCCTCGACCGGGCCGCGGCGATCGGCGAGCGCCTCGGCATGCCCGGCCAGATCGCGGCCTGGCGCCGGGAGGCCGAGACGCTGCGCCGGATCATCCTGGAGGAGTCCTGGGACGAGAGGGCCCAGTGTCTGAGCGAGCATCTCGACGGCGGCGGCAGCCTCGACGCCAGCCTGCTCGCGCTTCCGCTGCGCAAGGTCGTCCCGGCCGGTCACCCGCGCATGGCGGCCACGACGGCGGCGATCGCGGCACGCCTGTCGGCCGGTGACGGCCTGCTCTACCGCTACCTGCACGAGAGCTCCCCCGACGGCCTGCCCGGCGACGAGGGCGGGTTCCTGCTGTGCAGCTTCTGGCTGGTCGACAACCTGATCCTGCTGGGCGAGCGGGACCGGGCCGGGGAGCTCTACGCGTCGCTGTGCGCCCGGGCCAGCCCGCTGGGGCTGCTGCCGGAGCAGATCGACCCGTCGACGGGCGCGTTCATGGGCAACTTCCCCCAGGCGTTCAGCCACATCGGCGTCATCGCCAGCGGCGTCAACCTCGCCCGATCGGAGGGATCCTGATGGCGGCCACAGGCGGCCTGCGCAGCCAGGCGTGGTGGGACAACGCGGGCAACCCGGAGATGACGGCTCTCTACCTCGAACGCTTCCTCAACTTCGGGCTGACCCCGGGCGAGCTCCAGTCCGGCCGGCCGATCATCGGCATCGCCCAGACGGGCAGCGACCTCGTCCCCTGCAACCGCCACCACCTGGCCCTGGCCGACCGGGTCAGGGACGGCATCCGCGACAACGGCGGCATACCGCTGGAGTTCCCCGTCCATCCCCTCCAGGAGACCGGCAAGCGTCCGACCGCCGCGCTGGACCGCAACCTCGCCTACCTGGGGCTGGTCGAGGTTCTGTACGGGTATCCGCTCGACGGGGTCGTGCTGACGACGGGCTGCGACAAGACCACGCCCGCGTGCCTGGCCGCGGCGGCGACGGTGAACATCCCGGCGATCGTCCTGTCCGGCGGGCCGATGCTCAACGGCTATCACCAGGGTCAGCGGGTGGCCGCGTCGGGCTCGGGGCTGGTGATCTGGCAGTCGAAGCGGCTGCTGGCCACCGGGGAGATCGACTACGCCGAGTTCTCGGCGCGCGTGGCGGCCTCCGCGCCCAGCATCGGGCACTGCAACACGATGGGCACCGCGCTGTCGATGAACTGCCTGGCCGAGGCCCTGGGCATGTCGCTGCCGTGCTGCGCGGCGATCCCGGCCCCGTACCGGCGACGGGCGCAGATGGCGTACGACACGGGCCGCCGGGCGGTGGATCTCGTCCGCGAGGACCTGACCCCGCGCAAGATCATGACCATGCCGGCCTTCGAGAACGCGATCGTGGTCGCCTCGGCCATCGCCGCATCCACCAACGTGCCCATCCACGTCAACGCCATCGCCCGGCACGTCGGGGTGCCGCTGACCATCCAGGACTGGCAGCGCGTCGGCGGCGACGTCCCGGTGCTGGCGAACGTCGCCCCCGCCGGGGAGTTCCTCGGCGAGGACTTCTACCGCGCCGGCGGCCTGCCCGCCCTCATGAGGTCGCTGCTGGCGGCCGGGCGCCTGCACGGCGACGCCGTGACCGTCACCGGCCGGACCGTGGCCGAGAACCTGGCCGACGCCCCGCCCGCCGACCCGGAGGTCATCCGCCCCTACGACCAGCCGCTCGCCCCGCGCGGCGGGCTGCTCATCATGACGGGCAACCTGTTCGGCTCCGCGGTCATGAAGACCTCCGTCCTGGCCGGCGACCTCCGCCCGGTGGCGGACTACCGCGCCGTCGTCTTCGACGGGCCGGAGGATTACCACGCCCGCATCGACGACCCCGCCCTGGAGCTGGACGAGAACTGCATCCTCGTCATCCGCTACACCGGCCCGATCGGCTATCCGGGCTCGGCCGAGGTGGTGAACATGGAGGTTCCGGCCACGCTGATCCGGCGGGGGATCACGACGCTGCCGACGCTGGGCGACGGCCGCCAGAGCGGCACCTCCGACGCGCCGTCCATCCTCAACGCCAGCCCCGAGGCCGCGGCGGGCGGCAACCTCGCCATCCTGCGCACCGGCGACCGCATCCGCGTCGACCTGGACAACGCCCGCGTCGACGTCCTGCTGACCGACGAGGAGATCGCCGGACGGTGGGCCGATCACACACCGCCGCCCCTCGACAACCAGACGCCGTGGCAGGAGATCTACCGCGCCACGGTCGGGCAGCTCGACGGCGGCGGCTGCCTGGAGCTCGCCCTGGACTACCAGGACATCGTCCACACCAAGGGGATTCCCCGTGACTCGCACTGACGCCAGAGGCACCATCATGATCGCCGACTCCGACTTCGGCGACGTGGACATCGAGCGCGCGATCGTGGAGGGCGCCGGGTTCGAGCTGGTCGCCGCCCAGTGCAAGAGCGAGGAGGAGGTGATCGAGAAGGGCCGGGACGCCGACGGCGTGCTGACCCAGTACGCCCGGATCGGGGCCCGCGCGATCGAGGCGTTCACCCGCTGCCGGGTGATCGCCCGCTACGGCACGGGCGTGGACATCGTCGACGTCGACGCCGCGACCCGGCACGGCATCCAGGTCACGAACGCGCCGAACGACTGGTGCGCCGAGGAGGTCGCCGACCACGCCGTCGCGCTCTGGCTCGCCGCCGCCCGCAAGATCTGCGCGTACGACCGGGCGACCCGGGAGGGCGTGTGGCGCTGGCAGAGCGGGGAGCCGGTCTGGCGGCTGCGGGGACGGGTGTTCGGGCTGCTGTCCTTCGGCTTCATCGCCCAGCTCATCGCCGAACGCGCCAAGGCGTTCGGCGTGGAGGTGTGGGCGCACGACCCGTTCGTCGACGAGGCCGAGATCCGGGCCCGCGGCGTGCGGCCGGTGTCGTTCGACGAGCTTGTGGAAGGCGCCGACTACCTGGTGATCCAGGCGCCGCTCACGCCAGGCACCCACCACGCCTTCGACCGTACGACGCTCCGCAGGATGAAGCCGACGGCCCTGCTCGTCAACACCGCCCGCGGCCCGATCGTCGAGGACGCGGCGCTCCACCAGGCGCTCACCGAGGGCTGGATCGCCGGCGCGGCCCTGGACGACCTGGAGGAGGAGCCCGCGAAGCAGCGCGGCTGGGAGCCCCGCAACCCCCTGTTCGCGCTGCCCGGCGTGATCGTCACGCCGCACGCCGCTTACTACTCCGAGCAGGCCGTCGCCACCGTGCGGCGCTTCGCCGCGGAGGAGGCCGTACGGGTCCTGACCGGGCAGGGCGCCCGCAGCCCGGTCAACGACCTGACGGCTTGAGGAATCACGCCATTGGAATATCATCGCCGTATGGCGATTGATAGTGAGGCCGGGCGCTGCGTGAGCGCGGACATCGCCGCGGGCGTCTCCCCGGCGGCGGCACTGTTCCACTCCCTGTCCGACGAGAACCGGCTGCGCATCGTGGCCCGCCTCGCGCGCGGCGAGGCGCGGGTGGTCGACCTGGTGGGCGAGCTGGGCCTGGCCCAGTCCACCGTCTCCAAGCACCTGGCCTGCCTGCGCGACTGCGACCTGGTCGACTACCGGGCCGAAGGACGCCAGTCCTTCTACTCCCTCACCCGGCCCGAGCTGATGGACCTGCTCGCCTCGGCCGAGCACCTGCTGGCCGCCACCGGCCACGCCGTGGCCCTGCGCCCCGCCCAGGCGTCATGACCACGCTGAACCCGCCCGCCCCGGACCGGCGGGCGGTCCTGCGGCGCCGCGTCCGGCTCCTGGTCGCGGCCACCATCGCGTACAACGTCGTCGAGGCGGCGGTGGCCATCACCGCCGGCACGGCCGCCTCCTCCGCCGCCCTGATCGGCTTCGGCCTGGACTCGGTCGTGGAGGTCGCCTCGGCCGCCGCCGTGGCCTGGCAGTTCACCGCCGCCGACCACGAGAAGCGGGAGCGGACGGCGCTGCGGGTCATCGCGATCTCGTTCTTCGCGCTCGCCGCCTACGTCGGCTTCGACGCCGTACGCGCCCTGCTGGGCGCCGGTGAGGCCGAGCACTCCACCCCCGGCCTGATCATCGCCGCGCTGTCGCTGGTCGTCATGCCGTTCCTGTCGTACGCGCAGCGGCGCGCCGGCCGCGAGCTCGGCTCCGCCTCCGCGGTGGCCGACTCGAAGCAGACCCTGCTGTGCACCTACCTGTCCGGCGTGCTGCTGGCCGGGCTGGCGCTCAACAGCCTGTTCGGCTGGTCCTGGGCCGACCCGATCGCCGCCCTGGTCATCGCCGCCGTCGCGGTCAAGGAGGGCCGCGAGGCGTGGCGCGGCGACGCCTGCTGCTGACGCGCGGACGATCAGAGCCGAACCGGGCGCGTCGCGCCGTGCCCTGTCGGTGACTCTCCGTTACTTTGCGTGGGGTGAAGGAGAGGATCCGCAGTGAATGATTCGCGTGGGGCCGTGTCCCGCAGGCTGTTCGTCAGCGGCGTGTTCGCCGCCCTGGGCGCCGCCCCCGTGGTCGGCCCGATGGTCACCCCCGCGGTGGCCGCCCCGGCTCCCCGGGGCAGCGTGCTGCGGGCCCGGCCCGGCACCGTCGTCCTCGACGGGCGCACCCTGTCCACCTGGATGTACGACGACCGGCTGCCCGGCCCGCTGATCCGGGGCACCGCCGGCCGGACCGTACGGGTCAGGCTCGTCAACGAGCTGCCCGCGCCGACCACCGTGCACTGGCACGGCATCCGCATCACCCCGAAGATGGACGGCGCCCCCGGCCTCTCGCAGCGGCCGACCCCGCCCGGCGGCACGTTCGACTACGTGTTCACCGTCCCGGACCCCGGCACGTACTTCTACCACTCGCACGTCGGCATGCAGAGCGACCGCGGCCTGTACGGCGCGCTCGTCGTGGCCGACCCGCGCGAGCCGCTCGGCTACGACCAGGAGTTCACGGTCGTGCTCGACGACTGGCAGGACGGCGTCAAGGGCACCCCCGAGGACGCCGAGCGGCGGATGAGCGCCACCTCGCACGACAAGGGCCTCAGCAGCCCTCTCCTCGGCGGCGTCGCGGGGCACATGCGTTACCCGTACTACCTGGTCAACGGGCACACCGCGAACGAGCCCAGGACGTTCCACAGCCGTCCTGGCGCCCGGGTCAGGTTCCGGGTGATCAACGCGGCGGCCGACACCGCGTTCCGGGTCGCGCTCGGCGGGCACCGCATGACCGTCACCCACACCGACGGGTTCCCGTGCAAACACGTGACCGTGGACGCGTTCGTGCTGGGCATGGGCGAGCGCTACGACTTCGTCACGACGCTGGGCGAGGGGGCGTTCCCGCTGATGGCGATGGCGGAGGGCAAGAGCGGGCGGGCGTTCGCGGTGGTGCGGACCTCGCGGGGGGCGCGCAGGCCGTCGCCGGACGGCACGGTGCCGGAGCTCAACCGCCGGATGCTGAAATATGAGGACCTGGAGGCTCGGCGGGCCGACCAGCTCCCCCAGCCCTCCCGGACCGTCAACGTCACGTTCGGCCTGCGTAAGCGCCCCGGCGGCGACGAGTGGACCCTCAACGGCCACGGCGCCGACGACCCGCTGCGCCTGCGCGTCGAGCGCGGCGAGACGATCAGGATCGTCATGCACAACGACACCCACATGTGGCACCCCATGCACCTGCACGGCCACACCTTCCAGGTCCGGACCACCGACCGGGGCGGCCCGAGGAAGGACACCGTCAACATCAAGCCGCGCGAACGCATGAAGATCGACGTGCACGCCGACAACCCGGGCGAGTGGATGTTCCACTGCCACAACCTCTTCCACCAGGAGCAGGGCATGATGGGCACGCTCGGCTACGGCAGGCCCCCGCGCCGCAAGCACGACATGGGGCACTGACGCTCACCGCCGGAGTCAGGCAGGGAACGGCGCGTCGCGGAGGAGCAGGGCGGCCTGCACGCGGTTGGCGCAGTTGAGCTTGGCGAGGATGCGGCTGACGTAGGTCTTGACGCTGGCCTCGGTCATGTGGGCGCGCCTGGCCACCTGGGCGTTGGACAGACCCTGCGCCACCAGGGCGAGGATGTCGGCCTCGCGCGCGGTGAGCGTGGCCAGCCTGCGGGCGGCGTCGCGTCCGCGCTCGTCGTCGCCGGGCGCGGCCATGTCGAGCACCTGGCGGGCCACGGCCGGCGACAGGTACGCGTGCCCGGCGTGCGCGGCGCGGACCGCGCGGATGAGCTCGTCCGGGGTGCACGTCTTCAGCACGAACCCGGACACGCCCTGCCGTACCGCTCGCCGTACGTTGTCCTGGTCGCCGAAGGCGGTGAGGAGCACCACCCGCGTGCCGGTCAGCTCGGCGGCGGCGGCCAGGCCGTCCATGACGGGCATCGCGAGGTCGAGGAGCGCGACGTCGACGCTGTGGCTTCGGGCGGCCCGCACGGCTTCGCGGCCGTCGCTGGCGGTGGCCACCACCTCGATGTCGCCCGCCGACTCCAGGACGGTACGGATGCCGGTGGTGATGAGGGGTTCGTCGTCGGCCACCAGGGTCCTGATCATGAGGCTGCCTCCGCGAGGACCGGCACCAGCGGGAGCATCGCGACGAGCCGGAACTCGCGCGGCCCGGGGTGGACGCGCAGCAGGCCGCCGGCCGAGGCGACGCGCTCGGTGAGCCCGCGCAGGCCGCTGCCGCCGCCGGTGGAGGCCGCGGGAGCGCGGGGCGCCGGGTTGGCCACCGAGATCAGCAGGGCGTCGGGCTGCCAGTCGAGCGACACGGTGATCGGCGTGCCGGGCGCGTGCTTGACCGCGTTGGTCAGCCCTTCCTGGACGACCCGGTAGGCGGCGTGGGAGGCCCTCGGGTCGGCGAGCGGGACGGCCTCGCCGGACGTGTCGACCGTCACCGTGGCCCCGGCGGCGCGGGAGCGGGCGACGAGGTCGCCGACGTCGTCCAGGCCGGGCACGTCGTGCTCGCGCAGCGCGTTGACCACCTCGTGCAGCTCGGCGGCGGCGGCTCGGGCGGTGTCGGCCAGGCCGCCCACGGCCTGCCGCTGGTCCGGCGGCAGCGGGCCGACCTGGAGCGCGGCGGCCTGCACGGAGACCAGGCTGAGCAGGTGGCCGAGCGAGTCGTGCATGTCCTGGGCGATGCGCAGCCGCTCGCGCAGGCGTTCCTGCTCGGCGATCAGGGCCCGCTCGCGGCGCATGTGCTCGCGCTGCTGGGCCACGTACCGGCCGGCGAGCAGCGGCAGGGCGGTCAGGATGACGACGCGGGCCAGGCTGATCCACGGCTCGTCGGAGCCCGGGGACCGCTGCACGGCCAGCAGCAGGACGCACACGTACGCGCTGAGGGCACAGGCCGTCACCACCACGTCCCTGCGCGCGGAGATGCGGTGCCCGGCCTGGAAGCCGGTGCAGGCCAGCAGCGCGAGTGAAGCGCCGGTGAGCACGGCCAGCGCCAGCGCCGCGAAGAAGGCGGCGAACGGCAGCCGGTTCGCCGCTGTCACGGTGAGCGCCACGGCCACCGCGTAGGCGGCGAGCATCCAGCCCTGGGTCCCGTCCAGCCACAACAGCGCCGTGTCCGCGACCACGACGGCGGCGACGACCGCATACCTGGACATGGGATTCACCCTACTCAGGGCGTATCGGGGTGCTCATAGTCCACTTTGGTGAACAATGTCCGCTGACCTTCGGGGGCAGACCCGGGTCGGGGGTGACTTCTAGCGTTTCGTCGCATGTTCAAGACACTTCTCGGGGTGGCCATCCTCACCGCCCCGGTCAGCGCTCCGGCGCCGCAGCCGGGGCTGTCGTGGAGCGCCTGCCCCGTCGCGGACGCGCCCGAGCTCCAGTGCGCGGACCTGCCCGTCGCCCTGTCCCCCGGCAGCGGCCGTAAGCTCGTCCTGAAGGTGGCCCGGCTGCCCGCCACCGGCGCCAGGGAGGGGTCCGTGCTGGTCAACTTCGGCGGCCCGCAGGGCTTCCAGATCGCCTCGCTCGGCTCGCGTACCCGGATCTTCGACCAGATCCGGCGGTCGATGGACGTGGTGACGTGGGACCCGCGCGGCTATCCCGGGCTCAGCGGCGCGGTGCTGAAGTGCGACTGGGGGTTCGTGCGCACCCCGGCGTTCCCCGCCGACCAGGCCGGCTTCGACCGGGTGGCCGCGGCCAACAGGGCCCGGGGCGAGGCGTGCCGTGACACCGATCCCGAGCTCTTCGACCACATGTCGGCCGCGGACGACGCCCGCGACGCCGACGCCGTCCGCCGGGCGCTCGGCGACGACAGGATGAACTTCCTGGGGCTCTCCTACGGCGGGACGATCGCCCAGTCCTACGCCCGCCTGTTCCCCGACCGCGTGCGCACGCTGTACGTCGACGGCACCCGCAACCACAGCGTCCGCGACTGGCAGCGCGAGCTCGACGCCGAGGCCCGTGAGACCGAGCGGTTCCTGGACCGCTTCTTCGCCTGGGCCCCCGCCGGGACGGAGAAGCGCTGGCGGGCCCTGACCGCGAAGGCCGACCGGGAGCCGATCCCCGCCCCTCGGGTCGACGCCCGCTACGACGGCACGCAGCTCCGGGCGCTGGCGTTCCTCAAGCTCCGGCCCGGCCCGGCGAGCTGGGGCGATGTCGTGGCGGCGATCACGGCCGCCGAGAAGGGCGACGCGTCGGGCTTCGCGCTGTCTCCCCGCCAGCCCTACCCCGGCGCCCCCGGCGGCGGCTACAAGGAGTGCCTGGACCTGCCCCGCCCGGCGGACCAGCGTGACCTCGCGCGGACGACCAGGCGGCTGCGCGCCCTCGCCCCCAGCGCCGGCGCCTCGTTCGCCCTCGCCTGGCACCTGCCGCTCACCTGCGCCGGCTGGCCGGCCCCGGTGACGAACCCGCCCGCCCCGATGCCCAAGACGCTGCCGCCCATGCTGGGCGCGGGCACCTGGCAGGACTACGACTCCACCCGCCGGGTCGTCAGCCGGATCCCCGGCAGCCGCACGATCAGGCACGACGGCCCCGGCCACAACCTGTTCGGCGCGATGGCGAACCCGTGCGTCGTCGAGCACGTCAGCAGGTACGTCACCGAGCGCCGGCTGCCGCCCCGGGGCGCCACGTGTCCGTGACCAGGAGGCTCCGGATCGCGGGCGGGGTGATCGCGCTCCTGCTGGCCGCCGCGGTGGCGGTGACGGCGATCGCCTTCCCGTCCGTCGCGGCCACCACGTGCCCCGGCTGCTACGGCCTGGAGCGCCTGCAGCCCGGCGTGTACGCCGAGCCCGGCCTGCCGCCGGACCGGCGCAGGCACGTGGCCGAGGTCGTCGCACAGGCCGACCAGCGGGTACGTGACTTCTTCGGCGGCCGGGAGAGCGCCCCGGACATCCTCGTGTGCCTGTCCGACGACTGCTACCGCAGGATCGGCGGCGGTCGCGAGCGCGGCATCGCCGTGCTCAACCGGTCGGTGATGCTGTCGCCGCGCGGCGTCGACCCGGTGATCGCCTCGCACGAGCTGGCCCACGTGGAGCTGCACGCCCGGCTCGGCGGGGAGGAGGTGCCGCAGTGGTTCGACGAGGGGCTGGCGGTCCTGGTGAGCGGCGACCCCCGTTACCTGGCGCCGGCCGGTGACCGCTGCCTGGCCGAGCCCCGCGCGTCCCTGCCGGTCACTTTGGACGAGTGGCTGCGCGCGGCCTCGAAAGACCCCCGCGTGTACGCCGAGGCCGCCTGTCAGGTCAGCCGGTCCGGCCGGGACGACTGGCCCGGCCTGCGCTGATCAGGCCTGGTTCACCGCCAGGCGGACGAGCTGGGACAGGTGGGTGGCGGCGCGGCGCAGTGGCAGGTCGTCCTGGCGGACGCGGCTGAGCAGCTCGGCGCCCTCCAGCGTGCTGATGACGGTGCTGGCCAGCTCGTCGGCCGTGTCGGCGGGGACGCCCGCCTTCTGGATCGCGGTGCTGACGAGCCGCTGCCAGTGCGCGAGGGCTTCGTCGGCCGCCTGCTGGATGCCGGGCACGCGGCCCACGGTCTCCAGCGCCGTGACGGCGACCGGGCAGCCGTCGACCCAGGCGGAGGTCTTCAGCGCGGACACCATCAGCCGGGCGCAGGCGGCGACGCCCTCCGCCGGGTCGGGGCTGGAGGCCAGGCCCTCGCGGAGCAGGTCGGCGTACTCGGCGGCGCCGTGGCGCACGGCCTCGACCGCGAGCTCCTGCTTGCCGCCGGGGAAGAAGTGGTACACGGAGCTGACCGAGGCGCCGGCGGCCAGGGCGATGGGCTTGACGGAGGCGCCCTCGTAGCCCTGCCGCTGCAGCAGCTCGGCGGCGGCCCGTACGATCCGGGCGCGCGTGTCCTGGGAGTCCATGACTTCAGCCTACCTGGTTGGAACGTTCGATCCAGTCAGGCTATGCTCTGGATCGAACGTTCCAACCAGAAGGGGTTGTCATGAGTGACCGAACAGGCCACGTCGGGTTCGACCGCATGTTCGCCAACGGCCGGCTGACGGTCGGGCTGTTCCTGCCGCTGTGGCCCTACACCGGCGACATGGCGGCGCTGCGCGGGCAGAGCGCGCTCGTCCAGGAGGCCGAGCGGGCCGGGTTCGCCGCCGCGTGGGTCAGGGACATCCCGCTGGCGGACGCGAGCTTCGGCGACGTCGGCCAGGTGTACGACCCCTGGTCGGCGCTGACCTGGCTGGCCGCGCACACCTCGACGATCACGCTGGCCTCGGGCAGCGTGATCTTCAGCTTGCGGCACCCCATCGACCTGGCCAAGCAGGCGGCCTCGATCGACCACCTCTCCGGCGGCCGGCTGGTGCTCGGCATCGCCTCCGGTGACCGGCCCAGCGAGTTCCCCGCCTACGGCGTCGACTTCGAGAGCCGGGGCCGGCGCTTCCGGGAGGCGGTGCACGCCTTCCGCGACCTTCTGCGGCCCTCCGCCTCCGGCGTCGACCTGCTGCCCAAGCCGGTGCACGGGCACATCCCGCTGCTGGTCACGGGCTCCTCCCAGCAGGCCCCCGACTGGATCGCCGAGCACGCCGACGGCTGGCTCGTCTACCCCGGCTCCACCACGACCGCCGAGGGCCCGATCGCGCTGGGCAAGAAGGCGGCGACCTGGCGCGGCCGGATCCCCGGGGCCGCGTTCAAGCCCGTGGCCACCAACGAGTGGATCGACCTGATGGAGGACCCGCTGCACCCGCCCACCCCGCTGCGCGGCGGCTTCGTCCTGCGCACCGGGACCCAGGGCCTGCTGGAGCTGCTCGGCCGCTGGCAGGACGTCGGCATCAACCACTGCGCGCTCGGCGTCCAGCACGGCAGCCGGCCCGCCGGCGAAGTCCTCGCCCAGCTCGGCGAGGAGGTGGTGCCCCACTTCCCGGCCCTGGAGACCGCCGCGCCCCGGGCCTCCGCGTGGTGACCGAGCCGATGCGGGCCGTCATGCGGCAGTGGCCCACCGGGGTCGCCGTCGTCACCACGCGATCCGCCACCGGGCCGCACGGCGTCACGATCAACAGCCTGCTGTCCGTGTCGCTGGAGCCGCCGACGATCCTGGTGTCGCTCAGCCGCAGCAGCCGTACGCACGGCCTCATCATGAGCAGCCGGAGCTTCACCGCGAACCTGCTCGCCACCGGGCAGAGCGCGCTCGCCGCCCACTTCGCCGGGGAGCGTCCGGTCGGCGAGAGCGAGTTCGCGGACGTGGACTGGTCGCCGTCCCCCTGCTCGGGCAACGCGATCCTGCCGGGCGCGCTGGCCGCGATGGACTGCGCGATCACGACGACCGTGCCGGCCGGTGACCACACGCTGTTTCTCGGAAGGGTGGAGGCGGTCCATCAGCTCGGCGCCGAGGAGCCTCTGGTCTACGCGAGACGGGCCTACCACCGGCTCGCCACTTTCAGGTTATAGCAGATCGGCGTCCCTCATGAGGCGCCGGAAAGTGCTCCATACTGCCCGTTGCGAACCGGCCCGACGAACGACGGAGCGACGGAATTGCGTTACGTGATCGGCTTCCAGCACATCGACTCGACGAAGATCGCGACAGTGGGCGGCAAGGGGGCGCACCTGGGCGAGCTCTCGCGCGTCGAGGGCGTCCGCGTGCCGGACGGGTTCTGCGTCACGACGGACGCCTTCGGGCACGCGGTGGCGCCGTCGATCGACGCGCTGCTCGACCGGCTGTCGCGGGTCGGACCGGAGGACCACGAGGCGATCCGCACGCTGAGCGCCGAGATCCGCGGCGTCGTGGAAGGCGTCGAGCCGCCCGGCGAGCTGGTCGAGGCGGTCGGCGAGCAGCTCGCCCGGCTCGGCGAGCACGGCGCCTACGCGGTGCGGTCCAGCGCGACGGCCGAGGACCTGCCGACCGCGTCCTTCGCCGGCCAGCAGGACTCCTACCTCAACGTCGTGGGCCGGGCGGAGGTCCTCCGCCACATCCGCAGGTGCTGGGCGTCGCTGTTCACCGAGCGGGCGGTGACCTACCGGTGCCGCAACGGGTTCGACCACCGGCAGGTGCGGATGGCGGTGGTCGTGCAGCGGATGGTGTTCCCGGAGGCGTCCGGGATGCTGTTCACCGCCGACCCGGTGACCTCGAACCGGAAGGTCGCCACCGTGGAGGCCGGGTGGGGGCTCGGCGAGGCGCTCGTGGCCGGGCTGGTCTCCGGTGACGTCTACACGGTGCGCGACGACCGGGTGGTCTCCGCGACGGTCGCCGACAAGCCCCGGTACGTGCTCGCCACGCCGGGAGGCGGCACGCGGGACGCGCCCGTGGAGCCGGACCTGCGCTCGCGCCCGGCGCTGACGGACGCGCAGGTCGTGCGCCTGGTGCGGCTGGGCCGGCGCGTCGAGGCGCACTTCGGCCGGCCGCAGGACATCGAGTGGTGCCTGACCGGCGACGACTTCCACATCGTGCAGAGCCGGCCGATCACCACCCTGTTCCCCGTCCCGGTCACCGGCGACGAGGAGAACCACGTCTACGTCTCCGTCGGCCACCAGCAGATGATGACCGACGCGATGAAGCCGCTGGGCCTGTCCCTGTGGCAGCTGACGACCCCGCGCCCCATGCAGGAGGCGGGCGGGCGGCTGTTCGTCGACGTGGGCCCGCTGCTGGCGACGCCCACGGGCCGCGCGGGCCTCCTGGGCACCCTCGGGAAGTCCGACCCGCTCATGCTCGACGCGCTGAAGACCGTCCTCGACCGCGGCGACTTCATCGACCCGCTGCCCGACGGCGACCTGGAGTCCCTGCCGGCCGCGCTCAGGCCGCCCGGCGACACCCCGCCGATCGAGACCGACCCGGCCGTCGTCACCGAGCTGATCCGGCTCAACGAGGAGTCGGTCGCCGAGCTGCGGCGCGCCATCGAGGGGCTGTCCGGGACGGAGCTGCTCGACTTCGTCACGGCCGACCTCGCGGAGCTGAAGCGCCTGCTGTTCGAGCCGCGCGGCTACGAGGTGATCATGGCCGGGATGGACGCCTCCTACTGGCTCAACGAGCACCTGGAGGAATGGCTGGGCGAGAAGAACGCGGCCGACACGCTCACCCAGTCGGTGCCCCACAACGTCACGGCGGAGATGGGGCTGGCGCTCCTCGACGTCGCCGACGCCGTCAGGCCGCACCCGGAGGTCGTGGCGTTCCTGCAGCGGGTCGCGGACGAGGGCCGGGAGGGCGACGGCTTCCTGGACGAACTGGCCGCGCTGCCCGGCGGGCGGGAGGCGCGTGACGCCCTCCTGGGCTTCCTCGGCACGTACGGCATGCGCTGCGCGGGCGAGATCGACGTGACCAGGACCCGCTGGAGCGAGCAGCCCGCCATGCTCCTGCCCGCCCTGCTCGGCAACGTCAGGAACTTCGCGCCCGGCGCCGGGAAGCGGCACTTCGAGCAGGGCCTCCAGGAGGCGCGGCGCAAGGAGCGTGAGGTGCTGACGCGGCTGCGCGCCCTGCCGGGCGGGGAGGAGAAGGCCGAGGAGACCAAGCGGATGATCGACCGGGTCCGCACCTTCGCCGGCTACCGCGAATACCCCAAGTACGGCATGATCAGCCGCTACTTCGTCTACAAGCAGGCGCTGCTGCGGGAGGCCGACCGGCTGGTCAGGGCGGGCGCGCTGGGCGCGCGGGACGACGTCTTCTTCCTCCGGTTCGAGGAGCTGCGGGAGGTCGTGCGCACCGGCGAGGCGGACGCCGGGCTGATCCGCGACAGGCGGGAGGCGTTCCGCACGTACGAGACGCTGACGCCGCCCCGGGTGCTCACCTCCGACGGCGAGGCGCTCAACGGCCGGTACCGGCGCGCGGACGCCCCGCCCGGCGCGCTGCCCGGCCTCGCGGTCTCGGCTGGGACCGTGGAGGGCCGGGCCCGGGTCGTCACCGACATGGCGCGGGCCGACCTCGAAGCGGGCGACATCCTGGTCACCGCCTACACCGACCCGAGCTGGACCCCGCTGTTCGTCACCGTGGCGGGGCTGGTGACGGAGGTGGGCGGCATCATGACGCACGGCGCGGTGATCGCCCGCGAGTACGGGCTGCCGGCCGTCGTGGGCGTGGAGCGGGCCACCCAGCTGATCCGCGACGGGCAGCGCATCCGCGTCAACGGCACCGACGGGCGCGTGGAGATCCTCACCTGACGCGGGCCCGCAGCCTGCGCAGCATCCGGGGGTCGGCGAAGCCCACCTCGCGGGCGGCGACCTCGGCGGTGGCGCCCCGGCCGAGCAGGGACTCGGCCCGCTCCAGCCGCAGCGCGGTCTGGTAGGCCAGCGGGGTCAGGCCGGTCGCCCGGGTGAACAGCCTGGTCACCGTCCGCTCGCTGACTCCCCCGGCCTCGGCCAGCAGGCTGAGCGGCAGCCGCTCGGTGAACCGGGTCTCGATCAGGTCCTGGACCCGGTGCACGGTCTCGTCCACGTGCGAGCGCCACCGCAGCAGCGGGCTGACCTGCTCCGCCGTGCCGTCGCGGTGGCTGTGGACGAGCATGCCCCGGGCCACCCGTCCCGCCGCGTACGGCCCGTGCCGGGTGGTCACCAGGTGCAGCGCCACGTCGATGCCGCCGGCCACGCCCGCCGAGGTGACGACCCGGTCGTCCTCGACGTACAGCGCGTCCCTGACCACGTCGGCCCGGGGGTAGAGGCGGGCGAGCTCGTCCTGGACGGCGTGGTGGGTGGTGCAGCGGCGGCCGTCGAGCAGCCCGGCGCGGCCCAGCGCGTCGGCGCCCGCGCACACCCCGGCGACCGTGCCGCCGGCGGCGTGGTGCTCGCGCAGGCGGCGCAGGGTCTCCCGGCCCGGCGGGCGGGTGGGTCCGCGCCAGCCGGGCACCACGATCAGGTCGTCGGGCGTCAGCGGCGGCCACTCGGTCGCGGCGTGCAGGGTCAGCCCCTGCACGGTGTCGACCTCGGGGTCCTCGGCGACGTACGTGAGCGCGTACGGGTGGCCGAGGTCGTCGGCGGTGGAGAACACCTGGGCGGGACCGGCCACGTCGAGGAGGTGCGCCCGCGGGATCAGCAGGAAGACGACTCTGGACATGACCGGCTCACTCCTCAGCTTCCGGTGAGCTCGGCCACGGTCCTGATGGCGGCGAACCGGCCCGACAGAGCGTACGCGGTGCGCGTGATGATCTCGTCCACGCCGAGCGTGCGCGGGTCCTGGACGAGCTCGGCGAACGGCACGCCGGCGGGGGCGTCGCGGTGCGGGATCGGCGTGGTCGCGGTGGCGTCGATGGCGAAGTCGACGTCGAAGCCCAGGTCGGAGGCGAGGCGGGCGGTGGTCTCGCAGCACTGCTCGGTACGGATGCCGCAGATGGTCAGTTTCCTGACGCCGCGCCGGGTGAGGAGCTGGTGCAGGTTGGTGGTGGTGAAGGCGTTGTGCGCGGTCTTGGTGAGGACCGGCTCGCCGGGGAGCGGCCGGATGCCGTCCATCAGGCGGACGAGGCCCCGGGCCGGGTCGAAGACGGAGCCCGATCCGGGGCGCGAGCCGAGCACCCACACGACCGCTTCGCCCGCGTGCCTGGCGGCCTCGGCGAGGCGGTTGACCTGGGGGACGATGTCCGGCCGTGAGGTGTGCCGCCAGTCGGGGAGCTCAAGGAACGAGTTCTGCACGTCGATCACGACGAGGGCGCTGGTCATGCCTCCAGCCTGGCGAGAGGCGGGCGCGGGCTGAAGGCATCACCTGGTCGGGCGGCGGGCCGATCCGGTCAGCCGGTGAGGCGGTCCCAGACCTCGCGGTCGCGCTCGGGGGTCCAGATGCCGGGTCCCCGGCCGTCGAGCTCCTCCCAGGCGCGCCAGGTGTCGAAGACCATGGCGTGCTCGAACACCGGCATGCCGCCGTAGACGGGCAGCAGCGCCTCGCGGGCCGCCACGTACGCCTGCTCGACCGTGCCGCCGCCGCGCTTGACGGTGTCCACGGCGGTCATCAGCGTGCTGAGGAAGTCGCGGGTCAGCTCGATCGCGCGCTGGGAGGCGGCGCGGTCGCGGGCGATCTCGCCGCGCCCGCCGACGAGGATCTCCACGTCGAGCGCCTTGACCCGGTCGAGCGTGCTGGTCATCCAGTCCCGGTGGTAGGCGTCGCCGGTGTAGACGGCCGAGCCGTTCTCCACCAGGTCGCCGGCGAACAGGACCTTGGACTTGGGCACGTACGCGTAGATGTCGCCGGAGGTGTGGCCGTTGCCCGCCCAGGCCAGCTCGACGGTGCCGCGGTCGCCGCCCAGCTCGATCGACAGGTGGTCGTCGAAGGTGAGCGTGGGCCAGGTGAGGCCGGGGATGGTCTCGTGGCCGGCGAACAGGCGGGGCATCCGGCCGAACTCGACGGCCCAGTCCTCCTTGCCCCGCTCGACGATGAGCCGCCGGGTCTCGGTGTGCGTGATGATCTCCTGCGCGTCGAAGGCGGCGGCGCCGAGGACGCGGACGGCGTGGTAGTGCGACAGGACCAGGTAGCGGACCGGCTTGTCGGTGTGCTGCCGGAGCTGGGCGAGCCAGCGCTCGGCCATGACGGGGGTGGCGCGGGCCTCGAAGCAGACCAGGAAGTCCTCGCCCTCGATGGCGCCCACGTTGGGGTCGCCTCCGGTGGTGAGGGCGTACACGCCGTCGGCGAGGACTTCGAGGATCTCGGGCTTCTCTTCGGTGTCTGCGGTGGAGGCGAAGGGCTTGGACACGGTGTGCTCCTGTTCGGGTCGTTCGTCAGGCGTGCCGGAGGCGGTCGAGCGCGGCGGTGTCCCACAGCATCCCGTGACCGGGGCGGTCGGGCGGGGTGGCCACGCCGCCGCTGATCGGCAGCGTCTCGGCCAGCACCTCGTCGATCAGCGGGAAGTGCTCGACGTAGGTGCAGTTGGGGACGGCCGCCGCCAGGTTGACGTGCAGCTCCGGCAGGAAGTGGGGGGTGAGCACGGCGCCGTGGACCTCGGCGACGGCGCTGATGCGCAGCCATTCGGTGACGCCGCCGCACAGCGGCACGTCGGGCTGCAGCACGGAGGCGGCGTTCTCGCGCAGGTAGCCGGCGAAGTCGTGGCGGCCGTGCAGGTGCTCGCCGACGGCGAGGGGGACGCCCTGGCGGGCGGCGAGGTGGGCGTGCCCGGCGAGGTCGTCGGCGGGCAGCGGCTCCTCCATCCAGTAGACGCCGAGGTCGTCGAGGCGGCGGCCGAGCCACACGGCGGTGGGCAGGTCGAGCCGTTCGTTGCAGTCGACCATGATGCGCAGGCCGTCGCCGAGCGCCTCGCGGACGGCTCGTACGCGGGCCACGTCCTCCTCGGCGCGGCGGGCGCCGACGCGCAGTTTGACCGCGTCGTAGCCTTCGGCGACGTACTGGCGGGAGCCCTCGACGAGCTCGTCCACCGACATGGCGTGGGTGGATCTGCCGCTGCCGTAGACCGGGACGGTGTCGGTGTGCGCGCCGATGAACCGGTAGAGCGGCAGGCCGGCGCGGCGGGCGCGCAGGTCCCACACGGCGATGTCGGCGGCCGACAGCGCGGGCAGCGCGATGCCCTTGCCGAGCCGGCGGGTGGCGGCGGCGATCTCGTGCCAGCGGCGGGGCCAGGAGTCGAGCGGGGTGCCTTCGGCCTTCTCCTTGACCAGGCCGGTGAGCAGCGCGTACAGGGCTTCTGCGCCGCCGGTGAGCGCGTAGGTGAAGCCGGTGCCGGTGGCGCCCTCGTCGTCGGTGAGGGTGACTTGCAGCAGGTCGACCTGGGTGGCGCCGGAGCCGCCGCGTCCCGCGCCGAGCGGGATGCGGACCCAGGCCGTACTCAGGTCGGCGATCGTCGGACGGTTCACAGGACCTTTCCTATCCAGCCGATGAGGGCGTCGGCCATGACGGCGGTGAGCTCGGGCTGGCCGTTGAGGTAGTGACGGCCGCCCTGGACGGCGGTGAGCGCCTTGGTGTCGTGCGGCACCGCCTCGTAGAGCTGGCGGGCGTGGGAGGGGAAGCACGCCTGGTCGGCGGTGCCGTAGATGACGTGCACCGGGACGTCGACGCCGGCCAGCCGGGCCGGGCCGTCGCCGTGGGAGGTGCGGATCGACCACTGCGACAGCCACGAGCGCAGGCTCGTCAGGTGGCCGAGCGTGGTGGGCCGCAGGTTGGCCTCGTACGGCTCGCCCCACAGGGTGCCGGGGGCGCGGTCGGACGGGTCGATCGACAGGTCGACGTTGCGCGGGTCGGCGCAGGTGGCGTGGATCCTGATGGGCAGGTCGGTGACGCGTCCGCCGCTGCGTTCGTCGAGCTCGGCGAGCCGGGCGATCACCGCGTCGGTGATCCGCTCGTTGCGCTCCCGCTGGGCGGCGCGGTAGCGGGCCAGCCATTCCGCCCCGTACGGGGGGCCGTTGCGGGCGGCGAACATGTCGAGCTCGGGGTCGCGGTCGAAGGGGTCGTCCTCGTCGCGCACGGCGGGGTCGAGCCATTCGACGAGCAGGTTGGCCCGGCCGGGGTGGGCCATGAGCATGACCAGCGCGTCGGCGGGCGGCAGGTGGGCCCCGGTGAGGTCGGGGCCGCCGCCGTACGGCGAGGAGGTGATGGTGGGGTTGCGGGCCTGCTCCTGGTAGAGGGCGACGAGGCCGCCGCCGCCCGAGTTGCCGACGAGCACGACCTTCTCGTATCCCTCGGCGCGCAGGTGGCCGACGACGGAGGCGATGTCGAGCACGCAGTTCTCCAGCAGGAGGACGGAGTCGTTGCCCAGGTAGCGGGTGGTCATCGCCACGGCGTCGACGCCGCGTTCGGCCCAGGCGTCGAGGGCGTAGTGCCCGAGGAAGTTGGAGGAGGGGTGGACCACCACCACGGCGGTGTCGGCGCGCTGTCCGGGGCGGGCGCGCACCCGGGAGCACCACAGCACTCCGGCCATCCGGGCCACCCCGGAGTAGACCTCCGAGGCGCCGGCCGCCGTCCCGATGGGGACGGTGAGCAACTCCCGCTCAGCCATGTCCTTACCACCTCACGCATGTTCGATTAACGGTTGCGCTCACCATATATCGGTATCGCTCACCCTAACAGCACCCCCCACGTCTTGACAGCGACACGTTCCGCTTCCCAGGATGCGCCTAACGCGCAAATTGCGAACACAACAACCGAATAACGGTTATGGAGGTGGGTGTCCGGTGCAATCGCTCAACGAGATCCTGGCGGCCAAGGCGGCGTCGGTGCAGCGGCCCGAGGAGGCCAAGCAGGCCATCAACGACGCGTTCGCCGAGATCGAGGCCGCCGGTCTCGTGCCAGGGCTGGAGATCGGGGAGAAGGCGCCCGACTTCGCCCTGCCGGGTGCGACCGGCGCCACGGTACGGCTGTCCGAGCGGCTCGCCGAGGGACCGGTCGTGCTGATCTTCTACCGAGGGTCCTGGTGCCCGTACTGCAACCTCGAACTGGCCGCGTACCAGGCGGCCCTGCCCGAGTTCCGCGAGGCGGGGGCCCGGCTGGTGGCGATCAGCGCGCAGTTGCCCGACGACGCGCTGTCGATGCAGGAGAAGCACGAGCTGGCCTACGACGTGCTCTCCGACGCCGAGCAGGAGGTGATGACCGCCTACCGGGTGCGGTTCGAGCTGCCCGACAAGATCAAGCCGCACCTGCTGGACGTCACGGCGGCCGCGCTGGCCCGCCAGCAGCCCGACGGCCGCTGGAGCCTGCCGGTGCCCGCGACGTTCGTGCTGGACTCCGCCGGGATCGTGCGGGCCAGGCACGTGACGATGAACTACCGCACCCGCATGGAGCCCGCCGACGCCCTGCGCGCCGTCCGCGAGATCCAGGCGGCCGGCGCCTGACCTGCTCTCCCCGGGGCGGTGAAGCGGCTGTTTCACCGCCCCACATCATTCCTGTTGCCGTTTGGCCACCCTCTTGACACGCCAGATCGGGCCACAGCACGATAGTCGAACGGTATAACCGAATATCGGTTGCATGCCGCTCTCTCCCCACCGACCACCGAGTGATCTCTACTGCCCGCGGCCACGCGTTCCCCGACGAACGCGAACCCGTATCGGCACGAAAGGGGACGCATGCCATCCCGCAAGCTCCGCATGGCCGCCGCGCTCGGCGCGGCGACCCTCGCGATCACCACCATGTCCGCCTGCTCCACCAAGGCGGAGACCAGCGCCGGCGACTCCGGGGGCATGCCCGTGGGGCCCGGCGTGGACGGCTCCGCGATCAACCTGGGCCTGCTCACCGACATCACCGGGCCGTTCGCCGCCATCGACAAGCAGCAGAACCTCGGCGTCAAGCTCTACTGGGACGCCAAGAACGCCGCGGGCGGCGTCTGCGACGGCCGCAAGGTCAACCTGATGACCCGCGACCACGGCTACGACCCGCAGAAGGCGGTGTCCCTCTACTCCGACCTGTCCCAGCAGGTCCTCGCCCTGCAGATCACGGTCGGCTCGCCCACCACGCTCGCCGTGCTGCCCAAGCTGGAGCAGGACGGCGTGCTCGCCGTGTCGATGGGCTGGTCGCCCAGCGTCAAGGACAGCTCGTCGATCATCATTCCCGGCACCACCTACGACATCGAGATGGTCAACGCCGTCGACTACCTGATCGAGCAGAAGAAGCTGGCCGAAGGCGACAAGATCGGTTACATCTACCTCAAGGGCGACTACGGCGAGCCCGGCCTGGCGGGGGCCACCTTCGCCGCCGAGGCCAACGGCATGACCGTGGTCGGCCAGCAGATCGACCCGACCGTCAGCGACCTGTCCGGCCAGGTCAAGCAGATGGCCGCGGCGGGCGTCAAGGCGCTGTTCCTGAGCGCGTCCGGCCGGCAGGTCTCCTCCGCGGTGGCCGTGGCCGACGTGGAGGGCCTGGACGTGCCGATCGTCGCCGCCTCCCCCGGCTTCTCCCCCGAGTCGCTGACCACCGGCGCGGGATCGGCCATGGAGAAGAACATGCTCGTCGTCAGCTCCGCCGCGCCGTTCGCCGGCGAGGGCCCCGGGCCCGAGCAGGTCAGGAAGCTGTACGCGGAGTCCGGCGACAAGTCGATCACGCCCAGCCTGTGGGTGACCCTCGGTTACGCGGCGGCCAGCGTGATGGACCAGGCCATCACCCAGGCGTGCGACAACAAGGACCTCAGCCGTGAGGGCCTGGCCACCGCGTTCCGGCAGAAGGGCGCCTACGACACCCAGCAGACCACCGTGCCGCTGGACTTCTCCAAGAAGGGCGTCTCCCCGTCCACCCAGACCTTCATCATGAAGCCGTCCAAGGACGCGGAAGGCGGCCTCGAGCTGGTCCAGGCCGGCTACACCGGCCCCGACACCGCGAAGTTCCAGGCCCGATGACCGAACGGGAAAGCGACCCGCTGCTCTCCGTGCGCAACCTCGGGGTGCGCTACGGGGACGCGGTGACCGCCCTGCGGGACGTCAGCGTCGACGTCCCGCAGGGCGGCATCGTGGCCGTCCTCGGCAGCAACGGCGCGGGCAAGTCCACGCTGCTGCGCGCGATCTCCGGCGTGCTGACCGGCCAGGCCGGGCGGATGACCGGCGGCGAGATCAGGTTCGCCGGCGCCCGCATCGACGGCCTGGGCGCCGAGCGCCGGGTCAAGTCCGGCATCGTGCAGGTGCCCGAGGGCCGCCGCGTCTTCGCCCACCTGACCGTCGAGGAGAACCTGCGCGCGGGCCGCTACGGCAACGCCAAGGGCAAGCGCCCCGGCGACCTGGAGCGGGTCTACGAGCTGTTCCCGGTGCTCGGCGAGCGCCGGAAGCAGACCGCCGGCCTGCTGTCGGGCGGCGAGCAGCAGATGCTGGCCATCGGCCGGGCGCTCATGGCCGAGCCCCGGCTGCTGCTGCTCGACGAGCCGTCGCTGGGCCTCGCCCCGAAGATCATCGACCGGATCGTGGACCTGCTGCGCGAGATCCACCGGCAGGGCACCGCCATGCTCGTCGTCGAGCAGAACGCGGCGGTCGCCCTGGAGCTGGCCGGCCACGCGTACGTGCTGGCCGTGGGCGAGGTGGCGATCGAGGGCCCGGCCGAGCGCCTGCGCGGCGACGACCGCGTACGCCGCCTCTATCTCGGCGGCGAGCCCGACGAGGAGAGCGCCGCCACGCTGCCCGGCGACGCGCGGGGAGGGACGCCATGACGGCACACGGCACCACGGCCCCCGGGGCCCGGCTGGAGGTCAGCGACGTCACCGTCCGGTTCGCCGGGGTGACGGCGCTCGACAGCGTCACCTTCACCGCCGAGCCCGGCACCATCCACGCGGTGATCGGCCCCAACGGCGCGGGCAAGTCGTCCCTGTTCAACGTGCTGTCCGGGATCTACAAGCCGGCCGGGGGCAGCGTGCGCGTGGACGGCGCCGAGCTCATCGGGCTCGCGCCGCACCGGGTCACGGGCCTCGGCGTCGGCCGGGCGTTCCAGAACGCGTCCATGTTCGCCGGGCTGACCGTCGAGGAGAACCTGCTGCTCGGGCGGCACCGGCTGGGCAGGGGCGGGGTGTTCGGCGCCGGGCTGCGGCTGCCGCACGTGCGCCGCTCCGAGCGGGAGGCCAGGGCCAAGGTCCGCGAGGTCGCCGAGTTCCTCGGCGTGGACCACCTGCTGCCGCTGCCCGCCGCCGAGCTGCCCTACGGCGAGGCCAAGCGGGTCGACCTCGCCCGCGCCCTGGCCACCGAGCCGAGGCTGCTGCTGCTCGACGAGCCCGCGGCCGGCATGCACACGCACGAGAAGCTCGCCGTCCGCGACACCATCCGCAGGATCGCCACCGAGCAGCGGATCACGGTCCTGCTGGTCGAGCACGACATGGGGCTGGTGATGGGCATCTCGGAACAGGTCACGGTGCTCGACTTCGGCCAGGTCGTGCTCACCGGGCCGCCTGACCAGGTGATCGCGGACGACGCGGTGATCGCCGCCTACCTGGGCAGGGCCGGCGCCGCAGAAAAGGAACGTTCCGAGTCCGAGCCGCCATCCTAGGAGCCGGTTTCATGGCACAACTTCTCTCGATGCTGGTGGAGGGCGCGTCGCTCGGTGCCGTCTACGCGCTCGTCGCCCTGGGCATCGTCGTCATCTACAAGTCGTCCAGCGTGGTCAACTTCGCGCAGCCGAGCCTGCTGATGTTCGGCACGTACGTGGTGGCCAGCGCGACCAGCCTGCACGGGCTGTCGTTCTGGGTGGCGCTCCCGCTGGGCGTGGCCGCCGCCGCGATCCTGGCCGTGCTGATCGACCGCCTGCTGGTCAGCAGGTTCCGCAAGACGAACGCCGTGGTCGCGGCGAGCATCATGACCATCGGGCTGGACGTGGTGCTGCTGACCGAGACCGACCGGCGGATCGGCTCGCAGATCCTCACCACGGACGACCCGTGGGGCAACGACGTGGTGCGCTTCCTGGGCATCGGCGTCGCGGAGGCGCGGATCGCCGCGCTGGTCGTCGGCGCGCTGCTGCTGGTGCTCTTCCAGCTCTGGCTGCACCGCAGCGACTTCGGCGTGGCCATGCGGGCCACGGCCGAGGACCCGGAGACGGCGTCGCTGATGGGCATCCGGCTCGGCCGGGTGTCGGCGACGGCGTGGGCGGTGGCCGGCGCCCTGGCCGTGTGCGCGGGCCTGTTCATCGTCGCCTACCCGAGTCCTGGCCTGGACACGTCGGTCGAGGCGGTGGCGCTGCGCGCGCTGCCGGCGGCGATCATCGGCGGGCTCGACTCGACGACCGGCGCCATCGCCGGCGGGCTGATGGTGGGCCTGAGCGAGGTCCTGGTCCGCGGCTACGGCGAGCACCTGGCGTTCCTCGGGCAGGGTTTCGAGGAGGCCGCGCCGTACGTGCTGATGCTGGTCGTGCTGCTGGTCAGGCCCGCCGGGCTGTTCGGGATACGGGAGGCCGTCCGTGTTTGACAAGATTTCCGGGCGGATCCGGTGGCGGGCGCCGGTGGCGGTGGTGGCGGGCGTGGTCCTGCTGGCCATCCCTCTGTACGCCGACCGGTTCTGGCTCAACCTGGGCTCGTTCGCCTTCGCCGCGGCCATCGGCGCGGTGGGGCTGATGATCCTGGTCGGCCGGGTCGGGCAGCTCTCCCTGGCGCACTCGTTCTTCCTGGCCGTGGGCGCCTACGGCTACATCTGGCTCAGCTCGCCGGGCACGGAGGACTCCTGGGGGCTCGGGCTGCCCAGCCTGCTCGCCGCGGTGATCGCGGTGACGCTGGCGGGGCTGGCGGGGCTGGCGTTCAGCCCGCTGGCGGGCCGGCTGAAGGGCATCTACCTGGGCGTGGCGTCGCTGGCGCTGGTGTTCATCGGCCAGCACGTGCTGTTCGCCGCCGAGCCGCTCACCGGCGGCTACAACGGGCGCAACGTGCCGGAGCTGACGATCGGCTCGTTCCGGGTGCTGGGCGTCGAGCCCGAGCTGTCGCTGTTCGGGGTGCCGCTGCGCCAGGCCGAGCGCGGCTGGTACGTGACGCTGCTCGCGCTGGTGCTGACCACGGCGTTCGCGGTGCTGGTGCTGCGCAGCCGGGTCGGCCGGGCGTTCGCCGCGATCCGCGACGGCGAGGTGCACGCGGCGGCGCTGGGCGTGCCGGTGGCGCGCTACCGGTCGGTCGCCTTCACGCTGTCGAGCGTGTACGCGGGCCTGGCCGGCGTGCTGCTGGCCCTGCTGTTCCAGCGGGTGGTGCCCGAGTATTGGGACCTGTTCCTGTCGCTGGAGTACCTGGCGATGGTGGTGATCGGCGGGCAGGCGTCGGTGGCCGGGGCGATCGCGGGCGCGGCGTTCGTGTCGTCGCTGCCGCTGCTCCTGCAGCGCTACAGCGACGCCGTGCCGGGCATGGGCGGCGCGGTGTCCGACTTCGGGCCCGCCTACGTGGCGCAGATCCTCTACGGCGGACTGATCGTGGTCATCCTGTTCTACGAGCCGAAGGGGCTGGCGGCGCTGGCCACGCGGGCGCGGAAGGCGCTGACGCCGCGCCGCGCCGTCCCGGCCGAGCACACACCGGCCTCCTGACGGCGAAGGGCCCTGCGACCGTGAGTCGCAGGGCCCTTCGCCGTGGTGGTTCACCCGCCGACGTCGACACCGGCGCCGCGCGCCCACGACCAGGCGTAGCCGGCGTCCTCCGCCTCGCTCAGGTCGGGCCCGAGGTCGAGCGGCCGGAACGTGTCCACCATGACCGCGTACTCCTCGGTCCTGGTCACCGTCAGGCTCTTCTCCGCGCTGCCCGGCTGCGGGCCGTGGATGTAGCCCGCCGGGTGCAGGGAGACCGAGCCCATGCCGATGCCCGTGCCGGCCCGGCTCATGAAGTCGCCGCCGCAGTAGAACAGCACCTCGTCGGAGTCGACGTTGGCGTGGTTGTAGGGGACCTTCACCGCGTCCGGGTGGTAGTCGTACATGCGCGGCACGAACGAGCAGATGACGAAGCCCGGCCCCTCGAACGTGATGTAGGTGGGCGGCGGCAGGTGCAGCGCGCCCGTCGAGGGGGTGAAGTCGCGGATGGACAGCGCGTAGGGGTAGTTGTAGCCGTCCCAGCCCACCACGTCGAACGGGTGGTAGGCGTAGGTGTAGCGGGTCAGGCCGCGCCGGTGCTTGACGTAGACGTCGGCGGGGCCGTCGGCGGACGTCAGCTCCTCGGGGCCGCGGATGTCGCGCTCGTTGTACGGCGAGCCGTCCAGGAACTGCCCGAACGGCGACATGAAGCGCTTGGGCGGCCTGATGTGCCCGCCGCCCGACGCCGTCACCACGAACAGCCTCAGCTCGCCGCCGAGCAGCCGCCACCGGTGGGTGGTGGAGGTGGGGATGACGACGTAGTCGCCGTCGCCGACCTCCATCCGGCCGAAGGGCGACTCCAGCACGGCCGAGCCGGACTCGACGTAGACGAGCTCGTCGCCGACGGCGTTGCGGTAGAGCGGGCTGTCGGCGTCGGCGGCGACGTACGAGATCGTCACGTCGGAGTTGCCCATGAGGACCCGCCGGTCGAGGATCGGGTCACCGCCCGGCTCGAACGCGTGGGTGCGCAGGTGCCGTGGCAGCAGCGGGTCGTTCGGCCGGAGCCCGCCGCCGGTGTCGGGCCGGCTCTCCGCCGCGGTGATGGCGGTCGGGATCCGGCGGTGGTACAGGAACGACTGGGTCCAGCTGAACCCCTCCTCGCCCTGCATCTCCTCGTGGTAGAGGACGCCGTCGCCGCCGCGGAACTGGGAGTGCCGCTTGCGCGGCACTTCGCCCAGGCGCCTGTAGTAGACCATGGCCACCCCATTCGAGATCGTGCCCCTGCATGTATGGGCGTTCTATTATCGGTTACAGGTACCGCATATCGGCGATCCTCGCGCAGGGGGTGAAGGGTTGTCAATCGTGCGGACATGCGAAAGGCCCCGGTGCCCGCTCGGGGCTCCGGGGCCTCGCGCGCCCGCGCTCGGCGCGGGCGGAGGTCACGTCAGGGGTCAGGTGAGGGCGAGCGCGATGCTCCTGGCCAGCGTGATCACCTCGTCGGCCAGCGCCCGCTCGTCGTGCTGGCGCTCCTTGGGAATGACGACGCCGACGCTGGCGTCGCACCAGCCGTTGACCACGATGGGCGCGGCGATGCCGGTGAAGTTGGGGACGAGCTCACCCGTCGTGACCACGTACCCCTGCTCCCGCCCCTGGGCGACCTTGTCGCGCTCGCCCGGCTCGGCCGGGCGGCCGGCCAGGATGGCGATGCCGGTGGCGGCGGTGCCCAGCGGGTGGCGCGAGCCGGTGCGCAGGCCGATGTGGAAGCTGGCCCGCTTGGGCTCGACGGAGGCCAGGGTGACGGCGCCGTCGCCGTCGGCCACGTGCATGACGGCGGTGGCGTCGAGGCGCTCGGCGATCTCGGTGAGCAGCGGCCCAGCCACGACCAGGAGGTTCTGCGACACCTGGCGGGCCAGCGTGAACAGGCCCATGCCCAGCAGGTAGCGGCCCTCGCGGTTGCGCCGGACGAACCCGCGCCGCAGCAGGGTCGCCAGCAGGCGGGCGGCGATGGAACGGTGGACGCCCAGCTTGGCGGCGGCCTCGGTCGGGGAGAGCCCGTGGTCCGGGTCCGCCTCGGCGAGGATCTCCAGCAGGTGCAGCCCCCGGTCGAGCGTCTGCGCGATCTCAGCGGGTCTGGCCGGTTCGGTCACGGTCTCACTCCCAGGCGAAGGACGGGGTTACCACCCCTCGAAAATCGGGGCATGTGAGCGATTATCGCGCTTCGCGCACTCACGCGCCAACACGACTTCACCGTACGCCTTGGCCGTACCTCTTGAAGTCCGGCCGCAGACAGGGCACGCTATGACCAATAGACGGTCGTAGCGACCGAATATCGGTCACGCCGGAGGTGGCGATGGTTCTGCCGGACAGCTCAAGTTCTTCTCCCCGTGTGGTGATCGTGGGCGCGGGGCCCGTGGGCCTGGCCACCGCGCTCCTCCTCGCCCGGCAGAACGTGCGCTCGGTGGTGCTGGAGCGGCGTGACCAGCCGAGCTGCCGCCAGTCGAGAGCCGTCACCGTGCAGCGTGACATCCTCGCGCTGTATGACCGGCTCGGCCTCGCCGACGAGATCGTCAACGACGGCGTGAGCTGGTCACTGGGCCGCACCTACTACGGCGACCAGGAGATTCTCCAGCTCAGGTTCCCGCCGAAGGGCGAGGAGATCTACCCGCCTTTCGTCAATTTCCCGCAGTTCCGCATCGAGGAGCTGCTCCACGAGGCGGCGCTGGCGACCGGCCTGGCCGACATCCGGCTCGGCCGCACCGTCGACGCCTTCGAGCAGGACGACTCCGGCGTACGGGTCACCGCCACCGGCCCCGACGGCGAGGAGACCCACACCGGCGCCTACCTGGTCGCCGCCGACGGCATCGGCAGCCGGATCCGCCGCCACCTGGGCATCACCTTCGACGGCTGGCAGACCCAGGGCCGCTTCCTCGTCGCCGACTTCGAGGCCGAGCTGCCGTTCGAGCGGGAGCGGCGGCTCTGGTTCAACCCGCCCTTCCACCCCGAGGGCATCGTGCTCATGCACGGCGTGACCCGGCGGCTGTGGCGGCTCGACTGGCAGATCCCGCTGGACGCCGACGCCGACGTCCTCACCGACCCCGAGCGCGTCCGCGCCCGGATCGCCACCGCGATCGGCGACCACCCGGTGCGCGTGGTCCGCAGCAACACCTACACCTTCCAGCAGTGCCGGGCCTCGGCCTTCCGCAGCGGCCGGGTGTTCCTGGTGGGCGACGCCGCGCACGTCGTGTCGCCGTTCGGCGCCCGCGGCATGAACAGCGGCATGGAGGACGCCGAGAACCTGGCCTGGAAGCTCGGCTTCGTGCTCAACGGCCAGGCCGGACCCGCGCTCCTGGACAGCTACGAGGCCGAGCGGGCCGCCGCCGCCGACCACAACCTGGCGGTCACCGGGGCGTCCATGAAGTTCATGACCCCCGACGACGAGGCCGGCCGCCGGGCCCGCGACGCCGCGCTGGCCGCCGCCGCGGACGCCCCCGACCAGGCGAACCGGGTCGACAGCGGCAAGCTGTACGAGCCGTTCCCCTACACCGGCTCCGTCCTGACCGCGCCGACCGCGCTGGCCTCCCCCCGGGTGCGGCCGGGCGAGCCGCTGCCCGACCTGCGCTGCGCCCAGGGCGGCCGGACGACCACGCTGCGCGCCGCCGTCGCGGGCGCGCTCACCCTGCTGGCCGTGCCCGGCCGGGGCGGCCTGACCTCCGGGCTGCGGACCGCGCTCGACGCCGTCCCCGCCCCCGCGTGGGTGCGCCGCGCCGTCCTGGCCCCCACCCCCGCCGGTTCCGGGGTGCTCACCGTGCTGTCCGACGAGATGTGGGACGTGTACGCCGGCGAGCAGGACGTCGTGTACGTGGTGCGCCCCGACTGCTACGTGGCCGCCGTCGTCCCCCTGGACGGCGGCCGCGTCGACTTCGGCGCACTGACCGCCGCGGCGTCCAACGCCACCCGCTGACCGCCCCGCCACGACAAGGAGCAGTAACCATGATCGACAGCAGCACCGTCGCCGAGATCGCCCGGGTGAGCGTCGAGGCCGCGCCCGGCCGCACGAAGCTGGTCACCGTGCCGCTGGACGGGCAGGTGCCGATGGGCATGCACGGCGGGGTGGCCGAGCACTACAACGTGCCGCTCGACACCATCGAGCCGCACGCCACCACCCTGGACTACCTGGTGGGCGCGACCGCCGGATGCCTGACCGGCACCCTGTCCGGCCTGCTCGGGCGGCTCGGCCAGCCGACGACCGACGGCGCGCTGACGTCGGAGGCCGAGGGGATCATCGTTAAGGACGGCGGGGTGCTGCGCATCGCCTCCGTGCACGTGCGCTACCTGGTGCGCCTGGCCGAGGGCGTGGACCCGGACGAGGTGGCCCGGGCGCACGACCGGCACACCCGCCACTGCCCGATCGCACGGACCATCGGCGACAGCGTGGAGATCACCACCACGCTGGAGACCGTCTGATGATCCGGTCGGGCTGGCCAGGCTGGTCGGGCTGGTCAGACGGTGGGCGCGTAGGTCAGGTGCAGCACGCCGCTGGCGAAGGTCTGCGAGCCGGTCAGGCGGAGCGGCGCCTGTGCGCCGTCGCCGAAGAGCCGCTTGCCCGAGCCGACGACGATCGGGTGGAGCAGCAGGTGCAGCTCGTCCAGCAGCCCCTCGCGCACGAGTGAGCTGACGAGCGTGCCGCTGCCGGACATGCTGATCTTCCCGCCCGGCTGCTCCTTGAGCCGGGCGATCTCCTTGACGAGGTCGCCGGTGACGAGCGTGGAGTTCTGCCACTCGGTGACGGAGGTCAGCGTGCTGGACACCACGTACTTCGGGGTGTCGTTCATGTATCCGGCCAGGTCGTCGGTCGAGGTGGGCCAGTAGGAGGCGAACTCCTCGTAGGTGCGGCGGCCCAGGAGCATCGCTTCGGTGCCGTCCATCATGGCCTGGACGGCGTTGCCCATCTCGTCGTCGAAGTAGGGGAAGTGCCACTGGTCGGGCGCCTCGACCACGCCGTCGAGCGAGATGAAGAGGCCACTCACGATCTTGCGCATCCGCGTTCTCCCTCTGCTATAGCAGTACCGTACGGTACAGTTCTGCGTGATCGGAACCGTACGGTACTGTACGCTTGGTGTCAACAGGCCTGTTCACCGCACGCGCAGGAGGAACCGAAGTGACGCAAGTCGAAGCCCCGCACGCGACGGCCAAGGAACGGCCCGGCGCCCAGGTCAGGCGGCGGATCATGGACGCGGCCATGGAGGTCTTCCTGCGCGACGGGTACGTGGGCGCCAAGACCGACGAGATCGCGGCCGCCGCCGGGGCCTCGAAGCAGACGATCTACAAGCACTTCGGCCGCAAGGAGCAGCTTTTCGAGGAGATCGTGCTCGACCGGCTCGTCGGCATCGACCAGATCTTCAAGGCCGCGATGACCGAGCTGGCCACCGCCGACGACGTCGAGACCACACTGCGGGCCGTCGCGCACAAGTTCGTGCGCGCTCTCACCCAGCCGTCGCAACTGCGCGTGCGCCGCCTGGTCATCGCCGAGGCCGGCCGCTTCCCCAAGCTCGGCCGGGCCTACTTCGAGGCGGGGCCCGAGCGCGTGCACGCCTCGCTGGCGGCGTGCTTCGAGGAGCTCGCGCGCCGGGGCCTGCTGCGGATCGACGACTCGCTGATCGCGGCCAACCACTTCACCTGGCTCACCACCTCGATCCCGGTCAACAAGGTCATGTTCTGCGGTGACGACGTCGCGTTCACGGAGGCGGAGCTCGACCACTACGCCGACTCCGCCGTGCGGGTCTTCCTGGCGGCCTACCGGCCGGGCTGAGCGCCGTCCGGGCGGGCATGCTAGTTTGGTCGCATGACCAACTTGGTCGAGCGACCAAATTCACCGCGCGGCGACCGGCGGCGCGAGCAACTGGTGGAGGCCGGCCTCGCGCTCCTGAGCGAGCACGGGTGGCCCGGCGTCACCGCGCGGGCCGTGGCCGAGCGCGCCGGCACCAACCCCGGCCTGATCCACTACCACTTCGGCGGCCTGCCCGGCCTGCACGCGGCGATCTTCCGGCGCGGCACCGACCTCCTCGTCAACCCGCTCGTCGACGAGCTGCTCGCCGCCGAGGACGAGCGGACCGCGCTGGCCGCCATCCGCGCCCTGCTGCCGCGCACCGGCGGCGCCGAGCCCGCGCCCCGGCTGGCCGCCGAGCTGATCATCGGCGCGACCCGCGACCCCGCGCTCGGCGCCATGCTGCGCGACGAGCTCCGCCAGGCCCGGCAGCGGCTCGCCGACCGGCTGCGCGCTCTCCACCCCGGCCGGCCCGCCGCCCGGGCGATCGGGATCGCCACGCTGGCCGTCGCCGCGATCGACGGGCTGATGCTGCACCAGATGATCGACGGCGAGCTGCCCACGGACGAGGCGCTGGCCGTGGCGGAGAGCCTGCTCCCCGGCGAGGACCCGGCCACGACACCCGGAAGGGGCTGACACCAGTGGAGATCGTCAAGAGGCCCGCGCCGCCGACCGGGCTGAGCCGCAGGCTGTGGCGGCTGCCCATCCTCCTCTACCGCCTGGGCCTCGGCCCGCTGCTGGGCCGCCGCGTCATGCTGCTCAACCACACCGGCCGGGTCTCCGGGCTGCGCCGTCAGGCCGTCATCGAGGTCGTCGCGCACGGCGGGCACGGCTACCTGGCCGCCTCCGGGTTCGGCGTCAAGGCCGACTGGTACCGCAACGTCATGGCCGCCCCGGAGGTGACCATCCAGGTCGGCGGGCGCGTCCTCCAGGTGACGGCCACCCCTGTCCCCGCCGAGGAGGGGCCTGACATCATGGCCCGATACGCGTCCCGGCACCCCGCCGCCGCCCGCCGCCTGTGCAAGCTCATGGGCTACGCCGTCGACGGGAGCCAGGAGGATTACCGCGAGGTGGGCATGCACATTCCGTTCGTCCGGTTCGAACCGAGACAGGACCGGCGATGACCGGCTCGGCCCACGCCTGGCTGTGCGCCGGGTTCACCGGCGACCCCGGCGGGCCCTGGCTGCACGCCGGGTTCGCCCGCGACCTGACGCCCGAGGAGGCCATGCGGCGCATCGGCGTCCCCCCCGGCCCCCTCGGCCAGGACGGGCACGGCGTCTCCGCCTACGCCGCCGACGGCGGGACCGTCCTGCTCGAACGCTTCGGCGACGGAGTCGTCCACGACGGGATCGCCCGCCTGTCGGCCGGCACGGTCGCGGCCGTCGTCCGGGTCACGCACAGCGGCGCGGACTTCGGCTACTACGCCGACGGGGAGCTGATCACCGCGTTCGGCCTGTTCTCCTACCGGCTCCGGCAGGGCGCCGACCCCGACCGGCTCGCGGACGACCTGCGGGCGCTCGGCGTCGACGTCGACGGCGAGCGGCCCGAGTTCCCCGGCCACCCCGTCGCCGGCGCGCTGGCCCTCGCCGAACGCGCCACGGGCGTCCGCCTGTCCAGCGCCAACCGCGCCGCCCCCGTCCTGACCGGCGTCGGCCGACCGGAGAGCTGACCGATGCCGCCCGCCGAGCCCGGCACGCGCCTCGACCTCGGCCGGATCCGCGCGGCCCGCGCGGTGATCGACCCGCGCTTCCTGGACACGCCTCTGTACGAGTGCGACGCGCTGGGGCAGCGGCTCGGCTGCACGGTGAGCGTCAAGCTGGAGACGGCGAACCCGGTCCGCAGCTTCAAGGCCCGGGGCACCGAGCTGGTCGCGAGCCTGCTGGCCGATCAGGGCAGGCCGGAGGTGGTGTGCGCGAGCGCGGGCAACCTCGGCCAGGCGCTCGCCTGGTCGGGCCGCCGCCGCGGCCTGGGCGTGACCGTCGTGGCCGCGCGCCGGGCGCCCGCCGCCAAGCTCGACCGCATCCGCGCGCTCGGCGCCGAGCTGGAGCTGGTGGCGGGCGACTTCGACCAGGCCCGCGAACGGGCCGCCGAGCTCGCGCGAGAGCGGGGCGTCCGGCTGGTCGAGGACAGCCTCGACCTCGAGACGTGCGAGGGCGCGGCGACCATCGGGCTGGAGCTGGCGGCCGGGACGCCCGCGTTCGACACGATTCTGATCGCCCTGGGCGGCGGGGCGATGGCCGCCGGCGTGGGACACGTCATGAAGACGCTGCTGCCGGAGGTCGAGGTGATCTGCGTGCAGCCGCACGGCGCGCCCGCGATGACCCGCTCGTGGCACGCGCGCGAGGTCGTCACCACCGACACCACCGACACCATCGCCGACGGCGTCGCCGGCCGCCGCCCGATCCCCGCCGTCCTGGCCGACCTGCTGGCGGTCGCCGACGACGCCGTCCTGGTCCAGGAGGCGTCGATCGTCACGGGTCTGCGGCTGCTGCTGGAGCACGCCGGGCTCGTCGCCGAACCGTCGGCGGCCCTCGGCGTGGCCGCCGTGCTGGAGGACCCGGACCGGTTCGCCGGACGCCACGTCGTCACCGTCGTCTGCGGCGGCAACGTCGACCTCGGCCCCTACCGGCGCTGGGTCGGCCTGTAGCGGGCGCTCACGCGATGATGGCCCGATGCGCACCGCTTACCATGACGCGCTCGGCGACCACTTCGCCGGGCATGCCGAGACGAGCCCGTACAACGCCTACACCGACAGGCCCGCGATGCTCGCGCTGGCCGGCGACGTGTCGGGGGCGCGCGTCCTGGACGTCGGCTGCGGAGCGGGCCACTACGCGGCCGAGCTGGTGGCGCGCGGCGCCCGGGTGGTCGGCGTGGACGGCAGCGCCACCCTGCTGGGCCACGCGCGGGCCCGCGTCGGCGGCCGGGCCGAGCTGCTGCTGCACGACCTGGAGGAGCCGCTGGGCTTCGCCGCCGACGCGTCGTTCGACGGGGCGCTCTGCGCGCTCGTGTACGAGCACGTCCGCGACCGGGCGCGGCTGCTGGGCGAGCTGCGCCGCGTGCTGCGGCCGGGCGGCTGGCTGCTGGTGTCGACCACCCACCCCACGGCCGACTGGCAGCACTTCGGCGGCTCGTACTTCAGCCACGACTGGCGGGACCTGCCGCTCGGCGACAGCGGACTGTCCATCCACTACCAGCGCCTGCCGCTGGAGACGTTCCTGGGCGAGCTGCTGGCGGCGGGGTTCGTGCTGGAGCACCTGGCCGAGCCCCGGCCCACCGCCGAGCTGCGGGAGGTCGACGAGGCCGCCTACGACCGGCTGCACCGGGCGCCGTCGTTCCTCGCGGTCCGGCTCAGGCGCCCCTGACCCGCTCGGGTCAGGGCTGGAGGTCGGCGACGCCCCGGCCGCTGGCCAGGTCGAACGGCACGGACACCTGGTCGTGCGCGATCAGCCAGCGGCCGTCGGCCTTGCGGAAGCAGAACGTGCCCCGCACCCACATGCCGCTCGTCGCCGTGCCGTTCTTCAGCGTGCCGCTCAACCGGCCGAAGCAGTGCCCGAACGCCACCTCGTCGCCCACGGTGAGCGTGAGGTCGCGGACCTCGTAGTCGACGGTCTCGAAGACCGCGAACACGTTCGTCCAGTTCTTCATCTTCGCCTCGACCCCGACGTGCTGCAGGGGCGGCTCTATGTCGAAGGACACGACGTCCGCCGCGTAGAGGCTCCGCAGGCCGTCGAGGTCCTTGGCCCGGAGCCCTTCGACGATCTTCCCGACGTGCTCCCGGATCGCGGCCTCGTCGCTCTCGCGCTGTGTGGGCATGATGATGCGTCCTCTCGTGTGGTGTCATCGGTACGACGACGCAGCCCCCTCGAACGTCAGGCCGGGTCCCAGTCCCAGCCGGTGATCGTGGAGCGCATCAGGCGGGCTGCGGTCGGCAGGCGGCTGCCGGTGGCCCAGTAGAGGGTGACCGTGCGCCGGCAGTCGGGGCTGTCGACGGGGATCCAGGACCCGGCGAACCCGGCGGAGACGCGCCTGGCGAAGCCGGGGACGAGGCCGATGCCGAGCCCGGCGCTGATCAGCCCGGCGATGGCGCTGGGCTCGTCCACCTCGCAGACGATCTTCGGGGTGAGGCCGCGCGCGGCGAACAGCCGCTCCAGCAGGCGGCGCTGCCAGTGGCCCGCGCGGGCGCTGACGAGGGGCTGCCCGGCGAGCTCGTCGACGCTCACGCGGGCGCGGCCGGCGAGCGGATGGCCGGGCGGCGTGGCCACCCCCACCACGTCGTCGAGCAGCCGGACCGCCGTCAGGCCCTCGGCGGCGATGGGCTGGGAGGCCACGCACAGGTCGACCTCCTGTGCGCGCAGGGCGCGGGCCATGTCGTCGGCGGGCATCCAGCGGAGCTCGACCTCGATGTCGGGATGGGCGCGCTTGTAGGCGGCCAGCGGCCCGGTGAGCGTGAGGAACGTCTCCGACGCCAGCCGCACGCCGCCGACGCCCTCGCTGACGGCGTCGGCGACGGCCCGGACGCCCGCGTCGAGCTCGCCCAGGGCGCGTTCGACGTGGCCGAGGAAGAGCCGGCCCACGTCGTTGAGCCGGAGACGGCCGCTGCGCTCGAACAGCGGCGTGCCCAGCTCGTTCTCCAGCCGGGCGATCGTGCGGCTGAGCGACGGCTGGGCGACGCGCAGCTCCTCGGCGGCGCGGCTGAGGTGCTCCAGCCGGGCCACGGCCACGAACTGGCGCAGTGCGTTCAGATCCATCATGCCTCCCGCTGCATGACAGCATAGCAATATTGATCTTCGACAAGATAACCGTCGAGTCATAGTGTCGGACGCGTCGACGAAACGGACGACGTGACAGGAGGATCCGTCATGACGACGCCGACGGCATGGGCCCTGCGGGCCGTCGTCAGCGCGCACCTGGTGGCGATCGCCGCCCAGCCGGTCTTCGCCGGGGTCTATCTGACCGGGGACTACGGGAGCCTGCGCTGGCACGCGGTGGGCGCCGACGTGACCACCTCCATCGGCTACGTGCAGCTGGTGGTGGCCGTCGTGGCGTGGGTGCGGATGCGGCAGGTCTGGCCGTTCCTGGCCACGCTGGCGGTGGTCGCGGCCGAGACCGTGCAGTACTTCGCCGGGATGGAGAGCGCGCTGTGGCTGCACGTCCCGCTCGGGGTGACGACCGTCGCGGGGGTCGTCGTGCAGTTCATCGCCACCTGGCGGCCTCTCGGACGGCGGCAGGTCCGTCATGCCTGAGGCTCACGGGGTGACCAGGCGGCGGCTGTTCGGCATCGGCGGGACGCTCGGGCTGGTGGCCGCCGCCGGGCTGTCGACCTCGGCCGCGCTGGCCCGCCGCCCGGGCGTCACCGGCGCCGAGCTGCGCAGCGCCGTGCCGCTGCCGCCGCCGTTCCGGGTGCCGCTGCCGCTGCCCGCCGTGCTCAAGCCGGTCAGCACCGCGGGCGGCGTCGACCGCTACGCGATCACCCAGCGCGAGGTGACCGCGGAGATCCTGCCCGGCGTCAGGACGCCGCTGTGGACGTACGAGGGCGTCTTCCCCGGGCCCACGATCGAGTCGCGGCGCGGCAGGCCGGTCACCGTCACGCACCGCAACGACCTGCCCGTGCCCACCGTCGTGCACCTGCACGGCGGCCGGACGCCGGCGGACTCCGACGGCTACCCGACCGACCTCGTCCTGCCCCGGGAATGGGACCACGGCGGGCACGTCATGCACGACCCGCGCGCGGTGGTGTCGGAGCTGACCAGGGAATACACGTTCCCGCTCGACCAGCGGCCCACCCTGCTCTGGTACCACGACCACCGGATGGACTTCACGGCCCCGGCGATCTGGCGCGGCCTGGCCGGGCTGCACGTCGTGCGCGACGACGCCGAGGACGCGCTCGGCCTGCCCGCCGGGCCGCGCGAGCTGCCGCTCATGATCGCGGACCGGGCGTTCGCCGCCGACGGCGGCCTGGACTACCCGTCGCTCGACCCCACGCTGCGCGGACGGCCGGGCGTGCGCGAGGAGTACCTGGCCGGCGTGCTCGGCGACGTGATCCTGGTCAACGGCGCGCCCTGGCCCGTGCACGAGGCCGACGCCGCCCGCTACAGGCTGCGCCTGCTGAACGCCTCCAACGCCCGCCACTACGAGCTCGAAGCGGTCACCGGCGACGGGCGCCGCCTCGACCTCGTCCAGATCGGCGCCGACCAGGGGCTTCTCGCGGCGCCGGTCACCCACCGGGTCCTGCCGATGGCCCCCGCCGAACGCTACGACGTGGTCGTCGACTTCTCCGGCGTCCCCATCGGCGGCCTGGTCAGGCTGGTGAACCGGCTCGGCTCCGGCCGGACGCGCGACGTGATGGCCTTCCGCGTCGCGCGCAGGGCCGCCGACGACAGCCGCGTCCCGCGTACGCTCTCCACCGATCTGCCCCGATGGCGGCGGTCGGACGCGGTCCGGGTGCGGGACCTCTCGTTCCGTGCCGGGAGGATGCACGGCCGTCACGGCTGGCTGATCGGCGGGCTGCCGTTCGACCCCGCCCGCACGGACGTCACCGCCCGCCTCGGCGACGTCGAGATCTGGCGGCTCGTGGCGGACGTCCACCACCCCGTCCACCTGCACCTGGTCGGCTTCCAGGTGCTCTCGCGCCGGGGCCGGCCGCCGCTCCCCCACGACGCCGGGCTCAAGGACACCGTCGCCCTGCGGCCGGGCGAAGGCGTGGAGATCATCACCCGCTTCGACGGCTACCGGGGGCGCTACCTGTTCCACTGCCACAACGCCGAGCACGAGGACATGGCCATGATGGCCAACCTGGAGATCGTCTAGCCCTCGTACTCGACGACCGGGCGCACGTCGACGCCGCCGTAGCGGGCGGTGGGCACCTTCGCCGCCCAGGCGGTGGCGGCGTCGGCGTCCGGCACGTTCACCACGCACATGCCGGCGACGACCGGGCCGGACGAGACGGCCACCCCGTCGGCCACGACCGTCGCGCCGTCACGCACGCTGACCGTCCTGGCGGTGCCGACGTCGTAGAAGCCGGTCGCGTACACGAAGACCCCCGCGTCGCGCATCTCCTTGTCGAAGGCGAGCCAGTCCGCGAGCTCCCCCTCGGTGGGGCCGGTCACGGCCGGGTCGTACTGGTAGACCAGGGCGAACTGAGGCATAGGACGTGCTCCTGTCGTGAAAAGGTCGTGCGTGCCGCCCGATCGCGGCGGCACGCGGGGAACGCTACGGGAGCGCGGCTCACCCTCTCTTGTACAGAAGCGACAGGGGCTCGTCCGGGTCCGGGCGGCGCAGCTCGGTCGCCGTGCGCCCGACGAACCGGGTGAGCGAGCGGGCCAGGTGCGACTGGTCGTAGTAGCCCAGCCGGTGCACGACGTCGAGCGGGGCCAGCCCCTCGCCGAGCAGCACGGCCGCCTGCCGGGCGCGTTCGATCTGCCGGATCGCGCCCCGCGTCAGCCCGGTCGCCGCGACCACCCGGCGCTGCACCGAGCGCGGGCTCAGCCCCCGGGCGTCGTCGCCCGCGAGCACGCCGGCCACCAGCGGGTCGCGCACCAGGACGCCGGCCCGTACGAGCCGGTCCACGAAGTCCTCGGCCGTGCCGAAGCGCGGCAGCTCCCACTCCTCGCCGCGCAGCACCAGCGTGCGCGCGGTCACGTGCCGGGCCGGCACGGCGGCGTCGACCAGCCTCGGGACCGGCAGGTGCGGCATCGCGGCGCCGTGGGCGAAGATGATCCCGAACAGCGCCGCCTCCCCGCCGACCTCGACCGTGCTCGGCCCCGTCTCCGGCCCGCGCACCACGACGTGCGTGCGGCCCCGGTCCGCCCAGACGACCAGCTCCCAGTTCGTGTACGCGACCGACCGCATCCGCGTGGCCGTGGAGACGCCCTCGCTGCGGTAGACGCGCTCGATGTACGGCGAGTCCGACGGCCGGTCCTCGGTCTCGAAAGCCATCCCACCTCCCGCGCCAGTGTCACACGGGCCCTGCGCCGAGTGGCCGTGGGTGGGACGGATCCGCAATCATCGGGATATGTCACGGCGGCTCGTGCTCGCATTCACGGCACTCCTCATCACGCTCACCGCGTGCGATCCCGGCGCGGGCGCGGCCCCGGCCACCCCCACCGGCGCCGCCTCCCCCGCGGACCGTTGCGCCAAGGCGAGCGCGCGGGACTTCGACGGCGACGGACACGACGACGTCGCCGTGGGCAACCGCATGCTCACCGGCGGGCAGGTGTCGATCCTCAGCGCGGGCAAGCTCGTCCACCTGCGCATCCCCGACCTGGCCGCCGACGCCATCGGGGCCTCGGTGGCGCTCGCCCGCGTCAACGCCGACGGGTGCGCCGACGTCGTCGTCGGAGCCCCGTACACGAAGGTCGACGGCGGGCACAGCGCGGGCGCCGTCTACGTCCTGTACGGCGGGGACGCCGCGCCGTACCGGAAGATCGTCTCGCCGAACCCGCAGCCGGGCGCGCGGTTCGGCGCCGCCGTGGCCGCCCACGGCGGGACCATCGCCATCGGGGCGCCGGAGGAGAACGACAGCGGCGTCCAGCAGGCAGGCGCCGTCTACGTGACCGACGGCGACACCACCCCGCCCCGGCGCATCACCCAGGAGACCGAAGGCGTCCCCGGCAACAGCGAGCCGCACGACGGCTTCGGCGCCACCGTGGCCGTCGGCCCGCTCCCCGACGGCCGCACCGGGCTGCTCGTCGGCTCCCCACGCGAACGCGACGACGGCAGCGGCAGGCAGCTCGCCAACGGCATCGGCCCCTACGACGGCGCCGTGACCATGATCGCGGACGTGCGGGCCGAGCGGCTCGAAGCCGTCAAGCACGACGGCGGCAGCGAGTGCGAGCTCGGCGACGCCGTCGCCTACGTGCCCGGCGGCACGTTCGCCGCCACGGAGGGGCAGTGCGGCAAGGTGCTCGTCCTCGACCACGCCCGGATCCTCGACACCGTCGAGTGCGGAGCCTGCGGATCCTCCAGCACCGGCTCCGCGCTCGCCGCCGCACCCGACGGGCGGGTGGCCGTGGCCTGGGGCGACTCGGCCCAGGTGCTGTCGATGCGGGAGGGCGTGCCCGGCACCGTCGTCCCCACGCTGCCCGGC
Organism: Nonomuraea sp. NPDC003214; assembly: GCF_053590035.1. NCBI lineage: Bacteria > Bacillati > Actinomycetota > Actinomycetes > Streptosporangiales > Streptosporangiaceae > Nonomuraea > Nonomuraea sp. NPDC003214. Next base: position 442,176 of record NZ_JBSFSX010000009.1, on the reverse strand, counting down.
GGCAACCTGCCGGTGGCCTTCTACGGGACCAAGCTGGTGTTCGGGATGCCCCAGGAGGCGCCACCCCTGGGCGTGACCGTCTTCGACCCGGCGACGGGGCGCAGCGAACAGGTCATGAGCGCGATCCGCGACGTGGAAGGCGTCGGCGAAGCCCTCGGCTGACCACCCCCGGTGTTCCCCCCGGATGTCGGCCCCTGGTTGTCGGTGGGGGTCGGTAGCGTTCGGGCGTTGCTTGCCGTGGTCGGGTGGAGGTGGAGGCGTGGGTCCGTGGGAGGAGATCCGGCGACGGATCGAGACCGGGGATGGCGGGGACGGGCTGGTGGCGTTCCTGTTGGGACTCGGGGCGGCCGACCGTAAGGCGGTGGCCGCGGAGCTGCCCGGCTACCTGGCCGCGCGGGTGCGCGACGAGTCACGCTGGGGGGTCGCCGGCGCCGCTCCCGCCCTGCGCATGGCGGGGGCTGCTTGCCTGGGCGGGGCCGCCCAGGTCGCCGCCTGGCTCGACCGGCGCGAGCTGCGTACGGTGCCGTCGCCCAAGGCCGACGCCGAGCGGATCTCGCGGCTGGTCCGGGACCGGCCGGAGCCGTGGCGGCGCGACCTGGCCCGACGGCTGGCCGCCGGGCTCCGTCCGGGCGGTCGCGGGCTCGCGGGGCGGGTGGACGGCGAGCCCGGCTGGGACCTGGCCGCCACGCTGGTGATCGAGACGGGGATCGAACCGCCCGACAACGACGCGTTCGTGGCGGGCTGGGTGTGGCACCTGCACCACAGGCTGTGGACGGGCGCGGGCGCCGACCTGGTGCGCGACCATCCGCTGCTGGACTTCATGGCGCCCCGGCTGTTCCAGGCCGAAGGCGTCGCCCGGCCGCTGGCGCACGACCGGGCGTGGAACTCGGCGTACCAGCACCCCACGGTGATCGGGGCGCTGGCCGGGCTGGCGGGCGAAGGGCGGCTGGACCGGAAGGCGCTGATCGGCGGGTGCGCGTCGAAGTTCCTCAACGGCGGTGACGCCCGGGAGGTCGAGCCGTTCGTGGCCCTGTGGGAGGAGTTGCGGCCGGAGGTGGCGGAGCTTCCCGTGGTGGACCTGGTGCGGGTGCTGCCGTTCGCCGCCTCGCCGCTGGTGCGGCTGGCCGCCGCCGAGCTGCGCCGCGCCGACGAAGCGGGCGGGCTGGGCGACGAGCTGTTCGCCGAGGCGGTCGGCGCGCTGGCGTTCCGGCAGGAGCGGAAGTACGTGACGACGGCGCTCCAGTGGATTGCGCAGTCCGCCCCCACCCGCCCAGCCACCCCACGCCCGAAGGCCCCGTCCGACCGCGTCAGCGGCCCGCCCGGCGAGGGCCCGTCCGGTCGCGTTGATGGGGCGGTTGCGGCGTTGGGGCTGGTTTTCGGGGTGGAGGTGCCGTCGTTGCGGGATCGGGCGGTGCGGTTGGCGGTCAAGCTGGCGCCGCAGGCGAGCCGGGCGGCCCGTGAGGCGGTGCGGGAGGCTGCGGCGGTCCTGCCGCCGGAGGCCCTGGCCCGGATCGCCGCCGCCTACGGGGAGGTCGTGCCGGCGCCGCCCGAGGCCCCGGTCACCACGCCGTTGACCGCGCCCGCGCTGCCGGGCATGCCGGGGCCGATCGGCTCGGCGGCGGAGCTGGCCGCCGCGCTGTCCTCCATGAGCTGGCCGCACGACCCCATCCGCTACGAGCTGATGCTCGCCGCGCTGGTCGAGCACGCCCACCGTGACCGCGAGGGCACTGCCGAGGCGCTGCGGCCGTGGCGGAACGAGCGGTGGGGCAGCTTCGAGCACGGCTACCCGTTATGGGCTGACCCGAGCACCTGCTACCACCCTTACTCGCTGCTGTCCCTGTGCGCGCTCGCGGTGGTGTCGCCGTCGGACAGCGCCGTGCTTTCCCGCCAGATCAGCGACTACCTGGCGAGGAATCCTCCCTATGAGACCGTGCTCGACTGGTTCATCAGGGACCGCTACCGGGAGGTCGTGGCCCTGTTCGAGGCGGGTAGGAGCGTCCCGTTGCTGCTGGCCACCCCGACCGCGCGCACGGGGCGCCTCGACCCCGCAACGCTCGTCGACCGGCTCGAACTCCTGGGTGACCGCGAGCCGCTGCCTCTGGACTTCTGCCAGGCGCTGCTCCGCCTGCCCCGGGCCGTCGACCCGGTGGCGCTCGGCCGGGCGGAGAGACTGACGTCGGCGGCGGGGCGGAGGCTGGCGGCGTTGCGGACGGGCGGGGCGGCCGATCCGGTCATCACGTACGGCCCGGCGAGCGTGATGCGGAACCTCGGCGGCTACCAGAACTACGCCCCCGTCACCGAGCTGCACGCCCGCATGACGCCGGCGCCGGGCCTGCCGGAGCGGATCCGCGAGCTGTTCACGCTGGAGCCCAGGGAATACTTCGCCGGCCATTCGGACCGGATGGCGTGGTGGCCCTCGGTGCTGCCGTCCCATCGGGAAGCGCTGGCCGCGCACGTGCTGGAGTGTTTCGCCGTGGACCTGCGCCATCGTGACGCCCAGGTGGACGTGCTGCCCGCGCTGGCGTACGGGGACGGCCCGGTGGGGCGGGCCACGGCCGCCGCGATCGTGCTGGGCATGGGGCACAAGCAGCCCGCCGTACGGGTGCACGCGATCGACGCGGCGAAGATCCTCGCCCTGCGCGGGGAGCTGTCAGCCGGGGATCTCGGCTGGGCGCTGGCCACGCTTGTCGCGCTGGAGTCCGTGACGCTCAAGCGGGTCGCGCCCGCGCTGGAGGAGCTCGCGCTGTCGGGGGCGCACGGCGAGACGTGGGCGATGCTGGCGTCCGCGCTGCCCGCCCTGCTGCCGGGGGCCGGTGAGCCTGCCCGTCCGGGGCTCGCCGACCTGCTCGCGGTCGCGGTCAAGGCCGCCGCCCTGGCCGGGGCGCACACCGGCCCACAGGCCGGAGCGCGGGTCGGCATTCCCGGGCTGGCCGAGCTGGCGGCCCGCAAGGGCGCCGCCCGCACGGTCGCCGAGGCCCGCGCCCTCCTCCAGGCGATCGCCCCGGCGTGACCCGCTGGAGCGGCCGCCCCCGCCGGGGCGCGCCGACCCCGCCCGCCCGACCCGGCACGGCCGACCCAGCCCGACCGTCCCGGCACGGCCGACCCAGCCCGCGCGCGCCAGCTCGGCGCGGCCGACCCAGCCCGACCGACCCAGAACGTCCGCCCCGGCCCGGCCGACCGGCCCGGCGGGGCCTGGTGTGAGGTGTGGGCCGCGGGGGTGGGCATGGAGATGCCTCCCGGGGCAGAGCCGGGAGGCGGGGGGCTGGGCTGGTCATGCACGGGCGGGGACCAGGCGGGCGCCGAGTGCGCGGGCGCCGATCACCATGGCGGCCGCCGCGAGCACGATGTCCTTGAAGATGTACTGCGCCTCGAGCGTGGGAGCCCCGGGGAACAGGTTCGTGAAGAACAGCGCGTACGGGGCGAAGAAGCCGGCCAGCGCGCCGGCCATCACCACGAGCCCGGTCTTCAGGAACTTGCCGGTGACCAGCGTGAGCCCGATGAAGACCTCCATGGCGGCGATGACGAACTGCGCCGCGTAGCCGGACAGCATGCCGAACGACAGCTTCTCCAGCGTGGCCACGGACAAGGCCTCCGCCGGGCTGACCCCTGGGAAGAACTTGAGCGTGCCGAAGGCCACGAACACCAGGCCGAGGCTGACCCGCAGGATGTCGATGCTGTGCCGGGACAGCCAGCCGGCCAGCCCGGTGATCATGGTCTGGGTGGGGGTGACGGTGGTGTTCATCTCGCGCTCCCTGTCGGTGTCGTTCCGCGTTGGATCCAGAGTCGCGAAATCCAGGTCCGGCTACGTCGGCCCACGGGAGGCAGTCGTCCTACACCGTCGCACGTACGCGGGGACCGGCGCGTACCGCCGTGGGCCTCGGGGATCGCCCCTAGGGACGGACAAGCGCGACGTCAGGGCGCACGGGCCCGTACGACGGCGGGCGTAACGGGCCGTGCTTGACCTTTAGCCGGCTCTAGCGGCGATACTCCGGCGCTGCCTCCGATGAACGCCCGGGAGACGATTGTCCTGAAGTACCGCGTGATCGGCAGTGATCCGGGGACCCGTCGGCGGGTCAGCGTGCTGAGCCTCGACGAGTCTCAGCCATGTACGCGCACGCGTACCTGGAGAGCTGGCGGGTGCCGCCCCGCTGGTCGGGGCCTCTTCGGTCGAGCAGTTGGAGGAGAGTCTGGGCGCGGTGGACCTGGAGCTGACGGCCGGGCAGCGGGCGGTCCTCGACGCCGCCCGCTGAGCCGGTCGCCGCTATTCGCTCTGCTTGAGGCGGGCGACGCCGATCAGGTCGTCGGGGGTCGCGTCGGGGACGTGGTCGTCGAAGCGGGACAGCACCCTGGTCCGGAGCGCGCCCGCCACCAGCAGCGCGATGAACAGCCCGAAGATCACGTAGATCAGCGCGATGCCGCGTCCAGGACCGGTGCCGATCACGGCTCCGACGGTGCCGGCCAGCGCGCCGCCGGGGAGCATGAGCGGTTCGAGCGCCCGTTCGGCGAGCGGCGTCAGCACGCCGACGCCGAGCGGGATCGTGGACCAGGCCACCATCTGGTTGAGCGCGAACACCCTGCCGTGGTAGCGCTGGGGCACCTTGACCTGGATGATGGTCGCGTACACGCCGTTGACCAGCGCCAGCCCCAGCGACACGCCGAACGCGCCGATGCCGATGAGCACGAGCGACCGGGTCAGGCCGACGAGCACGCAGGACACCGCGATCACCAGCGTGAGCAGCAGCATGCCGATCATGCGCCGGCGCCGGGGGCCGCCCCACAGGCTCATCCACAGGCCGCCTGCGGCCGCGCCCGCGCCGCCGCACAGCGCGATCACGCCGACCTGCGACAGGCCGGAGAAGGAGAGCACGAGCGGCGAGTAGAGCATGAAGACCGGTGACAGCACGATGGCCAGCAGCGCGAAGAACGCGACCATCGCCCGGAAGTCCCGGTTGCCGATCGACAGCCGGAACCCGGCCTTGATCTCGGCGCCGACCGACTCCCTGCGCTGGTGGGCGAGTGTGGCGGGGAAGCGCACCACGGTCAGCACGATGGCGGCGACCAGGTAGCCGATGATGTCGGCGATGAGGATGCCGCCGAGCCCGATCACGGACATGAGCCCGACCGCGGCCAGCGGGGCGACGAACTGGGCGACGCCCGCCGTCATCTGCGCGACGCCGTTGGCGTGGCCGAGGTAGCGCTTGGGCACGAGCTGCGGGATGGCCGACGAGTACGCGACCCGCTGGAAGGCCAGCGCCACCGACAGCATGGTGAGCAGCGGGTACAGGGTCCAGGTGTCAAGCCTGTCGGTGAACAGCAGGGCGGCCGCCGCGCCCTGGATGGCGAGGCCGGCGACGCTGCTCGCGAGCATCACCTTGCGCCTGCTGGTCCGGTCGACGATGGCGCCGACCAGCGGCGCGGCGAGCACGCCCGGGATCACGGCGAGCACGGTCATCAGCGCCATCTGCGCGAGCCGCCCGGTGCTCAGGTAGATCCAGATGGGGATGGCGAACTCGGTGATGGTCGCGCCGGTGATCGTCACCATCTGGCCGAGCGCCACGGCCAGGAAGCGGCCGACGCTGGGTTCGGGTCCGGCGGCGGTCTCGGGGGCGGTGGCCTGTGGGGTGGCGGTGGCCTCGACGCTCCAGCCGGGGCCGCTGTCGCCGGGGGTGAGCGGGTCGCGGGAGAGGATCGCGGCCAGCTCCTCCGCCCGATATTTCAGGAAATAGTGACCGGCTTCGCTGATCACCGCCAGCGTCGTGCGCCCGGTCATGAAGTGCCACTCGCGGTAGCGCTCCTCGTAGTACTCCGTCGTCGGGTCCTGCTCGCCCACGACCGACACAATCGGCGCCCGCAGCGGCGCGGCGTCGGCGTCCAGCAGTCCGGTGAAGTACTCCTCCGCCTGCCGCGCGTCGTGCCGCATGTTGCGCACGATGAACGCCCGCTGCTCCTCGTCGAGGTCGCCCAGGTCGGCGCCCATCGAGGTCAGCCAGGCGAGCTGACCCCGGTCGCTGCGCCACCGGTCGCTGCCGGTGAGCTTCGCCCACAGGCCGAGCAGCCCACGCGTCGGCCGGGCGAAGGGGAAGATCCCGCCCAGGTAGACGGTCTCGATCTCGCGGCCTGCCTCCTCCAGCAGCCGGGCGATCGCCACGGTCAGCGCGCCGCCGACCCCGCAGTGCCCGTACAGCGACAGCGGCCCGCCGACCTTCTCCATGATCTCGGCCGCGCACTCGGCGGCCACCTGCGCCAGCGGCCTGGGCTCCTCGGCGAGGCCGAGGTCGTGGCCCGGCACGGCCACCGAGTACAGCGCCGTGCCCTCCGGCAGGGCGTCGGCCAGCGGCTGGTAGACGACCGCGCTGCCCCCGCCGTACGGGACGCAGACGAGCGTGCGCGTGGCCGGGCCGGGCGGCGTGAGCAGGTAGAGCAGCCCGCGCCGGGCCGACGGCTCGCCCGCCACGGCGGCCAGCCGGCGCACGGTCGGATGCTGGAACAGGTCCATCACGCTGACCGGAGCGCACTCCTCGGGCAGGTCGCGGCGGAGCCTGGCGACGACGCGGGTGGCCAGCAGCGAGTGGCCGCCCAGGTCGAAGAAGTCGTCGAGCGCGCCGACCCGGGGCAGCCCGAGCACGTCGGCCACGGCCGCCGCGATCACCTCCTCCACCGGCCCCGACGGCGGCTCGTAGGCCACGCCCTGGTCGGGGCGCTCGGCCTCCGGCTCGGGCAGCGCGGCCCGGTCGACCTTGCCGTGCGACTTCAGCGGCAGCCGGTCCAGCCACACGTAGCGGGTCGGCACCATGTACTCGGGCAGCGCGACGCCCAGCGCCCGCCGCAGCTCGCCGACCGGCATCCGCTCGCCGTCGGCCACCAGGTACGCGACCAGCTCCAGCGCGCCGGGCTCGCCCCGGGCGTCGGCCACCGCGTGCGCGACGCCGGGCAGCTTGCGCAGCGCCTCGTCGATCTCGCCCAGCTCCACCCGGTAGCCGCGGATCTTCACCTGGAGGTCGCGGCGGCCCAGGAACTCCAGGTCGCCGCTCGGCAGCCAGCGGGCCAGGTCGCCGGTGCGGTAGAGGCGCTCGCCCCGGACGGTCACGAACTTCTCGGCCGTCAGGTCCGGCCTGCCGAGGTATTCGCGGGCCAGCCGGTCACCGCCGACGCACAGCTCGCCGGGCACGCCGATCGGCACCGGCCGCATCGCGGCGTCGAGCACGTGGACGCGGGCGTGCCCGAGCGGGCGGCCGATCGGCGTGACGGGGCCGCGGATCTCGTCGTCGGGCCTGACCGTGTAGGTGGTGACGCCCACGGTGGTCTCGGTCGGGCCGTAGTGGTTGACGATCTCGCACCGGCCCAGCGCCGCGAGCTCCCTGGTCTGCTGCCAGCTCGACCCCTCGCCACCGAAGATCATCGTACGGCTGGGCAGCAGCTCCTCCGGCGGCACCTCGGCGGCCAGCGCGCCGAAGTGGGACGGGGTCATCTTCAGGTAGTCCAGGCCGTGGCCGGCGAACTCGGCCCCGGAGATCCGTGACGGGTACAGCTCCAGCGTCCCGCCGGTCATGAGCGCCAGGTAGAAGACCGTGACGCCGAAGTCGAACGAGAGCGACTGCAGCAGCCCGAACCTGGCCCCGTCCACGACGCCGAAGCGTTCGCGCACGTCGGACAGGTAGTTGAGGACCTGCTGGTGCTGGACGGCCACGCCCTTCGGCCGCCCGGTGGACCCGGAGGTGTAGATCACGTACGCCAGGTCGTCCGGCCCGGCCGCCGGCCCGACCGGCTCGCCGCTCTCCTGCGGGACGCCGAGCAGCGGCCCGGCGAAGCCGCCCACCGGGGCGTCGGCGACCAGCGCCGCCGCTCCCGAGTCGGTCAGCAGGTACGCCAGCCGCTCGTCCGGCTGCTCGGGGTCGACGGGCACGTACGCGGCTCCGGCCTTGAGCACGCCGAGCACGGCCACGGCGAGCTCGGGCGACTGCTCCAGGCAGATCGCCACCCGGTCGCCGATGCCCACCCCGGCCTCGCGCAGCAGCGCGGCGAGCCGGTCGGCGCGGCCGTCGAGCTCGGCGTACGTGAGCGTGCGCCCGGCCTGGACGATGGCGGGGTGCGACGGGCGGGCGGCGGCGGTGGCGGCCACCATCTCGTGCAGCGTGCGCGCCCGGGGCGGCACCGGTTCGGCCCGGCTCCACGCGTCGAGGAGGGCCAGCTCCCCCGGCCCGGCGAGTTCGAGCTCCGACAGCCGCACCTCGGGGTCGTCGGCCACCTGGCGCAGCACGTTGGCGAAGTGGCCGGAGAAGCGCTCTGCGGTGGCGCGGTCGAACAGGTCGGTGCTGTAGACGAGGAAGAGCCGCAGCCCGTCGGCCCCGGGCGCCGCCTCCAGCGCCAGGTCGAACTTGGCCTGCGCGGTCCCCGGGTCGTAGGGCTCGGCCGTCACGCCGTCGAGCGCGAGCTGCCCGGCGGTCTCGGCGCCCATGACGAACTCGGCCTGGAACAGCGGCGTGCGGCTGAGGTCGCGGCGCAGGTCGAGGGCGTCGACGAGCCGGTCGAACGGCACGTCGGAGGCCATCAGCGACTCCATCGCCGTGGCGCGCACCCGGTGCATGAGCTCGCGGAAGGTGGGGTCGCCGGACAGGTCGGTGCGCACCACCAGCGTGTTGAGGAAGAAGCCGATCAGCGGCTCCAGCTCCTCGCTGTCGCGGGTGGAGACCGGGGTGCCCACGCACACGTCCTGCTGGCCACTGTAGCGGGAGAGCTGCGCCTGGAACGCGGCGAGCAACGTCATGAACAGCGTGCACCGCTCCCGCCTGGCCAGCAGACCGATGCGGTCGCTGAGCCCGGCGGGCAGGGTGGTGACGACGCGGTCGCCGGCGGTGGTCTTCACGAGCGGGCGCGGCCGGTCGGCGGGCAGTTCCAGCGCGGGCGCGTTCCTGAGCCGGTCGACCAGCGCCTGGGGCGGCGTGGCGTCCCGTTCGCGCTGCTCGCGGGCGTGGTCGGCGTACTGCAGGGTCAGCGGGGCCGGGGCCGGCTCGCCGTTGTAGGCGCGGGTGAGCTCGCGCAGCAGGATGCCGAGCGACCAGCCGTCGGCGGCGATGTGGTGCAGCACGACGACGAACACGTGCTCGCCGGGGCCGAGCCGGATCAGGCCGGCCCGCAGCGGCTGGTCCTCCACCAGGTCGAACGGCCGTCCGGTCCACTCGGACACCAGCCGGGCGGCGCGTTCCTCGCCGTCGGGGCCGGTCAGGTCGACCCTGGTCAGGGTGACGCGCGGGTGCGGGTCGACGACCGCGACCGGCCGGCCGTCCTCGTCGGCGTAGCGGGTGCGCAGCACCTCGTGCCGGGCGGCGACGGCGAGGAGCGCGCGTTCGAGCGCGTCGGCGTCGAGCGAGCCGCGCAGGCGCTCGGTGACGAACATGTTGTAGGAGGCGTTGCCGGGGTCGAGCTGGTTCAGGAACCAGAGCCGCTCCTGGCCGGACGACAGCACGCGGGTATGGCCCGCGACCACGTGATCGGTAGTCATTGGGCTGTCTGCCTCCAAGACATGGGATCTATAAGAGAGCGGATTCTAATAGGAAAGAATCTTTTCTATTTAGATGATCGCCAGTCTCGCACCTACCGCGCGGCATGCGCAAGGGTGATGCAGCAGAGAGGGTGGGGTCCCAGCTTGACTTCTACGGCAAATACATCGGACCCTTCGAGTCAAGATCGCGCCTACTTGAGCGCCCCCGCGGTCATGCCGGCCTGGATGCGGCGCTGGAGGAGGACGTAGACGATCAGGATCGGCGCCATCGCGATCGTCAGGCCCGCGAACAGGCCCGAACGGTCACCGGCGTAGCCCTGCTCGACCGCGAGGTTGGCCAGCCCCTGCGACAGGACGAACTTGCTGTCGTCGCTGACCAGCACCAACGGGATCAGATACTGGTTCCACTGGCCGATGAAGTTGAAGATGCCGACGCTGATGAGCCCCGGCTTGGCCATCGGCAGCATCACCCGGAAGAACGTGGCCACCTCGCCGCACCCGTCGAGCTTGGCCGCCTCCGCGACCTCCTCGGGCAGCGTGCGGAAGAACGCCACCAGGAAGAACATCGAGAACGGCAGCGAGTACGCGGCGTACACGAGGATGAGGCCGGGCAGCGAGTTGCCGAGCCCGAGGTTCTGCACGACGAAGAACAGCGGGACGAGCGCCATGAAGACGGGGAACGTCATCCCGGCGATGAAGAAGTAGTAGAGCACGCCCTTGACGCGGAAGTCGAAGCGCGCGAACACGTAGGCGCCCATGGCCGACAGCAGCAGCGTCAGCACGACGCCGCCGCCGACGACGATCACGGTGTTGCCGAAGTACGTGCCGATGGAGGCGGTGTCCCAGGCGCGGGCGAAGTTGTCCCAGCGCAGGGCCTCGGGGAGCGACCACGGGTCGGCGACGATCTCCGGGTCGCTCTTGAACGAGCTGACGACGGCCCAGATCAGCGGCACGGTCGACACGACGGCCCACAGGACGAGGAACGCCTGGGCGACGGCGATCGTCGGGCCCGCGGATCTGCCTCGCGGCCTGCGCGCACCGGTGGCGGCCATCAGAATTCGATCCTCTCTCGGCGGGTCGCGCGGAGCGTGAAGGCGGACAGGGCCAGGGTGACGACGAAGAGCACGACGCCCATCGCCGAGGCGTAGCCGAACCGGCCGTAGGAGAACGCGTTCTGGTAGAGGTAGAACGAGCCCACCTGGGTGGAGTCGTTCGGCCCGCCGCCGGTCATGATCTGCACGATGGCGAACGCGTCCAGTGCCGCGATCCCCAGGTAGACGGCCGCTGTGCGGATGTTCTCCCAGATGAGCGGCACGGTGATGCGGAAGAAGACCTGGCTCCTGGAGGCGCCGTCGAGCACCGCGGCCTCCAGCAGCGACGCGGGGATCGCCTTGAGGCCGGCGGTGAACAGGACGACGTAGAAGCCGACGCCGTTCCAGACGAGGACGGCGAGCACCGCCCAGAAGGCCAATCTCTCGTCGCCGAGCCACGACGGCTGCACGTGCCCGAGCCCGATCGCGCGCAGCCCGCCGTTGAGCAGGCCGTTGATCGGGTTGTAGATGTTCATCCACAGCACGCCGATGATCGCGATCGACAGCACGTACGGGAAGAAGAACACGACCCGGTAGAACGTGGCGCCCCGGACGCCGCGGATCTCCCCGCTGCGGGGGCCGCCCGCGGCGTTCAGCATGAACGCCAGGAACAGCGCCAGCCCGATCGTGACGAGCGGCAGCGTGATCAGGAGGATCAGGTTGTTGCCGAGCGCCTTCCAGAAGACCGGGTCGCCGAAGAGCTCGGCGAAGTTGGCCAGGCCGATCACGTCGAACTCGGCCGACAGGCCCCGCCAGTCGGTGATGGCGATGTAGAACGCCTGCACGTACGGCGAGGCCACGAACACCGTGTAAAGGATGAGCGGCGCGGCGAGGAAGCCGACGATCACACGGCGCTGGTGCCGGTTTCGCATCTCAGTTCCGGGCCGCGTCGGTGAGGCGCTGCGCTTCCTTGGCGAGCTGGTCGGCCTTCACGTCGCCGTTCATGAACCGGCCCATCACCTTGGCGATGTCGTTCCACAGGCGGCTGTTGCGGGTGTCGACGGTCAGGCCGAAGATGTTGTCGCCGGCCTCCTTGAGCGCGTCGTTGATGGAGACGAGGCCGTGCTTGGCGTCGGCGGGCAGCGTGGCGTTGCGGTTGGAGGAGAGCGCGCCGGCCTGGGCGATGAAGTTGGAGCCGCCCTCGTTCGAGAGCATCGCGCGCAGGAACTCCAGGCCGCCGGCGGAGTTGGCGGCGTCACGCGGGACGATGTACGGCTCGCCCGCCTTGGCGCACAGGGCGCCGAACGGCCGGTCGTCGGCGTCGGTGATCGACGGGACGCGGCAGATCGACATGTCGAAGCCGGCCGGGACGCTGTCGCCCATCTCCTTCTCCAGCCAGGAGCCGCCGGGGACGAATCCGGCCTTGCCCTGGAGGAACTGCATCTGGGCGTCGGTGTGGTTGAGGCCCGAGCTGCCCTTGAGCACCCAGCCGTTGGCGGGGATGGCCTCGAACGCCTTGAGCGCGGCGACGGCCCGCTCGTCGGTCCAGGCGTCCTTCTCGAAGTTGTTGATCTTGTCGATGACTTCCTTGCCCGCGACCTTGTAGATCATCGAGGCCAGCCACCAGAACATGTAGTACGGGAACTGGCCGGGGTAGGTCCAGGGGGCGATGCCGGCGGTGGCCATCTTGTCGCACAGCCCGAGGTAGTCGTCCCAGGTCTGCGGGTAGGTCCAGCCCTTCTCCTCGAACAGGGAGGCGCTGTACCAGGCACCGTAGGCGCCGTAGGAGTAGTTGAGGACGACGAACTGGCCGTCGTGCGTGCCGACCTCGACCACGCCGGGGCGCAGGGTGTCGCGCACGGGCACGGCTGGATCGCTCCAAGAGGGCGCGTCCAGCAGCGGGGCCAGCGACAGCAGGGCCTTGTCGCCGACGAGCGCGCCGTAGTCGATGGCGTTGGAGCCGGAGTTGTTGACGACGTCCGGCGGGTTGCCGGCGACGAAGCGCGGCTGCAGCGTCTGCTGGATCTGCTGGGTGGAGGTCTGCTTGACCTCGGTCTTGGGATGCTTCTTCTGGTAGAGCTCGACGGGCAGCTTGATGTAGGCCTGGCCGTAGCCGCCGTCGAAGAGCACGACCTCGACGGGCGTGCCGGCGGCCACCCCGAACGGATTGCCCGCGACGGCACGGCCCGTCGGGGACGCGGCGGGCGCCTGCTTTCCGCCGGACGTGGCACAGCCGGCGGCGAGCGCGCCGGCGACGGGGGACAGCGCCAGGAACGCCAGGACCGAACGGCGGGTCGGCTGGGGCTGCGACGGACGATCATGCATTCGGGTACACCTCCACAGGATTCGTACTCCTTTGACGATCCTGAGTAAGGTAAGCTACCTTACTAACATGGCTACAGCAACAGTTTTCCCGTGGAACTCCTTTGACGAGGCCTTTCGCAGCCAGCCCGAGTCGTTGGCGGACCTCGCCGGGGCTCTGCCGGGGCAGCTTGACCGTCACGGCGGCGTCACCCGCCTCGTCGCCTTCGCGATCGGGGCCAGCCGCGCCGCCGCGCACGTGCTGGTCGCCGGGCTCACCGCGCGCGGCGTGGCGTGCGAGCTGCTGACTGGAGCCGATTTCACCGCCGACCAGGTGCGCCCGGAGACGACGTACCTGGGGGTCTCCCAGTCGGGACGCAGCGTCGAGATCGTGCGCGCGCTGTCACTGGCCCCCGAGGGGTCGCGGATGAGCGTCGTCAACCGGACGCCCTCGCCGGTGTCCGAGCTGGCCCCCCGGCACCTGTGGCTGGGCGGCGTCGCCGACTCCCGCGTGTCCACCGTCGGCTACACGGCCACCGCGCTCGCCCTGGCCATGCTGGCCGAGCACCTGACCGGCGGCGTCGACGAGCCGCGCTGGCGCTCGTTCGGCGAGCGGCTGGCCACGGTGATCGACGGGCAGCGCGCGGCAGCCGGGCGCATCGCCGCCGACCTGGTGCGCGCCGGCCACCTCGACGTGGTCTCCTCCGGAGCGGGGCTGGCGGCGGCCGAGGGCGCCTCGCTGCTGTTCCGCGAAGGCGTCGCACTGCCTGCCTCCAGCTTCGACACCCGCTCCTACCTGCACGGATTCATGGACAGCGCCCGGCCGGGCACCGTCCACGTGATCGTCGACTGCGGCAGCGAGGCGCTGCTCGCCCGCCAGCTCGCCGACCACGGCGCCACCGTGCACCTCATCGGCGCCGAACCGATCGCCTACGACGGCCCCGGCCCGCTGCACCAGATCCACCTGCCCGGGATGAGCGGCGCCGAGCTGTCCATCGCGGCCACCGTCATCTGCCAGATGGTCGTCCAGGAGGCCTGCGCGGCCACCGGCCGGCGCCCCGAGGACGCGGTGTTCACCCGCCTCGACACGAAGGTGGAGACGACCGCGTGAGCGTGGCCCCCCAGCCGCGCCCCGGCGTCGCGGGCCTCGACATCGGCGGCTCGTACCTGCGCGTCCACGTCGAGGACGCCGTCACCGGCGAGCACCTCGCCGGTCAGACCCTGCCCAACACCGACTGGAACGACCTGTCCACGGCCGGGCGCGCCGCGCTGATCCGCGCCGCCACCGGCCAGGTGGCGCCCGCGAGCCACCGGCTCGCCGCCGTCGGCGTCGGCGCCCGCGGCTGCGACTCCGAGGCGCTGACCAGGGAGCTGCACGCCGCCGTGGCCGCCGAGTTCGGCCCCGGCGTCACCGTACGGGTCTGCAACGACGCCCTGCTGGTCGGCCTGGCAGGCGGGTACGACCATGCCGTGTCGGTGATCGCGGGAACCGGGGCCGTCGTCGGCGGCCGGACCCCCGACGGCGTCACGATCCTCACCGACGGGTGGGGCTGGCTGCTCGGCGACCACGGGAGCGCGCCGCGCATCGTCATCGACGCCCTGCGGCTGTACGCCGAGAGCCTGGACCGCGGCGAGGGCGACCGGGTGTTCCGCACGTTCGTCGCGGGCGCGTTCGACGTCATCGAGGACCGCCGCCTCCCGGGAGCGCTGGAGGGCGTGCGCGAGGAGCTGGGCGAGCTCGCCGAGAGCGTCTTCGCCTGCGCGGAGGCCGGCTCCCCCAGCGCGCGGCGGGCCATCGTGGGCAACGCCCAGCGGCTCGCCGGCAACGTCGTGGCCGCGCTGCGCCTCGGGGTCCGCGCGGACGCCGTCGTCGGCGCGGGCGCGGTCATGGTCAAGCAGCCGTCGTTCCGGTCCGCGTTCGCCGAAGCGCTGGTCGAACAGGGCGTCACGCTGCCGCTGTCCGTCCTCGGCACCGAGCCGGTCTTCGGGGCCGTACGGCTCGCCCACCTGGCATATGAGGAGCAATTCGCATGACATCAGACCTGCGGCAACTCGCCCTCGGCACCGTGCTGCCCGCCTTCGAGGGCACCACCGCGCCGCCTTGGCTGCTCGACCGGCTGCGCGAGGGGATGGCGGGCGTCATCCTGTTCGGCCGCAACATCGTGTCGCCGCAGCAGGTGGCGGAGCTCGTGCGGCAGATCCGCGAGGCCCGGCCGGACGCCGTCGTGGGGATCGACGAGGAGGGCGGCGACGTCACCCGCATCCACCACGACGAGGGCAGCCCCTACCCCGGCAACCGGGTGCTGAGCGAGAACGGCGACCTGGCCGCCACCCGGGCGGTGGGCCGCGGCATCGGCGCCGAGCTGCGCGACCTCGGCGTCAACTACAACCTGGCGCCGATCGGCGACTACGTGACCGACCCGCTCAGCCCGCTGACCACCCGCTCCTACGGCCGCAGCCCGCGTGACAACGCCGAGCACGCCGCCGCCTGGATCGAGGGCCTGCAGGAGGCGGGCGTGGCGGCGTGCGTCAAGCACTACCCGGGGCTCGGCGGCTCGCTGCTGGACTCGCACCTGTCGCTCGGCCGGGTGACCGCCGGGCGGGCCGAGTTCGACGACGAGCACCTGCGGACCTTCGTCAGCGCGGCCGCCTCCGGCGTGGCGAGCATGATGACCGCGCACGTGGTGGTCGACTGCCTCGACCCCTCGGCGCCCACGACGCTCAGCCCCGCCGTGATCAGCCGCCTGCTGCGGGACGAGATCGGCTACGACGGCGTCGTCATCTCCGACGCGCTGGAGATGCACGGCGTGCTGAACCACGCCTCGTCGCTGCCCGCCGCCGCCGTGGGCGCGCTGCGCGCCGGCGTCGACGTGCTGTGCCTCGGGGCCGAGCAGTACGAGGAGGCGACCACCGCCGTCGTCGACGCGATCGTCGCCGCCGTGCGGTCCGGCGAGCTGTCCGCCGAGCGGCTGGAGGAGGCCAACCGGCGGGTCGCCGCGATGGCCCGCGCCTACCCCGGCACGGTCGGCGTGCCCGGGGCCGCCGACACCGCCGCCGAGCGCGCGGCCGGGCTGGCCGCGGCCTGGAGGGCGACCACCGTCGAGGGCGACGCGTCCATCGCGGGCGGCCCGGGTGGCACTGTGCACGTCGTCACGTTCGACGACCGGACCTCCATCGCGGCCGGGCCCGTCCCGTGGGGCATCGGGCCGGAGCTGCGCGCGGCCGGCGTCGCGTTCGCCGACCACGTCCTGACCCCGCCGATCAGCGACCTGCCCGACCTGCCGGGCCTCGGGCCGTCCGACGTCGTCGTGGCCGTCGTACGGGACCTGCCCCGCCATCCCGCCAGCGCCGAGGTCTTCGCCCGGCTGGACGCGCCGCGCCTGGTCGTCGTCGACATGGGCTACCCGGGGACGGACTACCCGCGCGCCACCGGCGTGGTACGGACCTTCGGCGCCTCCCGGGCGAGTTCCGCCGCCGCCGTACGCGCCCTGACAAGACAGGCGTGACTCCGATTGGATGACCACATGCGTTCGCCGGAACTCCCCCCGACCCAGCGCCACGTCCTGAGTCACACGCTCGGGCACGGCTCGACCACCCGGCCCCGGCTGCTCGCCGCCACCGGCCTGTCGAAGCCGAGCGTCAACGACGCCGTCAGCGCCCTGGAGGAGGCCGGCTACCTGCGCCGCAACGGCCGGCATGTCCCGGCTACGGGCAAGCCGGCCGTGCTGTTCGAGGCGGCCGACGAGGTCGGCTGGGCGCTCGGCGTCGACCTGGGCAGCTCCCACGTCGAGCTGATGGCCGTCGACCTCGCCGGGGCGCGCACCACGCACGTGTCCATCTCCGAGCCGGTCCGCCCCGGCGAGGCCCGCCGCCGCGAGCCGTCGCCGCACGTCATGGAGCGGGCGGCCCGGCAGCTCGCCGACTGGTGCGCCGGACGCGACCGGCTGCGGGCCGTGACGATCGCGCTGCCGCAGATCATCGACGCGCGCCGCAGCCAGGTGCCCGCCTCCGCCGGACAGGAGAAGGGCGCCGTCGCCACGCTGCTCGACGCGCTCACCGACCACTTCGACGGCCCGGTGCGGCTGGAGAACAACGTCAACTGCTCGGCGGTGGCCGAGATGCGGATCGGCGCCGGGGCCGACGTGCCGAGCCTGGCCTACCTGCAGCTCGGCGTGGGCGTCGGCGCGGGGCTCATCAACGAGGGCCGCCTGGTGCGCGGCGCGCACGGCGCGGCGGGCGAGCTGTCGCGGCTGCCGTTCCCGTGGGCCGACGGCGCCGAGCAGACCTCGCGCCACGCGATGGAGGAGCGGCTGGCGGCCTCCCGCCTGGTCGACTCCTACCGCTCGCAGGCTCCCGGCGCGGCCTCCGTCGGCGAGGTGGTCAAGGCGATCCTGGCCGACGTCGCCGCCGGCTCGGCCGAGGCCAAGGCCGTGCTCGACGCGTACGTGCTGGACGTCGCCAGGGCGTGCGCCGCGCTCGCGGCGGTCGTCGACCCCGACCTGGTGGTGATCGGCGGCGAGATCGGCGACGCTCCCGAGGTCGTCGAGGCGGTGCAGGCGGCGGCCCGGCCGCTGCACGAGTTCGTGGCGATCTCCAGCAGCGTCGTCGGCGCGCTCGCCACCGTGCTCGGCGCCGTCATCCTCGGCCTCGAACAGGCCCACTCCGAGCTTCTCGGCGAGTACGCGGTGCACGCGACGGCCGCCGTCGACCGGCTGCGCGCCGAGCGGCCGTAGCGCGCCGGGCTCCCCAGGCATGAGTCACCCGGCCTGGGGAAGCCAGCCGTCATGAGCAAAAAAGTCGAGGACTGGAGTGCGCTCGACGGCGCATCGAACAAGCTCGCGGGCCTGGTCGGACGGCTGACACGCCCCGACGCGATCAAGAACGCGCTGTCGGGCACCTGGCTGGGCCACTCGCTGCACCCCGTTCTTACGGACCTGCCCATCGGCGCCTGGACCATGGCCTCCTTCCTGGACGTGGCCGGAGGCGAGGCCGGGGCCGAGTCGGCGCGCCGCCTGGTCGGCGTCGGGCTGATCGCCACGGTGCCCGCTGCGGCGGCGGGGGCGTCCGACTGGTCGGAGACCTACGGGCCCGAGCAGCGGACCGGGCTCGTGCACGCGCTGTGCAACGTGACGGCGACCGCGCTCCAGGCGGCCTCCTGGGTCGCGCGCGGGCGCGGGCAGCGGCGGGCCGGGATGCTGCTGAGCGGCGCGGGCCTGGCCATGACGTCGATCGGCGCGTACCTGGGCGGACGCCTGTCGCTCGTGCAGGGCGTCGGCGTCAACCACACCGCGTTCCAGCAGCCCGTCACCGACTGGACCGACGTCGCGGCGGTGGCCGAGGTGAGCGACGGCCGGCCGCACCGCGTCACGGCGGACGGGGTGGCCGTGCTGCTCGTCCAGCACGACGGGACGCTGCACGCGCTCTCGGCCACCTGCACGCACGCCGGTGGGCCGCTGGACGAGGGCACGATCGTCGGCGACGGCTGCATCCGGTGCCCGTGGCACGGCAGCACGTTCCGGCTCGCCGACGGCAAGGTGGTGCGCGGGCCCGCGACGGTCGAGGAGCCGCGCTGGGACGTGAAGATTGACAACGGCCGGGTGCTCGTCCGGTCCACGACCGGAGACCGGGAGCCCGTCCGGGCGGTGATCCGGAGCACCGAGCGGATCACGGCACGGGCCTGACCTCGATCGCCCGCAATCCCCGGCAACGGCACGTGCCGTTCTAATAGGCTGTCCACATGACGGACACCCCACGCACCCGGGCCGACGACCGGACCGAGGCCATCCGGCGCACCACGCTCGAGCTGGCCCAGGAGGTCGGCTACGCCAAGCTCAGCATCGAGGGGGTCGCGGCCCGCGCCGGCGTCGGCAAGCACACGATCTACCGCCGCTGGCCGTCCAAGGGCGCGCTGTTCCTGGACGCGGTACTGTCACCGCAACAGCCGGACCTCGACTACCCCGACACCGGCGACGTCATGGCCGACCTCCGCACGCAGATCCACCATGCCGTCGACCTGCTCGGCCGCCCCCCGTTCGGGCCGCTCTTCCAGTCACTGATCGGCGAGGCCCAGCACAACCCGGCCGTCGCCGCCGAGCTGAACGAGCGCTTCACCAAGCCTCAGGAGGCCAAGACCGTCGCCCGGCTCACCAAGGCCAGGGAGCAGGGGCAGCTCGCCCCTGAGTTCGACCTGGACCTGGCCATGTCGATCCTGACGGGGCCGCTGTTCTTCACCCTCATGGTCACGCAGGAGCCGGTGACGCACGAGTACGTCGACCGGGTGCTCGCGGCCCTCTTCGCCGGAATGCGCCCCCGCCCCTAGCCCGGCAGCGCGCCACCATCCTGGGGTGCGCACACGGGCGCGGCCTTCCAAGTCAACTCCGTGGTCGTTCGGTGGGTGAACTCTGCGACGTTCGCGATCTCGTGAGGTCGCCGCCCTGCCCGGGATCCAGGCCCCTCACCTTGGTGGAGGCCGTCGTACTGAACCTGGGCGCCGCCGCCCAACCTCTCGGGGTCAGCCGGTGAGGCCCGCCGCGCGGACGTCGCGCTCCACGATCTCCAGGGCGCGCTCCAGCGTCTTCCACCAGTCTTGGTCTTCAACGGCCACGCCGCAGTCTGGCGTCACGCACGGCTCCCCGGCAAGGGGAAGGGCGTGACAGAAAGGAGGAGCGTCATGGCGTTCACCGAGGAGGAGATCGCGTACCTGCGGTCGCAGCCGCTGGCGCGGATCGCGACGCTGGGGCCGGGCGGGCAGCCGGACGTGGTGCCGGTCGCGTTCGAGTTCGACGGCGAGCGGTTCTGGGTCGGCGGGTCGGGCGCGTCGGTGCTGGAGACGCGCAAGTTCCGCAACGTCAGGGCCGGCAACCACCTGGTGGCGGTGGTGGTCGACGACCTGGTGTCGATGGAGCCGTTCGTGGCGCGGGGGGTGCGCGTCTACGGCCGGGCCGGGGAGCCGGTGGAACGGGTCGGCATGGTGGGGCCCGGCTTCTACCTCGGCATCACGCCCGTGGTGTCGTGGAGCTGGAACCTGGCGGGCGAGCCGGTGGGCGCCACCTGGTACGAGGCGCGCAGGACAGTGCACTGAGGGCCGGGCCCGGGGTGGTTGCCGGGCCCGGGCGCGGGGTCAGCGGGGCAGGGACGACCAGGGGAGGCCGTCGGTGGGCCAGAGTTCGGCCTGCCGCTTGAGCGTGTTCTCGACCCGGCCGCCGACGGGGCAGCGGTAGCCGTGCGGGGGCACGGTCAGCGAGATCAGGTAGTTGTCGATGGGCACCGTGCTGCACTCGTCCTTGCCGTAGATGCGGTGGCCCCAGCCTTCGTAGGTGAGCAGCACCGCCTTGCGGCCGAGCTGCCTGGCGACGTTGGCCGACCAGCCGTACGGGGTGGACGGGTCGTGCAGCGAGTTGCCGAGCAGCAGCGGCGCGCTGCCCTTGTAGCGCAGCCGGTGCTGCGGGTTGTTGGTGGGGTGGTTGAGGCAGACGGGCAGGTCCTCGATCGGCATCGGGTTGAAGCGCATGTCGGGGGCCCGGCGGGCGGAGCTGCGCAGCAGTGCGGCGTATTCGCGGTAGTTGCGCACCCGCAGGCTGTAGTCCTGGCACAGGATGACGGTCGGCAGGTGGGCGAGTTCGCCCTGCACGGGCTGGCGGCCGGGCAGCGGGGGCACCCAGTCGGGCGGGGTGCCGCCGTTGAGCGCGTTGATCATCTGGGCGAGGAGCTGCCAGGCGGGGCCTTCAGTGCCGAGGACGCCCTGCCACAGCACCTGCAGCTCGGTCATCGGCCGGTCGGGCACGCCGGGGTAGTAGAGCTCGCCGCGCCGGGCCTTGGCCAGCAGGTCCTTCCAGATCGCGCGGACGTCCTGGCCGTGCAGGGCGCAGCTCGGCTCCTGGTCGCACCAGCCGACGAACTGGTCGAAGGCGTCCTCGACGGCGGCGGCCTCGGTGTCGAGGAACTGCTTGACGCGCAGGCTGTGGTCCATGTTGCTGTCGAGAGCGAGCGCGCGGATCCGGCCGGGGAACAGCTCGGCGTACATCTGGCCGATCAGCGTGCCGTACGAGATCCCGTAGTAGGTGAGCTTCTCCTCGCCGAGTGCGGCGCGGATGGCGTCCAGGTCGCGGGCCACGCTGACGGAGTCGACGTGGTCGTACAGGGGGCCGGTGCGGGCGCGGCAGTCGGCGCGCAGCCGCTCGTTGTAGGCGGTCCACCTGTCGAAGTCGGCCTGGCTGGTCATGACGGCGTACGGCATCTCGTTGTAGACGGACGCCGAGCAGACCACGGGGTTGCTGCGGCCGACGCCGCGCGGGTCGAACCCGACGATGTCGAAGTGCCGCTGCAGTTCGGGGGTGAAGAAGCCGGGGGCGCCGTAGGCGGCTTCGACGCCGGAGCCGCCGGGGCCGCCGGGGTTGATCACCAGTGAGCCGATGCGGGCGGCGGGGTCGGTGGCCTTGCGCCTGGCCAGGGCGAGCTCGACGGTGGGGCCGTCAGGCTGGGACCAGTCGATCGGGACGGCCAGCTTGCCGCACTCGGCGGCGGGCTCCTCTTCGCACGGCGTCCAGGTGATCGCCTGGGGCGGCTGCTGGGGGCTGGCTCCGGCGGCCTGAACGGGTAAGACTGCCGCGACCGTGACGAAGGCGGTCGCCAGCAGGGTCAATCTTCTCTTCACATCGCTCCCATCGGTCATCCGGCCGAGTTAGATCATGCCGGGTCGGCAGGGCGTGCGAAGCAAGATGGGAAATGTCGTGGTTGTCGGGCAAACGGCTGTCTTGACGGTGGGGGAAACGGCGATCTAGCCTCACTTTTAGGAAACTTTCCTAAAAGTAAAACCCCCCACCCCTGGAGACTCGTATGAGCCTTCGTCATCGTGCCGCCGTTCTGGCGGGCGCCGCAGCCCTGGCCTTCGGCCCGGCCGTCCTCCTCGCCTCCCCCGCCGCCGCCGCGCCTACGGGATGCACCACCCAGTACGGCGCCGGCTGGGCGAGCAGCTTCTGCTCCTCCGGCACCGGCAAGCACCATGTCGTCGTCCTGCAGAAGCACGCGTCGCCGATCGCCGGCCCCATCCTCGTCGTCGGCCCCTGCGTGCCGGTCGGGCAGACCTCGCACACCTCCATCACCCCCTGGCCCATCGTCTCGATCCGCGCCAACACTTGCGGCTGAGCCGGCATCGGCGCGGCGGCCCCGGCCGCCGCGCCTTCGCGGTTCCCGGGGTCAGCCCGCGCTGCAGGAGACCGTCGGCCAGGTCCAGTTGCCGTTGTGCTGGATGGTCACGCCCCAGTTGTTGCCGTTGCCGTTCGGCCTGGCGGTGAGCACCTGGGAGCTGGGATAACTGGCGCTGACGTTCCAGGTGGACAGGACCTTCGCCGGGGAGGGCACGTTCATCGTCACGGTCCAGTTGCTGGAGCCGCTGACCGCGACGTTCAGGTTGTAGCGGTCGCTCCACTGCTGGCCCGCCGACAGCGTCGCCGAGCACCCGCCGCTCCCGTTGCCCCCGTCGCCGCCTCCGGTGGTGCCGCCCACCGTGATGTTGGAGCTGCCGCTGCTCTGGTAGCCCTCGGTCGCCATGATCATGTAGTCATGGCTGCCCAGGTTCATGCCGTGTCTGGCCCAGGCGTCGAAGTGATTGCCCGAGGTGATGGTGCCGCCGGTCTTCTTCGACTGCCGGACGCTCCAGTACTGGTTGAACGTCCTGGTCCCCTCGATCGACGGGGCGTTGTAGCGGGTCGTCTGGTAGATGTCGTACGTGCCGCCGTCGCTGGTGACCGTGCCCTTGTACGTGCCCGTGGGCCGGTAGGTGCCCCAGTTGTCGACGATGTAGTACTCGACGAGCGGGTTCCTCGTCCAGCCATAGAGGGTCAGGTAGGCGTTGCCTGACGGGTTGAAGCTGCCCGAATAGCTGACGGTGCGGCGTCCGCCGGTGCTCCAGCCCTTGCCCGCGACGAAGTTGCCGGTGTTGCGCCACGAGGTGCTGTAGTTGCCGCCGGAGCCCAGCTCCATGGAGACGGTGCCGTTGCTGTCGGTCCAGAACGAGTAGAAGTAGCCGTTGTTGGTGCCCGTCTGGTTGGTCGTGATGGCCGCGTGGGCGACGCCGGGGAGCATCGCCGTGGCCACGGCCACCGCCACGACGCAGGAGCGGGCGACGAACCGCCTGATGGGTCCGCGGCGTTTCGGGGGTGCGAGGGGCTCGTTCATGTGCGCGCTTCCTCCTCGAAACTATCGGCAAGTTGGCGAAAGTATCGGCTCGAATTTGTCAAGCTGTCAATGCCGCCCACTCGCCGCGACGCCGAGGCCCCGACCCACCTGCGCAATCACCTCGATGAAAATTTCGTACGACTACCGAAACATCAGCTCGCCCCCCAGATCGGCCGGTCCGGGTCGCCGGGCGGGAGCTTCGACAGGATCAGGGCGACCTGGTTCCAGTCCCCCACCTCGACGTTGTCCCTCATCAGGCGCAGCCGCCGGGCGATCTCCCCGTGCCCGGTCAGGAAGTTCGCCACCCCCTCCTGGATCTGCCCGGTCACCGCCTCGTACCCCGACGCGCCGCCCTCCCCCTTGAGGAACGTGGCGCCCAGGTCGTCGTCACCCCAGAACGCGCCGATCGCCTCCAGGTCCCTGGCCGCCTCGCCGACGAACCGCCCGAGCTCGTCCCGCTCGACGTCGAACGCGTGCGCCGCCGAGCGCATCAGGTGCTTGTGGATGTCCATGCCGTCCTCCTCAGCTCGCGGGTTTGTGCGCCATCGTGAAGTAGAGGAGCAGCCGGCCCAGCGTCTCCTTCCATGTCGGGATCAGCTCGGCGCCCTCCTGCCCGTTCATGGCGTCGTACGAGGGGCCGTATCCGATGGAGCCGCCGGCCACCCGGCTCAGGAAGTAGCGGACGTCGGGATTCTGGCTGATCCTGCCGGCCAGGGGCATCGCGGCGTCGAACGCGCCGTAGAAGGCGACCGAGGCGGCGAACTCCTTGAGCGCCTGCGTGGCGTTCTGCTCCAGCGAGCCCGGGTCCTCCCCGCGCAGCGCCTTCACGCCCGCGACCACGGCCACGTCCCCGACGGCGAAGAAGGTGCTGCCGATCGTGTACTCCGTCAGCTTGGCCAGCACGATCCTGGCGACGCTGTGCTCCAGCAGCTTGGCCAGCATGCCCGCCTGCGCCCGCCGCATGAGGAACTGGCTGATCTGGTACGCCGTCCCGGCCTGCCAGGGGAAGGTGGTGATGAAGATGAAGCTGGCGAAGTTGGCCAGCGCCAGCGTCCAGTACGTGTGCCGCGCGGTCTCGATGACCTCCGCGTACTCGGCGCACGCCTGGCTGTTCTGCCGGCAGCGCTGGGCGAGCCTGGCGGCGTAGCCGGCCGTGGGCGGCTGTGGATAGAGGCCGGCGGTGACCGCCTTCTTGAAGGCGTCGACCCCGGCCCCGCTGTTCTGCCGCCACACCGTCTCCGCGGCGGCGAACGTCTTGTCCGGGCTCCGCTCGACGCGTTCGGCCAGCCTGGCCCACACCTCGGCGGCCTGGCGGGCCTTGGCCGGGTCGCCGGTCGGGTAGTCCACGGCGAGCATCTTGAAGACGAACCCGGCGATGCCCAGCGCGCCGAACCCGTAGATGCTCGCGCGGCCCGGGTTGATCCTCAAGGCCGCCGCCCGCGGTCGCCCCCGGCGCCCGGCCGGTCGCCGCTCGGGCCCGCGCCGTCCAGCACGGTCTCGGCGATGAAGGGGGCCACCAGGTCGCCCGCCTCCCGCTCGGCGTCCCGGGCGGCCCGGCCCGCCGCTTCGAGGACCGCCGCCGCCAGCTCCGCGGAGCCGAGCCGCATGGCGCGCGGGTCGATGGTGAGCCCGGTCAGCGCCCCCGCCTGTGTCACCTCGGCCACCACCCGGCCCTCGGCGGCCTCCCCCCGTCCCTTGACGGCGGCCATCCGGCCGCTCAGCCGCTCGATCGCGGCCACGTCCTGCCGGAACTGGTCCAGCAGCCGGCCGAGCTCCTGGTCGCCGCCCGCGTTGAACGGATCGCCCGGTGAGGTCATCGCGTCTCCTGACTCTCGTGATCATCGCTGTACGAGAGTCAACCAGGAGGAAATACCGGCTATTTCCCTCTTTGTCAGGCGAGCGGCAGGGGCACGCCCCGCTCATTCTCCCCGCGCGGCCCGAAGATCCGGCGCTCGCCGGCGGCGATCGGCAGGTCGTTGATGCTGGCCTCGCGCCGCCGCATCAGCCCGCTCGCGTCGAACTCCCACAGCTCGTTACCGTAACTGCGCCACCATCCCCCGGCCGCGTCGCTCCACTCGTACTGGAAACGGACGGCGATCCGGTCGGCGGTGAAGGCCCACAGCTCCTTGCGCAGCGCGTAGTCCAGCTCCCTGGCCCACTTGCGGGTCAGGAAGCCGACGATCTCCTCCCTGCCGGTGACGAACTCGTCCCGGTTGCGCCAGACCGAGTCGGGCGTGTAGGCGAGGGACACGCGGCGTGGGTCACGGGTGTTCCAGGCGTCCTCGGCGGCCTGGACCTTGGCGCGGGCGCTTTCTTCGGTGAAGGGCGGGACGGTCATGAGCTCTCCTCGGTCAGTCTTCTTCGAGCGTGATCGCCTGGACGGGGCAGGCGCGCGCCGCCTCCTCGACGGCCGGCCAGTGCGCGTCGCCGGGCTCCGCGTCGTAGACCAGCTCGTCATCGGCGTCGAGGCTGAACACCTCCGGCGCGGCGAACACGCACTGGGCGTGGATCTGGCACAGGGCGTCGTCGACGCGGACCCGCATCACGCCCTCCTCTCGGCGGCCTGGGACGGGTTGAACCGGGAGTAGCCGCCGAACGACCAGCGTTGCGGAAGCCCTCCGGTGATCTGGACGGCCCGCTCGACCTCGAAGTCGACGAGCCGGTGGGCGCCGGGCACGGCCGCGGCCCGGCCGGGGTCCCAGTCGACGCGGGCCCGCCCGGTCAGCTGCAGCGTGTCGCCGTTCTCCCAGTCGAGGAACAGCAGCCCGCAGCGGGGTTCGACGGCGAGGTTGCCCAGCGTCATGAACATGGAGTTGCCCGTGTAGTCGGGCCAGGTGAGCCGCCCGTCGCCCGTCACGGTGACGAACCCGGGGTTCCCGCCCCGGTGCGAGGCGTCGGCGCCCTGCCCTGCCGCGTAGGTGGCGACGAAGAAGGTGTCGGCCCCGGCGATCCACCGCCGCTGGTGCCCGGTCAGCTCGCCGGTGACGGCCGCGGCCCGGCCCGGCGAGGGCAGCTCGTCGAGGTACGTACGCGTCTGGATGTACTTCGGGCAGTTCGCGTACACCTGGTGGGTGCTGGTGACGAGCCGGTCGCCGTCCCTGCGGGCCAGGCCGTTGACCCGCATCCGGCGCCGCCCGGAGGGCTCGATGACGAGCATGCCGAGGTCGCGTTCGGTGTCGAACAGGCCGGCCAGCGGATCGCCCGCGCCGGGCAGCCGGTCGGTGACGACGGTCCGGTCGTCCGGGGCGGTGACGAACCCCGGCGGGCCGGTGATCAGCCCGGCCCAGGCCGCGCCGGTGTCGTCGGCGGCCGCGATCACGACCAGCCGCTGCTCGCGGAGGAAGTTCGCGGCGACCGGCGGGACGGCCGCGCCGACACCCGCCGATCCCCATCCGTCGGTGGTCAGCCCGGCCCGGCGTTGCACCACGTGTTCGCCGTGGTGGAGCACGGTCGGCTCCTTTCCTGGCCGCTGGGTTCTAGAAGAAGCCGCACGTCGGCGCGCCCTTGGTGGGCGCGGGTGCGGTGTCGGCGCCGGAGGGGGCGTAGATCTCCAGGCGGATGCCGTCCGGGTCGGTGAAGAACACGCCGCCGGACGAGGCGCCCTCGCCGTGCGGGACGACGCCGTCGTGCAGCGGCTGCACGCCGAGCCCGCGCAGGACGGCCTCCGCGCGGTGGACCGTCTCGATGTCGGGGGCCTGGAACGACAGGTGGTGCAGGCCGGGCCGGTCCGCGGGGAACGAGC
This sequence comes from Nonomuraea sp. NPDC003214, assembly GCF_053590035.1. NCBI lineage: Bacteria > Bacillati > Actinomycetota > Actinomycetes > Streptosporangiales > Streptosporangiaceae > Nonomuraea > Nonomuraea sp. NPDC003214. The sequence continues at coordinate 415,427 of NZ_JBSFSX010000009.1, read as the reverse complement.
CGTCGCTCTGCTGCCACAGCGTGACCATCAGGGCGCCGTCGCGGCCGAGGAGGGCGTAGCGGCGGTCGCCGTCGGTCTGCTCGTTGTAGACCTCCAGCTCCAGGACCTGGCGGTAGAAGGCGGTGGAGCGGGCCAGGTCGGTCACGTTCAGGCCGACGTGTCCGGTCCGCAGGGCCAATGCGCTCATGCGAGTCCTCCGGTTTTTCTCATGGTTAAAGGCAAGTATGAACGTTAGAAATATGGCGGACGGTCCTCACGGTGTCAAGCTGCCGGTAGCGTTAGAAGTGTGGATGTGGCAGACCTCACCGGTGGCGGCGCTCCCCAGCTCGGGGAGCTGCCGCCGATCGAACTCGGCAACACCACCCATGCCGTGCGCGGCCAGGTCCTCGACGGCCTGCGTACCGCCGAGCACCTGGCCGCGTGGCTGCGCGACGTGCGCGACCGGCTCGCCGTCCCGCTCTCGGACGCCGACCTCCTGGGCGTGACCGGCGACGACCTGCGTCACGCGCGGGAGCTGCGGGAGGCCGTCCGCGCCCTCGCCGCCGCGGCCGTCGCCGGGCAGGAGTCCGACCCCGGCTCGGTCGCGACGCTCAACGCCCACGCCGCCCGCGCCCCGCGCTGGCACGAGCTGCGCACCGGCCCCGAGCCGCAGGCCGTCGTGCGCACCGCCGGGCGCGCCGTCGACGCCGCGCTCTCCGCGCTGGCCGAGGACGCCGTCACCCTGTTCGCCGGGCCGCAGCGCCACGAGTTGCGCGCCTGCCAGGCCCCGGGATGCGTGCTTTACTTCCTGCGCGAATCCGCGCGGCGCGAGTGGTGCTCGGCCGGCTGCGGCAACCGGGCCAGGGCCGCCCGCCACTACGCCAAGGTGCGCGGCACGAAGAAGCCCACCGGGGCCGCATAGCCCGGAGCCTCCAGACTAAGCAACCTCAGTTGACTAAATTCGAAATAGTCAACTACGGTTGCTTGCATCTTCCCCTGACGCCTCTGGAGGCACCATGTCCCCGTTCCGCCCCGATCAGCTCGCCGCCGCCCTCGACCGGGCCGTGGCCGGCGGCGACGGCCCCGGCATCGTCGCCGAGCTGCGTGACCGCGACGGGACCCGCTGGTTCGGCACGGCGGGAGTGGCCGACCTGACCACCGGCCGCGAGCGGCGGCCCGGCGAGCACTTCCGCATCGGCAGCTTCACCAAGGCGTTCGCCGGCACGGTCGTCCTGCGCCTGGCCGCCGAGGGCAGGCTGAGCCTGGACGACACGGTGGCCACGTGGCTGCCCGGCGTGGTCGAGGAGCACCTGGGCGGCGACGGCTCCGCGATCACCGTCAGGCAGCTGCTCAACCACACCAGCGGGCTGCCCGACGCCGTCATCGGCCAGGAGCCCCCGCGGCCCGAGAAGCCGGGCACACGCTTCATCTACTCCAAGCTCAACTACACGCTGGCCGGGATGATCGTCGAGGGTGCGACCGGCTCCACTCTGGCCGCCGAGATCGACCGCCGCATCGCCGGCCCGCTCGGCCTGACCGGGACGTACCTGCCGACGGGTGCCGAAACGGTCCGCGAGCCGCGCGCCCGGCACTACTCCCGCTCCGACGAGGGCGGCGCGCCCGCCGACCTCCACGACGTGACGGACGCCGACCTGAGCTGGGCCGGGGCCGCGGGCGGCATGGTCTCGACGACCGCCGATCTGCACCGGTTCCTGCGCGCCCTGCTGCACGGTGAGCTGCTGCCGCCCGCCCAGCAGGAGGAGATGTTCACCACGGTCCCGACCGACGGCGCGGACTGGGTGCCCGGCACCCGCTACGGCCTCGGCGTCTACGAGCAGCGGCTCCCGTGCGGGGTGACGCTCTGGGGCGGCGGCGGCTTCATCCAGGGCTCGACCTCGTTCGCGATGGGCGACCGCCAGGGCCACCGCACGCTGGTGGTCAACCTCAACGGCGACTGGAACGACTTCCTGAAGACCTTCGACGACCTGTACGAAACGGCCTTCCGCCCGGCCCGGGACGCGTGAGCGCCCGGCGTCGGCGACGCCGGGCGCGGACGGCGAGCGGCAGGCGGACACGGTGAAGGCGTGCGGCCTCGGGCCGTGCATGGTGCATGGCGCATCGGTGCACGCGGAACTACTGGCCGGTGTGGCGGGCTGGCTCTAGCTCGTCGCCGACCGTTCGATCAGCCTGTCGATGCCGTCGAGCAGCGGCTGCAGGCCGAACTCGAAGAACGCGTCGAGGTCCAGGTCGTAACCCTCGCTCGGCAGCCCGGCGAGCACCTTGGCGAACGTGGGCATGCGGCGCAGGTCGAGGGCGCTCATCCGGGCGTCGACCCACTCCTGGTCGGACACCCCGGTCGCCGCCTGGACCTGGGCCTCGTGCTCCAGGTTGGCCGCCAGGCCCTGGACGTGGCTGAAGACCAGCACCTGGAGGTTGAGCATGGTGACCGAGCCGAGGCCGAGGCCGTCGAGCGCGGCCAGCAGGGACTCGGCGTAGACCATCAGGTTGGGCAGCGGCAGCGGCCGGTTGAGCGGCGTGACGTGGGCCAGCCACGGGTGCCGACGGTGCACCCGCCACAGCAGCCGCGCGATCAGCTCGATCCGGTCCCGGCGCCCCTCCGGCAGCGTCTCCGGCCACTCGGCGTCGCCGTAGGCCGCGTCGGCCATGAGCGTCACCAGCTCCTCCTTACCGCCCACGTAGCGGTAGGGCGACATGGCCGAGACGCCGAGCCGGGCCGCGACGCCGCGCATGGACAGCACGGCCAGCCCCTCGGCGTCGGCGATCTCCATCGCCGCCGCGACGACGCGCTCGCGGGTCAGGCCCTGCTCCCCCGGCGGGCGGCGCCGCTGCGCGCGGTCGGCGACGACGGTGCCGGAGCGCGGCCTGGCCTCGACCAGGCCCTCGTGGCCGAGCGCGGCGAGCGCCTTGGCCGCCGTGGCGAGGGCGACGCCCCACTTCATGGCGATCTGCCTGGTCGACGGCACCCGGTCACCGGGCGCGAGCTCGCCGTCGTCGATCCGCCGCCGGAGGTCGTCGACGATCTGCTGGTACGGCGCGGGCATGCGTTCTCCTTCTGTACTAGTACAGAACTTACCAGGTTCCCCTTCCCAACCTCTGTATTTACGCTGTACGTTCAGTCGTACACGAGAGGGGTTCACCATGAAGAAGGCACTCATCTCCGGCGCGGGGACCGCCGGATCCGCGCTGGCGTACTGGCTGGACCGCCAGGGTTTCGCCGTCACCGTCGTCGAACGGTCACCGGCCCTGCGCACCGGCGGGCACGCGGTCGACGTACGCGGCGCGGCGCTCGAGGTCGTCGACCGGATGGGCCTGCTGGAGCGGGTCCGGGACGCCAGGACCGCCTACCGGGGCATGTCCGTGCTCGACGGCGACGGCAACGAGGTCTTCCGCACCACCGAGACCACCTACAGCGGCGGCCGGCTCGACAACGACGACGCGGAGCTGTTCCGCGACGACCTGGCGGGCATCCTGCACGAGCACGCCCCGGCCGACTACCGGTTCGGCGACTCGATCACCGCGATGCGCGAGCACGAGCACGGCGTGCGCGTCACGTTCGCCCGCGCCGAGCCGGCCGACTACGACGTGGTGATCGGCGCGGACGGGCTGCACTCGGCCGTGCGCCGGCTGGCCTTCGGCCCCGAGGAGCGCTACGTCCACCCCATCGGCCAATATGTCGGCATCTGCACGATGGACAACTTCCTCGGCCTGCGCGACTGGCAGACCTGGCTGAAGGACGGCGACGCCGGCTACGGCCTCTTCACCACCCGCGACAACAGCCGCATCAAGGTCTACCTGGGCTTCAACGCCGGGCCGATCGCCTACGACCACCGCGACGTCGAGCAGCACAAGCGCATCACCGCCGAGCACTGCGGCGGCCTGCGCTGGGAGACGCCCAAGCTGCTGGAGGGCATGTGGGCCGACCCGGACTTCTACTTCGACGCCATGGCCCAGGTCCGCATGGACCGCTGGTCGGCCGGGCGGGTGACGCTGCTGGGCGACGCCGCCTGCTGCCCCTCCCCGATGTCCGGCCAGGGCACCAGCCTGGCGCTGGTGGGCGCGTACGTGCTGGCCGAGGAGCTGGGCAGGGCTGGCCACGAATCCGCGTTCGCCCGCTACGAGGCCCGCATGCGGCCCTTCGCCGAGGTCAACCAGGCCCTCGCGCTGGAGAACCCGGGCGGCCCCGCCGCCGAGGAGTCCGTCGACCGGGCCAAGAACGCCATCACTTTGTGACGGCGACTCAAGCTCGCCATCACCCTGTGACGGCGGCTCAAGCTCGCCATCACTCCCTGACGTGCACGTACGAGGTCCTCGTCCGGAACGTGGCGAACCCGGCGCGCTCGTAGACGGAGACCGCGCCGGTGCCGTTGTCGGCGTCGACGCTGAGCCCGGCCGTGGCGTAGCCCTGGGCCCGGAACGCGGTGAGCGCGTGGGAGACGAGCGCGCCGGCCACGCCTCTGCCCCGCCACTCGGCGACCGTGGCCACGACCTGGACCCACGCCTCGGGCGCGCCGGTCGGGGCGGGCCGGTGGTGGGTGAGCAGGCAGCCCACGGCGTGCCCGCCGGCCACGGCCAGGAACGAGCCTGCGGGACGGAAGACCCCGGTGCCGGTGATGAGGCGGTTCCAGCTCTCGGCGGTGTGCGGCGTGTAGCCCCAGTGGTCGCGGAAGGCGGCGTTGCGCACCTCGCGCGCCTGGTCGTCGAGCTCGGGAGCCCAGGGGACGATCGCGACGCCGCCGGGCGGCCGGGGCGGCGGGACCGGGACCGTCAGGTCGCGCCGCCGGTCCTGGAAGACACGGGTGGGCACGAACCCGGTGCGCTCCGCCAGCACGGCCAGCCCGTGATTGTCGTCGGGGACGTGCAGCTGCAGGTGGAGCGGCTTGCCGGGATGCTTGCGGGCGTGCAGCTCCGGCGCGGTGGCGAGCACCCAGTCGATGATCCGCCTGCCGTGGCCGCGCCTGCGATGGTTGGGGTGCACGCCGCCGCCCCACAGGTCCATCAGGTGAACGGGCTCCGCCGAGTGCCTGACCGGGGCCAGTCCGACCGCGACGATCTCCCGGCCCACGCGGGCCGCCAGCGTGCCGCGCTCCAGGTCGAGCAGCGGGTTGGCGAGGCGTTCCGCCATGAGGTCGACGCTGACCTGGTCACCGGAGCGGTCGGCCGCCGCGACGGCGGCGGCGAACTCCGCCCAGGCCGGCGCGTCGTCCGGGGTGAGCGGTCCCCATGTCACGTCCATGATCCCAGGCTATTGCGCCGCCGCCGGAGGTCGTCCGGCGGCGGCGCGTCACGCCCCGAGATCACTTGAAGCTGCGCAGGCGCAGGCTGTTGCTGACCACGAAGACGCTGGAGAACGCCATCGCGGCCCCGGCGATCATCGGGTTGAGCAGGCCGAGCGCGGCCAGCGGCAGGGCGGCCACGTTGTAGGCGAAGGCCCAGAACAGGTTGCCCTTGATCGTGGACAGCGTCCGGCGCGACAGCCGGATGGCGTCGGCCGCCACCCGCAGGTCGCCGCGGACCAGGGTCAGGTCGGACGCCTCGATCGCGGCGTCGGTCCCGGTGCCCATCGCCAGGCCGAGATCGGCCTGGGCCAGCGCGGCGGCGTCGTTGACCCCGTCGCCGACCATCGCCACGACCTTGCCCTCGCCCTGGAGCCGCTTGACCACGTCCACCTTGTCGGCGGGCAGCACCTCGGCGATCACCTCGTCGATGCCCACCTCGGCGGCGACGGTGCGGGCGACCGCCTGGTTGTCGCCGGTCAGCAGCACCGGCGTCAGCCCGAGCGCGCGCAGCTGGCCGATGGCCTCCTTGCTGGTCGGCTTGACCACGTCGGCCACCTCCAGGACCGCGCGGGCCTCGCCGTCCCAGCCGACCGCGACGGCCGTGCGCCCGGCTTCCTGCGCCTCGCGCAGAGCCTGCTCCAGCGCGGGCGTCAGGTGCTGCGACCACTCCTGGAGCAGCCTCGGCCGGCCGACGAGCACCGCGTGCCCGTCGACGACGCCCTGCACGCCGAGCCCTTCGACGTTGGCGAAGCCGTCGACCTCGGGCAGCTCGCCCACCTTGGCCTGGGCGGCGTTGGCGATGGCGCGGGCGATCGGGTGCTCGGAGGCGTGCTCCAGCGCCCCGGCCAGCCGCAGCACCTCGTCCTCGTCCTGGCCGTCGGCCACGTGGATGCCGGTGAGGGTCATCCGGCCCTCGGTGACGGTGCCGGTCTTGTCCAGCACCACGGTGTCGATGCGCCGGGTGGACTCCAGCACCTCCGGACCCTTGATCAGGATGCCGAGCTGGGCGCCCCTGCCGGTGCCGACCAGCAGCGCGGTGGGGGTGGCCAGGCCGAGCGCGCACGGGCAGGCGATGATCAGCACCGCGACCGCCGCGGTGAACGCCGCCCCGACGCCGTCTCCGGTGCCGAGCCAGAAGCCCAGCGTGCCGACCGCCAGCGCGATCACGATGGGCACGAACACGCCGGAGATCCGGTCGGCCAGCCGCTGCACCTGCGCCTTGCCGGTCTGCGCGTCCTCGACGAGCTTGGCCATCTGGGCGAGCTGGGTGTCGGCGCCGACCCGGGTGGCCCGGACGATCAGCCGGCCGCCCGCGTTGACGGTCGCCCCGGTCACCGGGTCGCCCGGCCGCACCTCGACCGGCACGGACTCGCCGGTCAGCATGGAGGCGTCGACCGCCGAGCTGCCGTCCTCGATCACGCCGTCGGTGGCGATCTTCTCGCCGGGCCTGACCACGAACCGGTCGCCGACCTTGAGCTGCGCGGTCGGGATGCGGCGGCCGTCGGCCAGCTCCACGTCCTTGGCGCCCAGCTCCAGCAGCGCGCGCAGCGCCGCGCCGGCCCGCCGCTTGGACCGCGACTCGAAGTAGCGGCCCGCCAGGATGAACGCGGTCACGCCCGCGGCGGCCTCAAGATAGATGTTGCCCGAGCCGTCGCTGCGCGCGATGGTGAACTCGAACGGGTGCGTCATGCCCGGCACGCCCGCGGTGCCGAAGAACAGCGCCCACAGCGACCAGCCCAGCGCCGCGATGGTGCCGATCGAGATCAGCGTGTCCATCGTGGCGGCGCCGTGCCTCAGGTTGGTCCACGCCGCCTTGTGGAACGGCCAGCCCGCGTACACCACCACAGGAGCGGCCAGCACCAGCGACAACCACTGCCAATAGGTGAACTGCAACGCCGGCACCATCGCCATCGCGATCACCGGGACCGACAGCACCACGGAGGTGATCAGCCGCTGCCGCAGCGTGCGCAGCTCGTCATCCCGCGGCTCGGCCGCGCCCTCGCCGGCAGCCTCGTCCTGCTCGGACGGGGGCAGCGCGGCCGAGTAGCCGGCCTTCTCCACCTCGGCGATCAGCAACTGCGTGTCCACGCCCTCGGGGAAGGTGACCTTCGCCTTCTCCGTCGCGTAGTTGACCGTCGCGGTCACGCCGTCGAGCTTGTTGAGCTTGCGCTCGATCCGGTTCGCGCACGACGCGCACGTCATGCCGCCGATCGAGAGTTCGACCGCGCTCTGCCGGTCATCGGTGCGAGACGTCATCGCCCTGCCTCCAGTTCTCTCGTTCAGTGACTGTGCTCGCCGTGCCCGGTGGGCTCGGCGTCGGGGGTGGGAGCACCCGTCGCCGGGCCGGTGCGCAGCGTGAAATCGGCCGTACGGACCTTGCCCTCGTGCTGGAAGTCGAGGAAGAGCCGGTAGCCGCCGGCGCTGGGCGCCTCGGCGTAGAAGACGATCTCGGGTCCGGGCTTGGTCTTGCCGTCGCCCGGCTCGCCGTCGGGGTGCACGTGCAGGTAGGCCAGGTCGCCTGCGCGCAGCGCCACCAGATGACCATATGCGCCCAGGTAGGGTTCCAGGTCCGTCACGGGCTTGCCGTCCTTGCTGACGGTCAGCGTGAGCTTGCCGGTGCTGCCGGGGGCCAGGTCGCCGTCGAGCTTGACCTCGTAGCCGTCGACGGTCGAGGTGCGCGTCTCCTCGGGGAGCGGCTTGGGCTCGTGGTCGCCCGCGACGAGCAGGTCGGCGCCCAGGGTGAGCGCCTCGCCGCCGGTCGGGGCGAAGTCGGCGAACGCGCGGTAGGCGCCGGCGGACTCAAGGGTGAGCGGCACCGACCAGACTCCGTCGGCGGCCATCTCCGGGTGCACGTGCTGGAAGGTGTCGAGGTCGCGGGAGACGACGATGAAGTGCATCTTCTTGTCGTGCTGGACCTGGTAGTCGGTGACCGGCTCGCCGCCCGCGTCGGTCACGGTGAACCGGAAGTCGGCCTTCTTGCCGGCCTTGAGCGTGGTCAGCGGATTGAGCGTGTAGCCCTTCTCGGACACTTGGAGCCCCCCGGGGGTATCGTTCTTCGTCTGCTCGGCCTGGTGGCCGCCGCCGTGGCTTTCCGTGGGCTTCGTCGCGGCGGCGTGGTGCTCGGCGGGCGGCTCGCCGACCACCGGGCCCGTCATGTTGCCCACGCCCAGGGCGCCGCCGAACACGACGGCCAGCCCCAGGACGTAGGCGCCCAGCTTGGTGGCCGCGTTCACTTGCGGCCCGCCCTCTCACACCCGGTCCTGCTCATCTCGATCTCCTCTTCGACCCGTTCCACGTCCGCTTCCCTCTCAACACTATACCCCCCTATGGTATTTCTGCGGCAACCTCCTGCCGCGCCGGGCGGCGCATCGACACCACCGTGAGCACCGCGCCCGCGAGGGCGACGACGCCCGCGCCGATGAACGCGGCCTGGAAGCCGCCCGTCAGGTCGGCGCTCCCCTGCGAGGTCGCGATGGCCGTCATGACGGCCAGGCCGACGGCGGAGCCGACGTTGTAGGTGGTGTTGACGATGCCCGAGGCCAGCCCGCTCTCCTCCGGCCGCACGCCCGACATCGCGGACATCATGGCCGGGATGTAGGCCAGCGACATGCCGACGGCCGCGATCAGGCTGGCGGGCAGCACGTCGGTGGCGAAGGCCCCGTCCGCGCGGACCAGGCTCAGCCCGAGCACCCCGGCGCCGAGGACGGCCAGGCCGAGCACGATGAGCGGCTTGGCGCCGTAGCGGCCGAGCAGCCGGGCGGTGATGCCGATCATGAAGATCATGACCGCGACCGTCATCGGCAGCAGCGCCGCGCCGCTGGCGAACGCGCCGTAGCCGAGGACCTGCTGCAGGTAGAGGTTGAGGAAGTACCACATCGGGATCCAGGCGGCGCCGAGCAGGGCCATCGCCAGGTTCGAGGCGGCCAGGCCCGGCGTCTTCCACACGCTCAGGGGCATGAGCGGCTGCCGCACCGAGCGCTGCACCAGCAGGAACAGCCCGAGCAGCACCGCCGCGCCCGCGCCCTGGACCAGGGTGGCGGTCAGGCTCTGCTCCGGAGCCCGGACGATCGTGTAGACGGCCAGGGCGATGCCGCCCGTGACGGAGACCGCCCCGAGCACGTCGACCGATCCGCGCCTGCCCTGCGTCGCCGGCAGCAGCCCCGGGACGGCGGCCAGCGTGAGCAGGCCGATCGGGATGTACACGATGAACACCCACGGCCAGCTCAGGTATTCGGTGATCACGCCGCCGAGGAACACCCCGGCGGTGCCGCCGGCCGGCGCGGCGGCGCCGTACAGCGCCATGGCCTTGCCGAGCTCGCGCGGGTTGTGCCCGAACAGCATCATGAGCAGGGTCATCGCGGCCGGCGCGATGAGCGCCCCGCCGACGCCCTGGACGGCGCGGCCGAGGATCTCCACCCACGCGCTGCCGGCGAAGGCGGCGACCACCGATCCGGCGGTCAGCACGACCCATCCGGCGGCGAACACCTTGCGGGCGCCCAGCAGGTCCGACAGGCGGCCGCCGAGAAGCAGCAGGCCGCCGAAGGCGATCACGTAGGCGTTGAACACCCACTGCAGGTCGCCCTGGGAGAAGCCGAGGTCACGCTGCATGTCGGGCAGCGCGACCCCGATGATCGACGTGTCCATGATGACCATGAACTGCGCGGCGGCGAGCACGACGAGCGCCCACCACCTGCGCGGGTTGACGGCATTCATAACCGCTCTCCTGACACTCTGGATACCCCTGTGGGGTATCTGCGCGAGGGAACGTAACATACCCCCTAGGGGTTTGCCAAGTGGCCTGCGGAACGCCGGAGGGGCGCCCGCCTCGTGGCGAGCGCCCCTCCGGGTGGTGCGGTCAGAGCTGGAGCCTGGGCCAGCCCGCCGTGTCACGGAGCAGCTGCCGGTCGTGCGTGGCCATCACCACGGCCGCGCCCGTGGCCGCCAGGGCCTCGGTCAGCTCCTCCACCAGCGTCATCGACAGGTGGTTGGTCGGCTCGTCCAGCAGCAGGACGTGCGGCCGGGCGGCCAGCAGCACGGCCAGGTCCAGCCGCCGCCGCTGGCCGAGAGACAGCTCGCTCACCGGCTGGTGCGTGGCGGCGGGCGGCAGCAGGCCGAGCTGCGACAGCCCGACCCGCTCCCCCGACGCCGCGGCGGCCGTCTCGTACACCTCGAAGGCGCGGCGGCGGGACGGCGGCGGCGGCTCCTGGGCGAGCAGCCCGATACGGACGCCGCGCTTGTGCTGCACGCCGCCCGTCGCCGGGCCGAGCGCGCCCGCGAGCACGGCGAGCAGGGTCGACTTGCCGCAGCCGTTGGGCCCGGTGACCAGCAGCCGGTCACCGGCGCGCAGCAGCACCGAGCACGGCTCGTCGAGCCTGCCCGGCACCGTCACGTCGTCGGCCCGCAGCAGCGTCGCGCCCGCCGGACCGCCGAGGACCGGCGGGTGGAAGCGCAGCGGCGGCTGCGGCACGTCCAGGACGTGCGCCTCCAGGTCCTCCTGCCGCCGGTGCACGGCCCGCACCAGGGCGGGCGCCCGGGTGGCGCGGGTGTGCTTGCCCGTGCCCTTCTCCGGGCGCCACCCGGTGGACAGCCGGTTCTGCGCCGCGGACAGGTCCTGGGCCAGCTTCCTGCGCTCCTCCTGCTGGTCGCGGTACTCGCTCTCCCAGCGCTCCCGCTCGGCGCGGCTGCCCTCGCGGTAGCCGGCGTAGCCGCCGCCGTAGACGCGGGGGCGGCCGTCACGGGTCGGGTCGAGGTCGAGCACGGCCGTGGCGACGTCGGCCAGCAGCGCCCGGTCGTGGCTGACGAGCACCACGCCGCCCGGGTGCTCGCGCAGCCGCGCCGTCAGGTGCTCCAGCCCCGCCGCGTCGAGGTGGTTCGTCGGCTCGTCCAGCAGCAGCAGGTCGTAGCGGGAGCCGAGCAGGCACGCCAGCCGGATCCGGTAGCGCTGCCCCACGGACAGGCCGGCGAGCGGCCGGTCGCGGTCGGCGACCGCGTCCAGGGCGGCGAGCGAGACGTCGACGCGGCGGTCGGCGTCCCAGGCGTCGATGGACTCGGCGGCGGCGAGCGCCGCCGCGTACTCCTCGTCGGCGCCGGGGCGCTGCTCGGCGAGCGCCTCTGTCGCCGTCTCGAACGCGTGCAGCACGGCCCGCACCTGGGCCAGCTCCAGATCGATCAGGTCGCCTACGGTGCGGTCGCCGTCGACGGGCATCTCCTGGTCGGCGACGCCGATCGTGCCGGCGCGGTGCACGGTGCCGCTGTCGGGCGCCAGGGTCCCGGCGAGCACCTGCAGCAGGGTGGTCTTCCCGCGCCCGTTCTCGCCGACCACCCCCAGCCGGTCTCCGGCGGAGACGGTCAGATCGACCCCGGCGAGTACGGGACGGCCGCCACGGGCCAGATGCACATCGACGGCGTTGAGGTGGGCCCGCGCACGGGTGGACGACACAGTGGTGTCGGTGAACATACTTCCTCCGGAGAACCGGATCGCGGGCACGCCGAAGAGGCCGGGTGGCGATCCGGGAAAAGGTGAGATGACGGCGGAAGGCTCAGCCGCACCCGCACGGCGGGGGCTGAGGCCGTCACTCTCAGAGGAAGTACAGATACTGCATGTCTCCAAGGTAACAACCGGGACGGCGACCCCGCAAAGGCATTTCCCGGGCTTGCGGCCCTGTGATCGTTCTTCTAAGTTAGGCCCCGTAACCAGGGGGGAAGGCGGCGATGCGGACCGGCGGGCGGACGGCCATGTTCACGCTGGACGACGTGGTCGAAGCCGGGATGCGCATCGGCCTGGTCGAGCTGACCATGCAGAAGGTCGCCGACGCGCTCGGCGTCACGACCGCGGCCGTCTACCGGCACGTGCCCAGCCGTTCGGCCCTGGAGAGCCTGGTCGGCGAGGCCATCCTGGCCAAGCTGGAGCTGGTCGACGACCCCGCCGAGCCGGCCGCCGCCCACCTGGTCAGCTTCGCCTCACAGCTGCGCCGCTTCACGCTCGAACACCCGGGCACCGCCCTCTACTTCCAGCGGCTGTTCCCGCGCGGCGCCTCCGGCGTCCGGCTGCTGGAGCACCAGATCGCCGCCCTGGGCAGGCGCGGCTACGACCCGGCCGCCGCCACCGTGCTCAGCTCGGCGATCGCCACCATCACGCTCGGCGTCACCGTGGGCGAGCAGGAGCGGGCGGCCCTTCTCGCATCCCCGGCCGCCGACGAGGCGATGGCCGCGATCGCCGGGTCCGACCTGCTGCGGCAGGCCGCGGCAGGCATCCCCGCACACACCCCGGAGGACTACTTCGTGCTGATGATCACCGCGACCGCCGAGGGACTGGTCGCCCAGCTCCCGCCCGGCCGGCCGATCACCGTCCCGGGGACCGCGCCCTGAGCGCCGGTCGGCGCGGCTGCGAGGAGGCTCGGTGCCCGAGCCGCTGAACCTCCTCCCCGACGACCCGCGCACGGTCGGGCCCTACCAGCTCGAAGGACGGCTCGGGGCGGGCGGCCAGGGCGCCGTGTACGCGGCCCGCGGCCCCGAGGGCGAACGGGTCGCCGTCAAGCTGCTGCACCCGTACCTGATCGCCGACGAAGAGGCGCGCGTGCGCTTCCTGCGCGAGGTGGAGACCGCCAAGCGGGTCGCGCCGTTCTGCACCGCCCAGATGATCGACTCCGGGTTCGCCGGGAGCAGGCCGTACATCGTCAGCGAGTTCGTGGACGGGCCGTCGCTGCAGGAGTCCGTCCGGGCCAGCGGGCCGCGCGGCGCGGCGGCGCTGCAACGGCTGGCGATCAACACGGCGACCGCGCTGGCCGCCATCCACGCGGCCGGGGTCGTGCACCGCGACTTCAAGCCGGGCAACGTGCTGCTCGGCCCCGACGGTCCCGTGGTGATCGACTTCGGGATCGCCAAGGCGCTGGACCTGAGCCAGTCGGTCGTCACCAGCCAGCCGATCGGCAGCCCCGCCTACATGGCGCCCGAGCAGATCGCCGGCCGCGAGGTGGGGCCGCCCGCCGACCTGTTCACCTGGGCCGCGACCATGCACTACGCGGCCACGGGCAGCCGGGCGTTCGGCGGCGACACCATCCCCGCCACCCTGCACGCGGTCCTCAACTCCGAGCCCGACCTCGACGGGCTGGAGGTGCGCTTCGCCCGACTGCTGCGCGAGTGCCTGTCCAAGGACCCCGCCAAGCGGCCCACCGCCGCCCAGGTGGTCGAACGGCTCCGCGCGCTGCCCCCGCCCGCCTGGCAGCACGCCCCGGTTTCGGCCTCGGCGAAGAACGGCAGGAAGCCGGCGCGGCGGCGCGCGGTCGTCGCCGCCTCGGTCGCCGGCGCGCTGGGCGTGGCCGCCGGGGTCGGCTTCTACGCGCTGGCGCCCGCCACCGCCCAGCAGCAGGCGGCGGCCCCGACGTCCTCGGTCACCGGCACGCCCGGCACCCCCACCGGCAGCCCGCCGCCGCCCACGACGCCGCCCACGACGCACCTGCCGTCGATCACCGCGATGCAGGGCGACGTCTCCGACCTCGCCAAGAGCTCCGCGGCCACCCCGACCAAGGCGCCCCGCAGGGCCTCCACGGCCCCGCCCGCGGACCCCGACCCCGACCCGCCGAGCAGCCGCAAGCCCACCACCGCCCCGAAGACGGCCAAGCCGACCCCGAAGGTCACCCATCAGTCGACGACCCCCAAGACCCCGGCGGACCAGGAGACCACCCGCCCACCGGCGCCCGCCCCCTCCACCGGCCAGGTCAGCTGGAACGACGCCACGGCCTACTGCAAGGAGCAGGGCTACAAGGGGATCTCGTACATGTCCGGGTGGCAGGGCATGAAGTGCCAGGGCAGCGACCACGAGATCTCGCCGACGACGCTGTGCGCGTGGAAGTACCCCGCCTACTCCAACGCCGTCGGCGAGCAACCGTCCAACCCGTACACCCCGATGGCCACCTGCCGCCTGTCATGACCCCGCCCCCACCGGGGGGACCCGCTCGGGGGGCAGAACCCCGTCAGGGGCGGGGCCACCGAGGGGGGCGGGGGCGTCAGGGGTGGGTTGTCAGGACGGGCGGCGGTCGTTGCGGGCCGCCAGAGCCATGCCCGCGGCGGCGGTGAGGACGCCGATCAGGGCGTAGCCGAACGCGGTCCGGTAGCCGGCGACCAGCGCCTCCGGGCCGCCCGGCGCGTCCGCCGTGACGGAGGCGGCGGCGCCGACCAGGACGGCCAGACCGAACGCGCCGCCGAGCTGGTCCACCGAGCGCTGCACGCCGGAGGCGACCCCGGCGTCCGCCTCGGTGACCCCGTGCAGGGCGGCGTTCTGCAGCGCGATCAGCCCGATCGCCATCCCGGCCGCGACGGCGACCATGCCGGGCACCACGTCGATCCACAGCCGGCCGTCGACCGGCAGCCGGGCCAGCCAGCCCACCCCGGCCGCCGTGCACAGCAGCCCGGCGATCGCGGTGTGCTTCATGCCGAGCACCCGGATGAGCCCGGCCACCCGCGTGACGGCCAGCAGCAGCGCGGCGCAGAACGGCAGGAACGCCAGCCCGGACTGCAGCGGGCTCAGCCCGAGCACGTTCTGCAGGTAGAGGGTGGCCAGGAAGAACGTGGTCGACAGCGCGGCGCTGAGCAGCACGGTCGCCGCGTTCGCGACGGCCCTGGTGCGGTCGGTGAAGAAGCCGAGCGGCACCAGCGGCTCCCGGGTCCTGGCCTCGACCAGGACGAACAGGCCCAGCGCGAGCGCCCCGGCGCCGAGCGGGACCAGGACCCCGGGGTCGGTCCACGGGTGATGGGCGGCCCGCAGGATGCCGTACACCAGGGCGACGGGACCGAACGTGAGGAGCGCGGCCCCCGGCAGGTCCAGCCGCCCGCCCGCGCGGGGGCCGTCGCCGCGCACCAGGAGCGGCGTCACCAGCACCACCACGAGCGCGAGCGGCACGTTCACGAAGAAGATCCACCGCCAGTGCAGCAGCTCGGTGAGCACCCCGGAGAGCAGGACGCCGACCGCGAGCCCGCTGCCGGAGATCGCGCCCCACACGCCGAGGGCCTTGGCGCGTTCGGCGGGTTCGGTGAACAGCAGCGCGATCAGCGACATCGCGGCGGGTGAGGCCAGCGCCTCGCCCACGCCCTGCCCGAATCGGGCGAGGACGAGCGTCTCCAGGGTGGGGGCGAGCCCGGCGGCCAGCGACGCCACCCCGAAGACCGCGGCGCCGGCGAGGAACAGCCGTCGGCGGCCGAGCAGGTCGGCGATCCGGCCGCCGAACAGCAGCAGCCCGCCGCCGACCAGCGCGTATCCGTTGACGACCCAGGCGAGGGCAGCGGCGTCGGCGCCGAACTCCCCGCCGATGGACGGCAGCGCCACGTTGACCACGGTGACGTCGACGGCGATGAGGAACTGCAGGAGGGAGAGCAGGGAAAGGACGAGCCAGGACCGGCCGAGGGCGCGGTCAGGCTCCTGAACGAAAGCCATGTCGAAGGGAACTCCAGGCCAGGCGCTCGTCACGGACGAGAGCCGAAAAGAAGGAACGGGCACCTGTCGCGCCGCGGTGGGGCGCGCCTGGAGTTACTTGGTGAACGAGGCCATGCGCGGGAGGTTAGCAGATGGACAGGGTGACGGTCATGGTCAGGCCGCCTCCCGGCGTCTCCTCCGGTACGAGGGTGCCGCCCATCGCCTCGGTGAGGCCGCGCGAGAGGGCCAGGCCGAGCCCGACGCCGGAGTGGTTGTCGCGGTCGCCGAGCCGCTGGAACGGCTGGAATACCCGGTCGTGCGCCTCCGGCGGGATGCCGGGGCCCCGGTCGGCGACGCGGATCTCGACCCGGTCGCCGTGCCGGCTGGCGGAGACGGTGACGCGCTCGCCCGGCGGGCTGAAGCGTACGGCGTTGGCCATGAGGTTGGCCAGGACGCGCTCCAGCAGGGCCGGGTCGGCGAGGATGTCGGGCAGGCCGGGCGGGAGGTCGGCGTCGACGCGGTCGCGCAGCGGGCCGAGGTCGTCGACGGCTCGCGGGAGGATCTCCTGCACGGCGGTCGGCTGCTGGTGCACGCCGAGGACGCCGGCTTGCAGGCGGCTCATGTCGAGCAGGTTGTCCACCAGGCGGGCGAGCCTGTCGAGGGATTCGCCGGCGGTGGCGAGCAGTTCGGCGCGGTCGGCGTCACTCCAGGCGATCTCGGTGTTGGCCAGGCTCTCGACGGCGGCCTTGGCGGAGGCGAGCGGCGTGCGCAGGTCGTGGCTGACGGCGGCGAGCAGCGCGGTGCGCATCTTGTCGGCCTCGGCGAGCGGGCGGGCCCGTTCGGCGGCCTCCTGGAGGCGTTGCTGGCGCAGCGCGACGGCGGTCTCGGCGGCGAAGGCCTCCAGGACCGCGCGGTCGGCGGCCTCCAGCGGGCCGCCCCGGGCGGCCACGATCAGGTCGTCGTCGACGACCACGTCGGTGTCGGCGCGGCCGGGGCAGGTGGCGGGGGCGCCGCCGGTGGAGGCGACGATGCGCCAGGCGTCCGGGTCGTCCTGGTGGTCGGGCGCGCGGGCGGCGCCGGGCTGCCGTTCGAGCAGGGTGACCGTGGTGAGTCCGAACGCCTCGCGCATCCGTTCCAGCAGCGACGGCACGGCCGCCTCGCCGCGCAGCACGTGCCCGGCCAGCGTGGACAGCAGCTCGGCGTCGGCGCTGGCGCGGGCGGCCTGGCGGGTGCGCCGGGCCGCGATGTCCACGATCGTGCTCACCGCGACGGCCACCAGCACGAACACGGCCAGCGCGAACAGGTTCTCCGGGTCGTGGATGGTGAACTCGCCGGTGGGCGGGGTGAAGAACCAGTTGAGCAGCAGCGATCCGCCCACCGCCGCGGTGATCGCCGGCCACATGCCGCCGGCCAGCGCGACGCCGACGGTCAGGCAGAGGAAGAACAGGATCTCGCTGGTCAGCGACAGCACGTCGCGGAAGGCCGACAGCGTGAACGTCAGCAGCGGCATCCCGGCCACGGCCAGCGCCCAGCCGGTCAGCTGCCGCGCGCGGGTGAGCGCGGTCCGCGAGCGGACCGGCCTGCGGCGCCCCCTCTTGGCCTCCTCGTGCGTGATCATGTGGACGTCGATGGAGCCGGAGCGGGCGGTGGTCTCGACGCCGACGCCGCGCGAGAGCACCTGCGCGAACCGGCCCCGCCGGGAGGCGCCGAGGACGAGCTGCGTGGCGTTGACGCCGCGGGCGAAGTCGAGCAGCGCGCGCGGCACGTCGTCGCCGACCACCTGGTGGTAGGTGCCGCCCAGGCTCTCGACCAGCGTGCGCTGCCGCGCCAGGCTGGCGGGGTCGGCCCCGGCCAGGCCGTCGGCGCTGGTGACGTGCACGGCCAGCAGGTCGGCGCCCTTGCTGCGGGCGGCGATGCGGGCCGCCCGGCGCACCAGCGTGTCGCCCTCGGGGCCGCCGGTCAGCGCGACGACCACGCGCTCGCGGGTCTCCCACGTGCCGGCGATGCCGTGGTCGGCGCGGTAGCGGTCGAGCTGGTCGTCGACCTTCCCGGCCACCCACAGCAGGGCCAGCTCGCGCAGCGCGGTCAGGTTGCCGACGCGGAAGTAGTTGGCCATCGCCGCGTCGACCTTCTCGGGCGCGTACACGTTGCCGTGGGCCATGCGGCGGCGCAGCGCCTCGGGCGACATGTCGACCAGCTCGACCTGGTCGGCGCGGCGTACCACCTCGTCGGGGACGGTCTCGCGCTGCGGCACGCCGGTGATCTCCCGCACCACGTCGTTGACCGACTCCAGGTGCTGGACGTTCACCGTGGAGATCACGTCGATGCCCGCGTCGAGGATCTCGTCGATGTCCTGCCAGCGCTTGACGTTCCGGGAGCCGGGCACGTTGGTGTGGGCGAGCTCGTCGATCAGCGCCACCTTGGGCGCGCGGGCGATCACGGCCTCGGTGTCCAGCTCGGTGAAGGTGGCGCCCCGGTGCGTCAGCGTCCGGCGCGGGATCACTTCCATGCCCTCCAGGAGGGCGGCGGTGCGAGGGCGGCCGTGGGTCTCGACGAGCCCCACGACCACGTCCCGGCCGCGCTGCAGGGCGCGGCGGCCCTCGCCGAGCATCGCGTACGTCTTGCCCACCCCGGGCGCCGCCCCGAGGTAGACGCGCAGGCGGCCTCGGCTGCTCATGACCGGTCGAGGGCCAGGTTCAGTTCGAGCACGTTCACCGCCGGCTCGCCCATGAAGCCGAGCGCCCGGCCGGTGGTGTGCCGGTCGATGAGCCGTTCGACGGCGGCCCGGTCGAGGCCGCGCTCCCCGGCCACGCGCGCCGCCTGGAGGCGGGCGTAGGCGACGGAGATGTGCGGGTCGAGGCCGGAGCCACTGGCGGTGACCGCGTCGGCGGGCACGGCGGGCGGGCCCGCCGCTCCCCTGACGGGCACGGTACGGCCTGCCGCGTAGTCCTCGCCGGGCGTGGCGCACTCGACCTTCAGCCCCTGGTAGGAGGCGGTGAACGGAGTGGCCGGGCAGGGCTGGTTGACGCTGACGGCGCGGCCGGGGAAGACCTTCAGCACCGCGCCGACCCCGTCCGGCGTGCAGTACGGGCGGGCGCCGCTGACGCCTTCGAGCTCGCCGACGGCCTTGGAGCGGGCGCAGACCTGGGTGAGCAGCGACTGGCGACCCTCCTCGCCGGGCGTGGGCAGCGTGTCGACGACGTCCTCGGGGCCGAGGTTGCTCGCGCCGGTCGCGGTCGGGTCGTAGCCGGCGGCCGACGGCCTGGACTGGAAGTACTTCCTGACGGGCTCGCCGTCCGGGCCGGTGAAGGACTGGCCGATGAGCGCGCTGCCCACCTCCCTGCCCCCGGCCCGCACGATCGAGCCGTCGGCGTGGTCGTCGAACAGCGCCTGGGCGACGCCGGTGGTGACCAGCGGGTAGACCAAGCCGAGCAGCACGGTCAGGACGGCGACCGCCCGGATCGCGGCGACATACCGGCGGAGCCGGCTGGGCAGACGTTCCATTTACGACATCCCCGGAAGGAACTGGACGAGCAGGTCGATGAGCTTGATGCCGGCGAACGGCGCGACGACGCCGCCCAGGCCGTAGACGTACAGGTTGCGGCTGAGCAGCTTGGACGCGCTGGACGGACGGTATCGGACGCCCCTCAGAGCCAGCGGGATCAGCGCGACGATGACGAGCGCGTTGAACACCACCGCTGACAGGATCGCCGACTGCGGGCTGGCCAGGCGCATGATGTTGAGCGTGTCGAGGCCCGGGTAGACGGCCGCGAACATCGCCGGGATGATCGCGAAGTACTTCGCCAGGTCGTTGGCGATCGAGAACGTGGTCAGCGCGCCGCGCGTGATGAGCAGTTGCTTGCCGATCTCCACGATCTCGATGAGCTTGGTCGGGTCGGAGTCCAGGTCGACCATGTTGCCGGCCTCCTTGGCCGCGCTGGTGCCGGTGTTCATGGCGACGCCGACGTCCGCCTGGGCCAGGGCGGGGGCGTCGTTGGTGCCGTCGCCGGTCATCGCGACGAGCCGGCCGCCCTCCTGCTCCCGTTTGATCAGCGCCAGCTTGTCCTCGGGGGTGGCCTCGGCCAGGAAGTCGTCCACCCCGGCCTCGTCGGCGATGGCCCTGGCCGTCAGCGGGTTGTCGCCGGTGATCATGACGGTGCGGATGCCCATCCGGCGCATCTCGTCGAACCGCTCGCGCATGCCCGGCTTGACCACGTCCTTGAGGTGGATGACGCCGAGCACCCGGCCCTTCTCGGCCACGACGAGCGGGGTGCCGCCGGAGGCGGAGATGCCGTCCACCAGGTGGCCGACCTCCTCCGTGGGGTGGCCGCCGGCGTCGCGCACCCACTTCATCACCGCCGTGGCGGCGCCCTTGCGGATCTCGCGCCCGCCCACGTTGACACCGGACATCCGGGTCTGCGCGGTGAACCGCACCCACTCGGCGTCGGCCACCTCGCGTTCGCGCAGCCCGTACACCTCCTTGGCGTGCACCACGACGGAACGGCCCTCGGGGGTCTCGTCGGCCAGGCTGGAGAGCTGGGCCGCCTCCGCGAGCTGCTGCTCGGTGACCCCGGAGACGGGAACGAACTCGCCGGCCTGCCGGTTGCCCAGTGTGATCGTGCCGGTCTTGTCCAGCAGCAGCGTGGACACGTCGCCCGCCGCCTCGACCGCCCGGCCGGACATGGCCAGCACGTTGCGCTGCACCAGGCGGTCCATCCCGGCGATGCCGATGGCCGACAGCAGTGCTCCGATCGTGGTCGGGATCAGGCAGACGAGCAGCGAGACCAGCACGATCCCGGTGACGCCGTCGGCGTTTAGCGCGAGCGAGTCGGGCACGCCCGGGTTGACGAGCTTGGCGTACACGGCGAGCGGCTGCATGGTCACGGTGGCGACCAGGAAGATGATCGTCAGCGCGGCGAGCAGGATGTTGAGCGCGATCTCGTTGGGCGTCTTCTGCCGGTTCGCGCCCTCGACCAGGCCGATCATCCGGTCGATGAAGCTCTCGCCGGGCTTCTGGGTGATCCGGACGACGATCCGGTCGGACAGCACCTTCGTGCCGCCGGTCACCGCCGACCGGTCGCCGCCGGACTCGCGGATGACGGGCGCGGACTCGCCGGTGATGGCCGACTCGTCCACCGAGGCGACGCCCTCGACCACGTCGCCGTCACCGGGGATGATCTCTCCGGCCTCGACCACGACGAGGTCGCCCTGGCGCAGCTCGGGGGCGCCGACCTCGGTCCACTCGCCGGACCCGCGGCTCGTCAGGCGGCGCGCCCGGGTGTCGGTCCTGGCCTTGCGCAGCGTGGCGGCCTGGGCCTTGCCGCGTCCCTCGGCGACGGCCTCGGCCAGGTTCGCGAAGATCACGGTCAGCCACAGCCACGCCACGATCGCCCAGGCGAACACCGACGGGTCGAGCACGGCCAGCACGGTGGTGAACGCCGCGCCGATCTCCACGATGAGCATCACCGGGTTGCGCCACAGCGTGGCCGGGTTGAGTTTCTTCAGCGCGTCAGGCAACGACGCGAGTGGTGACATGTCAGGACAGTCCTTCTGCGAGCGGGCCGAGCGCGAGCGCCGGGAGGAAGGTGAGGGCGACCAGGACGACGGACACGCCGACGACCAGGCCGACGAACTGCGGCCGGTGAGTCGGCAGCGTGCCCGCGCCCTCGGGGACGGACGACTGCCGGGCCAGCGAGCCGGCCAGCGCCAGCACCAGGATGATCGGCAGGAACCGGCCGAGCATCATGCACAGGCCGAGCGCCACGTCGTACCAGGGCGTGCTGACCGTGAGTCCGGCGAAGGCCGAGCCGTTGTTGTTGGAGGCGCTGGTGAAGGCGTACAGGACCTCGGTGAGGCCGTGCGGGCCGCTGTTGAGCATGCCCGCGCGCTGTTCGGCCGAGCCCATCGCGAGCGCGGTGCCGGTCAGCACCAGCATCGGGGTGACCAGGAAGTACAGCGAGGCGAGCTTGATCTCGCGGGCGCCGATCTTCTTGCCGAGATACTCGGGCGTGCGGCCGACCATCAGCCCGGCCACGAACACGGTGATCACCGCCAGCACGAGCATCCCGTACAGGCCCGCGCCGACGCCGCCCGGGGCGACCTCGCCGAGCATCATGTTGACCAGCGGCATCATGCCGCCCAGCGGCGTGTAGGAGTCGTGGAAGGAGTTGACCGCGCCGGTGCTGGTGAGGGTCGTCGCCGCGGCGAAGGTCGCCGAGCCGGAGACGCCGAAGCGCAGCTCCTTGCCCTCCAGCGCCGCCCCGGCCGCCTGCGGGACCGTCGCGTCGCCGCTCAGCTCGAACACGTTGGTGAGCACGACGCCGGCCAGCGCGAGCACGCCCATCACCGCGAGGATCGCCCGGCCCTGCCGGAGCTGGCCCACCATCCTGCCGAACGTGCGCGGCAGCGCGAACGGGATGAGCAGGATCAGGAAGATCTCGAACCAGTTCGTCCAGCTCGTCGCGTTCTCGAACGGGTGGGAGGAGTTGGCGTTGTAGAAGCCGCCGCCGTTGGTGCCCAGCTCCTTGATGACCTCCTGGGAGGCGACCGGGCCGCCGGTGATGTGCTGGACGCCGCCGGTCAGCGTCGTCACCTCGTGCGGGGCGGCGAAGTTCTGCACCAGGCCGCCCGCGACCAGCACCAACGCGCCGGCGAACGCGATCGGCAGCAGGATGCGCACGCAGCCGCGCACCAGGTCGACCCAGAAGTTGCCGATCGTCTCGGCCTTGCGGCGGGCGAACCCGCGCACCAGCGCGACCGCGACCGCCATGCCGACGGACGCCGACACGAAGTTCTGCACCGCCAGGGCCGCCATCTGGACCAGGTGGCCCATCGTGGACTCACCCGAGTACGCCTGCCAGTTCGTGTTCGTGACGAAGCTGACCGCGGTGTTCCACGCGATGTGGTCGGTGACGGGCTCCATGCCCAGGCTCAGCGGCAGCCTGTCCTGGAGGCGCTGCAACCCGTACACGACGAGCAGGGAGACCAGCGAGAACGCGAGCAGGCTGCGCGCGTAGACCGCCCAGCCCTGTTCGGCGTCGGCGCGCACGCCGAGCAGCCGGTAGAGGACCCGCTCGGCGGCGTTGTGCCTGACGCCGGTGTAGACGCGGTGCATGTAGTCGCCGAGCGGCCGATGCACCAGGGCCAGCGCGACGACGAGGGAGACGACGAAGAGCGCCCCCGCGGCTGTCGCGCTCATCAGAACCGCTCCGGGAACAGCAGGGCCATGACCATGAAGGCGACCAGGACCACGACGACCCCGAGACCGATGGCGTTGATCGCGCTCACAGGCGCTCCACCGCCCGCACGACAAGCCCGAAGACCACGAAGATCGCGATCGTCAGGGCGACGAAGACGACGTCGGCCATCCCTGCTCCTCAGCTCCGGTTGCTGTGTCAACCGCTCGGGAAGAGCGGTTCACGACCCAGCAAAATCCCGAAATAGAGCGATTCGGCCGATCTTGACGACTTCTGTACGCCCAGCGCGGGTTTATTGACGCGATCCGTACGCCCCCGGCGTCAGGGCTTCCACGTGGTGAACGCGATCTCCAGCTCGACCGGCTCGTACGAGACCCGCATGACGGTCACCAGCGCCACGTGCTTCTCCGTCGTCTCGGCGCAGACCTTGGCGCCCTGCCCCAGATCCTCCAGGCCGAGCTCCGGCCGCCGGTACTTCTGGTGCGCGAGCAGGTTCGCGCAGTCGGCGGCGGAGGCGGCGGTCGCCGGGGCGATCACGTAGCGGGCTGTCGAGTCGGAGCCGTGCACGTGGTCGTCCTCCAGGATGACCTCGGCCGGGCCGCCCTCCCTGGCGGGGCCCACCAGGATGTCGGAGCCGCCGTGGCCGGGCTTGCCCGTGTCGAGGTCCACCTTGTCGCCGTCGTTGCACACCATCGTCCACGAGCACGGCCTCAGCACGTATCCGTCGCTGGCGGCGACCGCCGCCGGCTGCGTGGCCGCCGCGGTCGGCGCGGGCGTGCCGGGCGCCGTGGTGGCCAGGGCGGAGGCCACCAGCGGCCACAGCGCGGCGAACATCGACACGATGCCGGCGAGCCAGCCGCACCGCTCCGTCCAGGTCCAGAACGGCGACTCCTGGCCGCCGCCCCCGCCGGAGGCGGCGCGCCGCTTGACCGCGTGGCGGATGGCGAGGATCAGCGCTCCGGCCGCCACGCAGACGATCAGCCAGATGCCCGTCCACAACATGGATGCTTGTCTCCCGTCAGTGACTCTTGGTGAGGCGCCGGGACAGCCAGAACGTGGCCCCGGCGAAACAGGCGAACGTCACGACCCCGAGCGCGGCCAGGTCGAACAGCCACTGGTCGAGGTCGTGCCGCCACAGCGCGTCGGCCGGGGTGCCGGGCGCGCCCAGCTCGCGCAGGCCGAGCGAGGACGCCGCGGCCGCCAGCCCCCAGCGGTCCGGCAGGAGCGCGGCCACGGTGGTGAGCAGCGTATTGCCGGACAGGTCGGCTGTGACGCCGTTCAGCGCAATTTGCGCGATCGAGGTGGCGGTCACCAGGGCGACGGCCTGCTCCAGCCGCCGGGCCGCCACCGAGATGAGCAGGCCCAGCGACATCGACGCCACGGTCAGCGCCGCCAGGTTCACGGCCAGCTCCACCGCCGGGCCGAACGCCAGCGAGTGCGCGGGCCCGGTTCTCACCTGGAGGAACACCACGGTGATCAGCACCGCCTGCGCCACGGCGACCACCGCGTGGACGAGCCAGCGCGACAGCATCACGGCCAGAGCCGGCGTCCCGGTGCGGCGCTCCCTGCGGATGATCGGATAGTCCGCGACGATCTCGCTGTACGTGAGCGCCTGGCCGCTGAGCACGCAGAGGGTGGTCAGCAGGCTCAGCGCCGTCGGCGCCGCCACGCCGCCGAGCCCCGACTCCCCCGCCACGAGCCCGGCCAGGGCCGCCGACCCGGCGGCGATCAGCAGCGGCATCAGCGCCACCACCGCCCGGCGCGCCCACTCGGCCGCCTTCCGGTCGTCGTCCCCCCGGTTGCGCGACGCGCCGCGCGCGACCAGCAACGCGACCTGCCGCAGCACGAGCACCACGAGCTGCCGCGCGAACGTCCGCACCGCCCGCCGCCGCGGCCGCACCCCGCCCGGCCGCCCGGCGGGCTCGGACCGGGCCGCCCGGGTCGCCTCCGCCTCCGCCTCGGCTGCCGCCGTGCCGGTGGCGTAGCGCTGGGCGGCGGGCAGCGGGTCGTCGGCGAGCGACCTCATCAGGTCGGCGTAACCGGCCGCCCCGAGAGCGGGCCTGACCTGCTCAGGCGGCCCCGAGTAGACCGGCCGCCCGTCGCGGACGACGACGAGGACCTGACCGGCCCGGTCCAGATGCTCGGTCGCGTGGGTGATCACGATGACCGTGTTGCCGTCCTCGGCGTAGTCCCGCAGCAGCGTCATCAGCTCACGGTCCATCCCCAGGTCGAGCCCGGAGGTGGGCTCGTCGAGCATGAGCAGCCTCGGCCGGGTGAGCAGCTCCAGCGCGATGGAGACGCGCCGCCGCTGCCCTCCGGAGAGCGTGGAGACGAGCTGGTCGATCTGCTCGCCGAGCCCGAGCCTGGCGCACACCTCGGTGACGCGCCGCTCCCGCTCGGGCCGCCGCCACGGGCTGCGCAGCCAGGTGGAGTACGCCAGCAGCCGCCGTACGGTGAGCGTCTGGTAGAGCTCGATCTCCTGCGGCACGAAGCCGAGCTGGTCGCGGATCTGCCGGGCATGGGTCCTGAGGTCGAGGCCGAGGAAGAACAGCTCGCCCCGTTCGGTCTCCAGCTCGCCGAGCAGCGCCGCGAACAGCGAGCTCTTGCCCGCCCCGGACGGGCCGAGGATGGCGAGCAGGGTGTCGTCCCGCTGCACGAACGACATGTTCGTCAGGCGTGACTTGGCCCCGCTCTTGGCGTACACGCCGGAGACGACGAGCGCGCAGCCGCCCAGCGGCCGGTCCGACAGGCCGGTCCCGTCGGCGCTGATGCGGTAGCGGTGGTCGGCGAAGTCGAAGCAGTCGCCGGGCCCGAGCGTCGCCGACCTGACCGGCTGCCCGGCGATGAACGGCCCGTGCCCGTACCCGTGGTCCGTCAGCCGGAACAGCGCCCCCTCGCGGCGCAGCGTGAAGTGGCGCGGGGCGGCCGAGACCGCGTCGAGGACCACGTCGGCGGCCGGGTCGGAGCCGAACACCGTGACGTCGCCGAGCGGGATCGACGGCGGCGGCTCCTCGGCGGGCGGCTCCTCCTCAGGCCGGGGGCCCGAGGTCCGGCGCGGCGTCCGGCGAGGGGGCGGCGGGGGCGGCGGGCCGAGGACCGCCCAGCCGGGAATCTCCGGCGCGGGCGAGCTGAGCACGTCGTTGACCCACGCCCCGTACGGGTGGGTGCGCGCCAGCCGCCGCCGGTAACCGGCGAGCCTGCGCTGCGTGTGCTCGTGGACGCGCCGGACGCGGGCCGAGGCCGCGCGCAGGAGCCCGTCGGCCTCCTGGGAGGCGGCGGCGATCCGGCCGTCGAGCGTGGCGAGCTCCGCCTGGGCGTCGCGGGCGGCGGCCCGCGCGGCGCGGACCCGCCTGCCCTGCTCGCGCAGCCGCCGGGTGACGACGACGCGCTCGTCGCGGTCGTCCTCGCCGAGGCGGCGGCGGGTCCGCTCCTCGTCGGGCAGGGGCGCGGAGACGGCGGCCAGCCGCTCCTCGGCCCGTGCCGCCTGCTCCTCGGCCTGCGGCTTGAGCGACGCGGCCACGGCCCGGCGGGCCAGGATCCCGGCGCGCACGGCCTCGTAGCGGAGCCGTTCGTGCTCGAAGGCGTCCTGCGCCCGCCGGATCAGGGCGTCGCGGTGCGGGGTGGTGACCGGGCGGTCCGGTTCGCCGCCCGCCACGGGTGAGGGGATCTCGGCCCGGCCGTCGCGCCAGCCGTGGTACCAGTCGGTCGCGCGGGCGAGCGGGCCGTATCGGATCGGCGTCATGTGGCCGGGCAGGCGAGGCGGACGACGACCTTGCGGTTGCGGGCGGCCGGGCCGGGCAGCAGCGTGCCGTCGGGGGCGAGGTCGTCGGCGCGGCCCCGCAACTGCTCGCCCCGGCCCTCGGTGGTGATGTCCGCGTCGGGGACGCCGAGCGCGACGAGCTCGCGCTTGACCGCTTCCGCACGCTCGCGCGAGAGGCGGAGGTTGTCGGCCTTGCCGCCCTCGGCGGAGGTGCTGCCGGTGAGCCGGACCTTCAGCCGGTCCTTGCCGATGGTGGCGGCCAGGTTGGCGAGCGTCTTCCTGGCCTCGGCGGGCTCCCGGAAGGTCGCCGTCCCCTGCTCGAACCCGACATGGTTGCCCTCGCTCAGCTCCGCCTCACCGCAGGCGGTGAACGTGGTGGGCACGGCGGGCGGCACGACGACGGTGACGGCGGGGGTGTCCGTGGCGGCCTTGTGGTGGTTCGGCCTGGCGTCCACGGCGACGCAGGCGGCCCCGCCGGCCCGCGCGATCTCGCGCCAGATGGCCACGATGTTGCGGCGCAGCCCGGGGTGCGGCTCGGGCTGCGGCGTCGCGGTGTAGCCGAGCCCGGACAGCAGCACCGTACGCCCGGTCAGGTCCGGCAGGAGCTTCTTGTCCCGCAGGTACGCGACCACCTGGGCCGGCTCGGCGTCGATCACCTCGCGGAAGTCGAGAGGCGCCACGGTCTGCAGCCCCGGGTCGACGAGCACGACGCTGCCGCCCGGCCCGGTGGCGTCAGCCGCGAGCGAGAGCGCGGTGAGCACGTCCACCTCGGGGGCCTTGGCCCGGGCGCCGGCGCCGAGAGTCCGCTCGACCTCGGTGAGGTAGGCGTTGACGTCGTCCTCCAGGGCGACGTCGTTGCCCGCGTCGCTGGCGAACTCGGTGTCGAAGACCACCTCCGGGGTGCCGTCGAGGCGGATCACGGAGATGTCGTGGCCCGCCTTGGCGGTGCGCCGCATCAGGTCGACGACCTCGGACCTGATCGCGGGCTCCGGAGCGTTCGCGTGCGCGCCCACGGCGAGCGCGAGCGGGCCGCCGCCGGGCAGCTCGCAGCCGAGCGAGGCCGCCGCGTTCCCGGGGGCGCCCTCGCTTCCCTGGCTGCCCGGGCTGCCCGTGCAGGCGGTGAGCGTGAGGCCGGCGAGCAGGGCGGCGGCGATACGGGTGATGGATGCAGGCATCGGTGTCTTCCGTGAACGGGCTCTACTGCCAGGCGTAGGGCCGCAGGTCGGGTTCGAGGATGGCGTCGGTGACGGCCGGGTCCTGGGCGTGCTGCGCGATCAGCACCCTGGCGAGCTGCTTGAGCCGTTCGGCGAGGGCCAGCCGGACTTGGAGCGCGTGCAGCAGCCGCTGCCGCGCGGCCATGAGCTGGTTGGCGTGCGCGGAACGGGCCGCCTCGGCCAGCGCGAGCTCGCGGGCCGCCGCCGCGGCCGCCCCGAGCGCCTGCCGGTGTACGCGTGCCGCCCTGCCGTAGGCCGACCGGAGCGGGTTGTGCGTGAGATACGCGCCGACGGCCGCGACGATGCCGGTGCCGACGAAGAACGCGAGGAAGAACAGCGCGGGCATCAGCGCGCCGCCGTCGTCCGGCGGGGCCTCGGCGCCGAACGCCGGGCGTCGCGCGGTGATCGTGAGGCGGGCCAGGAAGGCGGCGGCCCCGAACGCGGCCCACCCCAGGACGCAGAGCACGGCCAGCGGCCGGCTCACCCCCGCCGAACCGGCCCGGATGTCGCGGAACATGCACCCGGCGGCATGCGCCAGATAGATCACGATCGCGGTGAATCCGACCACGACCGCCGAGGTGACGACGTCGCCCTCACCGCGCATGAGCAGCTTCACCACCTCCAGGAACGCCGCCCAGTCGGCCGCCACCGCCGCCGCCAGCGCCGCCGCGTGCAGCAGCAGCGGCCCCAGCGGCCGGCCCGCCATCAGCGCCGGGTCCGCGTGGCCCCGGGCGCCCCAGCCGGCCTCCCCGCCGGGGGACAGCCGCGACCGGGCCGCGTCCAGAGCCGCGCGGGCGTCCGCCAGCCGCTCGCGGGCGTCCTCCTCGGCGGGACGGCTCCCGGCCACCGCCGCGTCGGCCACGCCCAGCCGGGTGGTCGCCTCCGCGCAGTAGGCCGCGTACTCGGCCTGGACCTCCTGCTCCCAGCGCGCTGACATGGCGTTGACCAGGTTGTCGAGCGAATGCCCTGTGGCCTCGTCCACCCCGCCGGGGGCCAGCCCCTCCACCAGGGACGTGATCTCGGCGCGCGCGGCCTCCTCGTCGACGTCCGGGGGGACGAACGGGCCGGGTTCGGGCGCGCCCGCGCGCCTAGGGCGCCATCGTGCCATCCGGGACCTCTCCTCCTCGTGTACGTACATGTCCGTTCACCCACGGGCGGCGCTCGTGCGCGTCCGTCCGCGGATGGTCGTGCGCCTGCGGTTCGGGGCGGTCCTCCTCGGCCCAGGCGGGCAGTTCGGGGGCGAGCAGGTCCAGGCGCGCGTTCAGCTCGGGGCCGTGCGGGTGCGTGCGGACGAGCTGTTGCAGGTACGCCGCCACGCGCCGGCTGGTGAACTCGTGGATGCGCCGGACCCGCACCCGGTTGCCCGCCTCCGCACGGGCGAGCTCCTGCGTGACCGCCTCCACCTCGCGGACCGCCGCGGCGAGCCGGCTCTCGGCCGCCGCCCAGACGGTCTCGGCGGCGGCGCACCGCCTGGCGTGGTCGGCCTGCCTCCGCGCCCGTACCAGGGAGCCGGGCCGCCCGTCCCTGATGGTCTCCGCGAGCCGCCGCTCGTCCGGGTCCGGGACCCAGGTGCGGGCCTCCACCCAGGCCAGCCGGGCGACGCGGGCCGTGTGCTCGGCCGCCTGCCGCCGTTCGCGGGCCTCGGCCAGCCTCGCGCGCAGGGCGCCGGAGCGGGCGAGCCAGGCGCCGCGCTCGTGGTCGATCTGGTCGCGGGCGAGATGGCGCAGGTATTCGATTTTCGGCGTGACCACGACGGCCTTTTCGGCTTCACCGATAGCCGGAATGCGACGACGCCCGTCCCGGAATCCCTGATAGGCGTCCCACAACCGGAGTAAGAACCCGTAACGGATCGGCTTGGCAGGCGGATCCGCCCATTCCCCCATCCGGAACCTCCCGCCAGATAATTCCCAAATAGGGCATATGGCCCGATCGGGTGAAAAGCAACTTCACGTATACGTGTGGAACACTATGCGTGATACGCGAGCCGCACATGAAGTACGATCCCGCCCAGCGGGAAACGCACTGGCCCACCTGGGACGATGCGGATCAGGACGCGAATCGGGACTGAGTGGAGACTCAATGACGGGGAACGGCAAGGGCCCCCGGACGTCGGCCGCGGGCAAGGCCATGTCAATCTTCCGGGCCTTCACCGGCGACCAGCTCGAACTGACGCTGAGAGAAGTCTGCGACCGCACGAACATGACGTCGAGCACCGCACATCGCTGGCTGCAGGACCTCGTGGCCCACGGCGCGCTCGTCCAGTCGCCGTCGGGGCGATATTCGCTGAGCAAACTCATGTGGGAGATCGGCACCCGTTGCCCGCGCGCCTCCATCATGCGTGAGGTCGCCATGCCGTTCCTGCAGAACCTTTATCACATCACCCGGGGACACGTGCTGCTCGCGATGCCCGCCGGTGACGAGGCACTGCTGGTGGAAAGGCTTTCCAAGAGCCTTCCCGTCAAACCGGTCGGCCGCGTGGGCGGACGCCTCCCGCTGCACGCCACCGGCGTCGGGAAAGCCATTCTCGCCTATTCACCGGCGGACGTGCGGAAAAGAATTCTCAGCCGGAACTTGACCGCTTACACCTGTCACACGATCACCTCTCCGCAGCGTTTGCGAGAGGATTTGGCCGGCATTCGCGAACGCGGTTACGCCACCTGTTACCAGGAGCGCCAATTGGGCGTCGACTCCTACGCGTTCCCCGTTTTCGAGTACGGCACGGAAAGCGTCGTCGTGGCCGCCGTCTCGGTGCTCGTGGAGGTGCGGTCGCGCGAGCCCGACGGCCTGCTCGACGCGCTCCGGCCCGCGGCGCTCCAGATCTCCCGCGCCCTGCGCAAACTCCCCCTCCACCACCCCTTCGACGGCCTCTGACCACCGCCCCAGGAGTGACCCCGCCGGTCAGAGGGAGTGTCCGGCGGCGCCCCCGACTCCGCCCCTGGACATGACCCCGCCGGTCAGGGGGACTGTTCGGCGGCGCGGTCGAGGAGGGCGCGGCGTTCCGGGTCGCTGTGGGCGACCGCCGCCGCCCGGCGGAACAGGTCGGCGGCGCGGGCGTGGTCGCCGCTCCGGGCGGTGAGGTCGGCCTCCGCGGCGAGCGCGAGCGGGTGGTCGTCGAGCGCGCCGCCCTCCCGGGCCAGGGCCAGCAGCGCGAGCCCGGCCTGCGGTCCGTGCGCGTAGCCGTGCGCGACGGCGCGGTTGAGCTCGACCACGGGCGTCGAGCGCAGCCGGGACAGCGCGTCGTAGCAGCGGGCGATCTCCGCCCAGTCCGTGGCGGACGCTGTCGGCGCGGTGGCGTGGCAGGCGGCGATGCGCGCCTGCAGCCCGTACGGGCCGTCCTGGTCGGCGTCGGCCAGGGCGGCCAGGCCCTCGGCGATCGCGGCCCGGTCCCAGCGGGTCCGGTCCTGCCGTTCCAGGGGGACGAGGCGGCCATCAGCGTCGCGGCGGGCGTCGCGGCGGGAGTGTTGCAGGAGGAAGAGCGCCAGCAGCGCCGGCACCTCGCGCCGCCCCGGCATGAGCCGGCGCAGCAGCCGCGCGAGCCGGATCGCCTCGTCGGCGAACGCGGGGTCGCCGTCGGCGTTGTAGCCCTGCGTGAACAGCAGGTAGAGCACGGCCAGGACGCCGGGCAGCCGTTCGTCCAGCGCCGGTCCGCTCGGCACCCGATACGGGATGCCCGCGTCGGCGATCTTCGTCTTGGCCCTGGTCAGGCGGCGGGTCATCGCCGATTCCGTGACCAGGAAGGCGCGCGCGAGGTCCGCGGTCGGCACCGCGCAGACGGTCCGCAGCGTCAGCGCCACGCGCGACTCCAGGGCCAGGGCCGGATGGCAGCACGTGAAGACGAGCCTCAGCCGGTCGTCCACGACCTCCTCCTTCCCGCCGTCGCCGGGGCCGGTCTCGTCCGGTGTGAGCGCGGCCAGCTCCGCCAGCTTGCGGCGTTCGACGGTGGCGCGGCGCAGCGCGTCGATCGCGCGGTTGCGCGCCACCGTCATGAGCCAGCCGCCGGGATTGTCGGGTGTGCCCTCCTGTGGCCACCGCTGCACGGCCTGGGCCAGCGCTTCCTGCGCGCAGTCCTCGGCCAGGGTCCAGTCGCCGGTGACGCGGATCAGCGTGGCGACGATGCGCCCGTAGGCGTCAGCGGCCACCTCCTCAAGGCGATCCAGGCGATCCAGGCGGCCCGTCACTGCTCGAAGTCGGCGAACGGCCGCAGCTCCAGCCGTCCGGCGCGGGCCATCGGGTGCGTGCGGGCGACCTCGATCGCCTCGTCCAGGTCGGCGCATTCGAGCAGGTCGAAGCCCACGATCACCTCTTTGGTCTCGGCGAACGGGCCGTCGCTGAGGATGAGCTCGCCGGCGCGGACCCGGACGGTGGTCGCCGCGCTCTCCGGGGCCAGCACCGCACCCCGTACGCGCCTGCCGCGGGCGTCGTTCTCCGCCACCCAGACGTCGACGTCGGGCCAGTCGGACCGGTCGGTGTCGGGCTCGGCGTCACTGCAGACGAACATCATGTACTTCATCGTGCGCTCCTTCGGTCGTGCGTTCACCAGGGTGACGAACGGGGGCGCCGCTTCCGGACAGGTGGGCCGGGAGAATCTTCAGCCGCCCGGGTAGTCGAGGGCGAGCATGCCCGCCAGGTCGCGCAGGCACTCCTCGAAGACGGGCTCCAGGTCGGTGTAGGCGAAGTCGAGCTGGCGCAGGACTTCCATGCACAGCAGCCCGTACAGCCTGATCCAGCACGACAGGAAGACGTGGACGGCCTCCGGCGGGAGTGCGCCGCCGATGCCTTCGGAGAAGGCGGTGAGCTGGTCGCGCAGCGAGTCGGGCAGGTCGGCGGGCACCGGGAACGGGCGCGTCCGCCACAGCTCGACGGTCAGGTCGAGCAGGACCTGCTCGAAGCGGGTCGCGGCCTGGTGGCGGACGGAGTCGCGGCGCAGGTTGGGCGGGGCGATCGGGCTGGCGAAGATCCAGCCGAACTCGGCGGGGTGGCCGACCGCCCAGGCGCGCATGGCGCGGCAGGCGGCGATCAGGCGGACGGCGACCGGCTCGCCCGCGTGGGCGTCGCGGGCCTGCTCCATCGCGGCGGCCAGCTCGCGGAAGAAGCCCGCGGTCACCGCGCCGACCAGCTCGTCGTGGCTGGCGTAGTAGTGGTAGAGGGCGGGGCCGCTCATGCCGATCTCGCGGGCCACCGCGTTGATGGTCACCGCGGCCGTGCCCTGCTCGACCAGCAGTTTGCGCGCGGCCTCGTGGATCTCGTCGAGGGTGGCCTGGCGCAGCCTCTCCCGCCGGCTGGTGGTGGGTGTGGACATCGTCACCTTCCTCAGGGGAGCCGCCCCAGTCTATGGCATCTATGTTTCCTTAACGGCTCTAAGCCACGGTCAGCAGGGTCTTGCCGGTCGTGGCGCGGGCCTCGATCGCCCGGTGCGCCTCGGCGGCCCCGTCCAGCGGGTAGGTCTGGCCGATGACCGGGCGCAGCCGCCCGGCCGCGGCGTGGGCCAGCGCCTCCTCGGCGAGGGCGCGGATCTCGGCCGGGGTGGGCACGCCGCGCGGGACGACGGTCACGTGGGCGGCCGGCTCGGTCCAGGAGCCTGACGCCATGCCGTACAGGCAGGCCCGGCCGCCGGGCCGCACGGCCTGCATGCCCCGCGTGCCGATCTCGCCGCCGACCCCGTCGAAGACCACGTCGACGCCACCGCCGGACCGCTCCGCGACGGCGCGCTCCCAGCCCGGCTCGGAGTAGTCCACGTAGGCGTGCGCGCCCAGCGAGGTCACCAGCCCGGCCTTGCCCGGCCCCCGGGCCGCGCCGATCACCTTCGCCCCGGCGGCCGCCGCGAGCTGGACCAGCAGGCTGCCGACGCCGCCGCCGGCCGCCTCGACCAGCACCCATTCGCCCGGCCGCACCTCGGCCTGCCGGTGGACGAGCACCGCCGTCCTGCCGTCGGCCAGCAGCGCCACCGCGTCACGCAGCGACACGCCCGCCGGGACCTGGGTGAGGTCGTCGGCGCGGGCCACGGCGAGCTCGGCGTAGCCGCCGGTGCCGCCCGTCGTGGTCACCACGGTCGTGCCGGCCAGCGCGGGGTCGGCCTGCGGGCCGACGGACAGCACCCGCCCGCCGACGCCGTTGCCGGGGACGCGCGGCAGCTCGGGCGCCGACCCGGCCGCGGGCCCGGTGCCCGCCCGCACCTGCGTCTCGACGAACGTGATGCTCGCGTACGCGACGGCCACCAGCACCTGGCCGGGCCCCGGCACCGGGTCGGGGACCTCGCGGACGCGCAGCACCTCCGGCCCGCCCAGCCGGTCCATCACCACAGCGCGCATGGCCTACTCCTCCGCGTCGTACTGTTCGCGAGCCGCTCTGACCTGGTCGATATGGGTTTCGGCCCATTCTTTCACCGCGACGATCAAGCCGCTCAGGCTGGCCCCGAGCTCGGTGAGCCGGTAGTCCACGCGCACCGGGACCGCCGGGGTCACCGTGCGGGCGACCAGGCCGTCACGCTCCAGGGAGCGCAGCGTCTGGGTGAGCATCTTCTGGCTCACGCCGGGGATCTTGCGGCCCAGGTCGCTGTAGCGCATGGTGCCCTGCTCGCGCAGCGCGCTGAGGATCAGGCTCACCCACTTGTCGCTGATGCGGTCGAGCAGCTGGCTGGTCGGGCAGTCCTTGAGGTAGGCGTCGTACGCGACACGCTCGTCGGCGCGGCGTTCGGCGGCCGTCCGGGTTGCCATGGCGCACCTCCGGGTCCCGTACGCACTTGCGGGTGCGTACTTTCCGAAAGAGAGTAACACCCCCTACGTTCGCAGCAGGCGGACAGACCGCTACTGCGAACAGGGGAGCACCACATGCGTGCGGCAATCGTGAAGTCCTTCGGCGGCCCGGAAGCCGTGGAGATCGTCGAGGTGCCGGTGCCCGAGCCCGGCCCCGGCCAGGTCCGCGTCAAGGTCGCCGCCGCCGCGCTGAACCCGGTCGACGCCGGGGTGCGCGCCGGCGTCTTCGGCGACGCGGGGCCGGTCGGGCTCGGCTGGGACCTGGCCGGGACGGTCGACGCCGTGGGCACGCGAGTCACCGGGCCCGCCGTCGGCGACGCGGTCGTGGGCCTCGTCTACGGGCCGGTCAAGCCGCTCGGCTCGCACGCCGAGTACGTGGTGCTGGACGCGGACGCGGTGGCCGCCGCGCCCCGGTCGGCCGACAGCGCGCACGCCGCGACGCTGCCGCTCAACGGGCTGGCCGCGGCCCAGGCCGTGGACCTGCTGGCGCTCGGCCCTGGGGCCTCCGTGCTCGTCACCGGCGCGGCCGGCGGCCTGGGCGGTTACGCCGTGGCGCTGGCCCGGCTCGCCGGGCACCGGGTCACCGCGATGGCCTCCCCTGCCGACGAGGGCCTGGTGCGCTCGTTCGGCGCCGACGACTTCCTGCCCCGCTCCGCGACGGATGACCCGGCCGCGTCGTTCGACGGGGTGGTGGACGCCGCGGTGATCGGGGCGCCCGCGCTGGCCTTCGTCCGGGACGGGGGCGCGTACGCCGGGGTGATTCCCGGGGCGCAGCCCGGCGGGGTGCGCGGGATCCGGACCGGCGCGATCGAGGTGCGCCCCGACGGCGCGCGCCTGGCGGAGCTCGTCAGGCTGGCCGACGAGGGCCGCCTGCGGCTGCGGGTGGCCGCGACGTACCCGCTGGCGCGGGTCCGGGACGCGCACGCCCGTCTGGATCGCGGCGGCCTGCGCGGCAGGCTGGTCCTGGTGCCCTGAGCACTACAGGAAGCCGCGCTTCTCGGGCAGGTCGATGACGCCCGACAGCGCGAGCACGCCGCCCACGACGAGGACGACGGCCAGCACGCCGAGCAGCACCCAGGCCACCGGGTGCCCCAGGTTGAGCGTCCAGGAGGACGAGCTGACGCGGGCGTGCACGAGCAGGGCGGGGTCGCGGCGGTTGGCGTAGACGGTGCCGGCCAGGTGCCAGTGGCGGTTGTCGTCGCGCTGCCCGAGCCCGGTGTCCTCCTGCTCCTCGCCGGGCAACGCGGGCAGGCGGTGCCCGGCCTGGCCGACCCGCGTCTCCCAGATCACCCACCCGGCCAGCAGCGCGGCGAGCGGCAGGTACGTGGCCACCTGCCAGACGGGCGTGCCGGGGACGAACCCCCACAGGCGCAGCGCCCCGACGAACAGCGTCAGGTTGAGACAGGCGGCCGACAGCAGCGTCATGGTGGCGACGCCGCGCAGGTAGACGCGGTAGCGGCGGGCCGAGCCCCGGGGCCTGGCGGCGTCGAGGTCGGGCCGGGCCCGCAGCACGACGATCGTCACCAGCGGCACGACGAGCGTGACCGCGAGCTGGTGGAGCACCGGCTCCAAGGTCGCGGCCCCGCCGATCCACCCCACGGCGGCGGTGAGCAGCACGACGGCCACGGCGGGCAGGCCCCACAGCCAGGGCACGCGGACCGGGTCGGTGCGGAACGTGGTGTCCACGGTCAGGCCCGCGCGTCGCCCGGCCGCCCACGCCCCGGCCTGCGCGGCGGCCCGGATCCGGTGGTGGGCCAGCCCGAACAGCAGCAGGTGGACGACGGCCACCGCCGTGCAGACCGCCTGCGCCCATCCCGTCAGGAACAGGACCGGGACGGCGAGCAGCGACACCGCGACGACCGCGCGGGTGTAGCGGCGGCGCTCGGTGACGACGACGGGATCGCCCGCCCGCTCCACGGGCACCCGCACGCCGAACGGCAGCGTGGGCCTGGGAAGCGCCGGGAGCGCCAGGGTCAGGCAGGTGATCAGGACGAGGCCGGCGAGCGCGATCACGGCGCGCCTCCGAAGCCGTCGAGCAGTGCCGCGCACCGGCGCAGCACGTCCTCCCGGTCGAGGCCGTGGACCGTGGCCTCGGCCAGCAGCACACGCATGCGTTCCTCCCATTCGTCGGTGAAGGGGGCCTCGGGCGGCCCGCTGTCGGGGTCGCGGCGCACGACGGCGCCGCTCTTGCGGTTGATCCGGATCACGCCCTGCTGTCGCAGCAGGTCGTACGCCTTGTTCACGGTGTGGAAGTTGATGCCGAAGTCGGCGGCGAGCTGGCGCGTGGAGGGCAGCGGGTCGCCCTCCTTGGCCTCCCGGCCGGCGATGGCCTCCACGATCCGGTCCCGGATCTGCTGGTAGATCGGGACCTCGCTGTCGAGGTCGAGGATCAGGTGCACACCCACACTCTATCTGATATACAACTAATAGAACAGATAGAGCGAGGAGGACAGATCATGATCCAGGCCCACCTTCACGAGGACACGCTGGTCGTGCGCTTCAGCCCCTGGGCGCGGCTGTTCACCAGGACCGCCGTCGTCAGCGTCCCGCTGGCGGCCGTCGCCGGGGCGCACCGCCTCGACCGGCCGCTCGCGGCCGCCCGGGGCACGCACTTCGGCCTGCTCGTCAGCGGCTTCGTCAAGATCGGCACATGGACGTCGTCCGACGGCGTCAAGCGCCTGGTCGCGGCCCGCCACGACGTCCCCGGGCTGCGCATCGCCCTCACGGGCCGGGTGGCCGGCCACGACGAGCTGATCCTCAGCCTGCCGGACGCCGACGACCTGCTGCGGCGCCTGGCGGCGGTGACGGCGTGAACATCGAGGTCCGCGGCCTGACCAAGACGTACGGGACGGTGACCGCCGTCAGCGACCTGAGCTTCGACGTGCCGCCCGGCGCCGTCACCGCCTTCCTCGGGCCCAACGGCGCCGGCAAGACCACCACGATGCGGATGATGCTCGGCCTGGTCACGCCGACCGCCGGCACCGCCCTGTTCGGCGGCAGGCGCTACGCCGACCTGCCCGCGCCGTCCGCGACCGTCGGCGCCGCCCTCGACGGCGCCGGCTTCCACCCGGCGCACACCGCCCGCGATCACCTGCGGGTCTACGCCCGCATGGGCCGGTACGGCACGGCGCGGGCCGACCGGGTCGCGGAGCTGACCGGGGTGTCGGCGTTCGCCGGCCGCCTCACCCGCGCCCTGTCGACCGGCATGCGCCAGCGACTCAACCTGGCCACCGCGCTGCTCGGCGACCCCCGGGTGCTGCTGCTCGACGAGCCGGGCAACGGCCTCGACCCCGAGGGCACCGCCTGGCTGCGCCGGTTCCTGCGCGAGCTGGCCGCCGAGGGCCGCACCGTGCTGGTCTCCAGCCACGTGCTCGGCGAGGTCGAGCACCTGGCCGACCACGCCGTGGTGATCCGCCAGGGGCGGCTGGTCAGCACCGGGCCCATCGGCGAGCTGTACGGCCCGGCCACGGTGCTGGTGCGCTCCCCGGAGGCCGAGCGGCTGGCGCGCGGGCTGGCGGGCGACGGGGTCCTGGTGGAGCCCGGACCGCCCGGCGCGCTGCGCGTCCACGGACTGGACGCCGCCGAGGTGGCCGCCGCGGCGACCGCGCTGGGCGTCGCTCTGCACGAGATCACATCCGAACGCCCCACCCTCGAACAGGCGTTCCTGCACCTCACCGGAGGCTCCCGATGACCGCGCTGCTGTCGGCCGAATGGACCCGCCTGGCCGCCACCAGGCTCTGGCTGTGGGGGCTGCTGGCCGCGCTGGCCAGCGGCGGGCTGGTCGGCCTGCTCGCGCTGGTCGGCCCGGAGAACTTCAACCCGCCGATGCCCGGCCTCGACACCGAGCAGGGCACCCGCGTTCTGCTTGGCCTGCTCGGCTTCACCGTGTTCGCCCCGGCGCTGCTCGGCACCGTGGCCGTGGCCGCCGAGCACCGGCACCGCACGATCACCACCTCGACGCTGTTCGCGCCCCGGCGGTGGACCTGGCTCGCCGCCAAGCTGGCCGTCTACACCGGCGCGGGGCTGGTCTACGGCGTCGCCGCCTCGGCGGTCGCGGGCGGCGCGCTGTTCGGCGCGGCGGCGCTCAAGGGCGTCACGCTCGGCCTGCCCGCCTCGACGGTGCTCGCCCTGCTGGGTCGCATCGCGCTGACCATGGCCGTCTACACGCTGCTCGGCGTCGCCGTGGGCGCCCTGCTGCGCAACCAGGTGGCCGCGCTGGCCGTCGTGGGCGCGTACTTCTACATGGTCGAGACGACGCTGATGCTCATCCCGGGCGTCAAGCTGATCTATCCGTGGCTGCCGGGCGGGGCCACCTCCGCGCTGACCGGCTTCACCTACCTGGCCGACGCGGTCGCCGACCAGACGGGCGGCTCCGCCACCGCGCTGCTGTCCGCGCCGGCAGGCGCCGCCGTGCTGGTCGGCTACGCCCTGGTCGCGATCGCCATCGCGGTCGCCGCGCCGCTGCGGCGCGACGTCGCGTAGCTACGGCAGCAGCCCGCCGACGAGCGCGCGCAGCCCCCGGTCGTAGGTGTCCTTCGCCGTCAGCTCCTCCCAGCGCCGCCCCACCTCCGCGAGCCGGGGGAACTCCTCCGCGTCCAGCTCGGCGAACACCCGCTCCCGGTAGGTGCTCCCGCCCTGGGCGCGCCGCCTGCGCGCCGCCGCCCGCCCGCCGAGCTCCCCCGCCGTGTAGTGCCAGATGATCCGGTACGCGTCCACGGCGGACTCCGTCGTCAGCCCGGCTGCCACGGCGGCGTCGATGATCCGCTCCGGATACCACAGCGCGCTCACGGACAGCAGGTCGTCGGCCCGCAGCACGTCCACGATCCACGGGCAGCCGGACAGCGCCTCGCGCATCGCCGTCGCCACGGCGACCACGCGCTCGCGCGGCTCCTCCGGCAGCTCCGCTGGCCTGGGACGGCTCGCCGCGTAGTCGTCGAGCAGCAGCAGGAGCAGCTCCTCCTTGTCGCGCACGTGGTGGTAGAGGGCCATCGCGGTGCTGCCGACCTCGCGGGCCAGGCGGCGCATGGTCAGGCTCTCGACGCCGTCCTCCTCGATGACCCGGTGGGCGGCGGCCACGATGTCGGCCCTGGAGATCTTCGGCGGCCGTCCGGTACGCATGCCGCCATGCTACTTTCTATACATGTATAAAAATTCGTGGACCTCCTTGGCGGCGCTGGGCACGATGGCCGTCGAGCACGTCGCGCCCGCCAGGACCGCCCCGGCGGGCGGCGTCAACGCCCTCGTGCGGGTCGTCGGCAGCAGCCTCGCCGGGGCGGTCGGGGCGGCGGTGCTGTCAGCGGGCGGTCCCGGCTGGAGCTTCACGGTCTCCGGCCGGCCGCCCTGCTCGCCACCCTGTTCGCGGCTCTCTACCGCGTCCGCCCGGCCTGAGCCGAGCAGAGCGCGGTGTCGAGCGCGGCTTCGAGGCGCTTGAGCGCGGGCATCGAGGCCGGCAGCGCGGTGACGGCGACCGTGGCCGCCCTGCCGTCTTCGGTCACGCCGTTGCTCGTCGCGTATCCGGGCGCCGAGCCGCCGTGCGACCAGGCGAAGCCGCCGCAGCTCAGCTTGAAGGTGGCGAGGCCGAGCCCGTAACGGGCCCCGCCGACGGTGTCGAAGTCGGGCGCCGCCACCGTCTTCTTCATCTCCTTGAGCTGCGCCGGCTTGAGCAGCCTGCCGTCCATGAGCCCGAGCATGAAGCGGTTGAGGTCACCCGGGCTGCCGACGAGCTGCCCGGCGGCCCAGGCCATCGACGGGTCCATGACGCTCACGTCGGCGTACGGGTCGCCCGGCTTGGCGGCGAAGTAGCCCTTGGGGTGCGGCCCGCGGATGCGCTGCTCGCCGACGCCGGGCCAGTACGTCTTGCGCAGGCCCAGCGGCTTGATGACGCGCCGGGTGATCTCCTCGCCGATAGGCCGCCCGGTGACCTTCTGCACGATGAGCCCGGCCAGCACGTAGTTGGTGTTGCTGTAGCTCCAGCCCTTGGCCGTCTTGCCGGTCAGCGCGGCGTCGAGCAGGTCACGGGGCTCGTAGTGGGTGTGCTGGATCGCGAAGTAGTCCTTGATCAGCAGGTCGTCGTAGTCGGCCAGGCCGCTGGTGTGCTGGAGCAACTCGCGTACCGTGATCTTCCGCCCGTCCACGCCCCTGCCCCGGACGAGCTTGGGCACGTACTTCTCGATGGGCGCGTCCAGCTCGATCCGGCCCTCGCCGACGAGCTGCAGCACGACCACGGCGGTGAACATCTTGGTGTTGCTGGCGATGCGCACCTGGCCGTCGGCGGGCACCGCCGCACCGGTCTTCAGGTCGCCCACCCCGGCCGTGTAGTCGCGGGTGCGCCCATCGCGGTCCCGCACCGACGCGAGCGCGCCGGGGAACCCGTCGTCGACCAGCGCGTCCAGGCTCTTCTGCACGCGGTCGGCGGACTCCGCGCCCGCCGGGGCCGCGCCGAGACCGGTCAGCGCGACAACGGCGGCCGCCGCCAGGGCCAGCCGGCGGCGCACGGTGGGGTGGAACATGGACGGGCTCCCTGCTTGACGGCATGTGGTGGTGACACCGTCAAGCCTGCCGCCGGGGGCCTGGCGTGGTCGATCCCGCACGCTGGAGTCCCCGGGGTACGGCAGGCCCTACCGCTCGCCGTTCTCCAGGTAGTGCAGGACGGCGGCGACGCGCCGGTCGGTGCGGTCGGTGGGGGCCAGGTCGAGCTTGGCGAAGATGCTGCGGATGTGCTTGTGCACGGCGCCGTCGGTGACGACGAGCTTCTCGGCGATGGCGGCGTTGCCCAGCCCCTCGGCCATCAGGGCCAGCACGTCGCGCTCGCGCGGGCTGAGCCGTTCGAGCCGGTTGTCCGGTCGGCTGCGCGACAGGAGCTGCGCGACGACCTCCGGGTCGATGGCGGTGCCGCCCTCCGCCACCCGGCGCAGCGCGACCAGGAACTCCTGCACCCGCCCGACCCGCTCCTTGAGCAGATAGCCGAGCCCGGCGCTGCCCTGGGCCAGCAGGTCGGTGGCGAAGGCCTGCTCCACGTACGCCGACAGCACGAGCACGGCCAGGCCGGGTCGGCGGCGCCGGGCCTCGACGGCGGCGGCGATGCCCTCGTCGGTGTGGGTGGGCGGCATGCGCACGTCGACGATGGCGACGTCCGGCCCGTGCTCGTCCACGGCGGCCAGGAACCCCGCGGGGTCCTCCGCGGTGGCCACCACGTCGAGCGACTCGGCGCGCAGCAGCAGCGCCATGCCCTCGCGCAGCAGGGGGTCGTCCTCGGCGATCACAATCCGCATGGCAGGCTCACGTCCAGGGTGGTCGGACCGCCCGGAGGGCTGGTCAGCGTGAAGGTTCCGTCGTGTGCTTCGGCCCGGCGGCGGATGCCGCCGAGCCCGGTGCCGTGGCGGTCGTCGGCGCCGCCCCGGCCGTCGTCGGTGATCCGCAGGCGCAGCAGGTCCGCCGTCCGCCGGACGGTGACGGTGGCCTGGCGGGCGCCGCTGTGCCTGGCGATGTTGGTGAGCGCCTCGGCCACGATGAAGTACGCGGTGGCCTCGACGGACGCCGCGCACCTGGCCGGGAGGTCGGCGTCGACCCGGCACGGCACCGGGCAGGCGGCGGCCAGCCCGGTCAGCGCGTCGGCCAGGCTGCGGTCCTCCAGCACCGGCGGCAGGATGCCGCGCACCACGGCGCGCAGGTCGGCGAGCGCCTGCTCGGCGGCGTCCTGGGCGCGGTCGATCACCTCACCGGCGATGGCCGGGTCGCGGTCCAGGGCGCGGCGCGCGACGCCGAGCATGACGGTGACGGCGACGATCCGGTTCTGGGTGCCGTCGTGCAGCGACCGCTCGATGCGCCGCAGCTCGGCGGCGTGGGCGTCGAGCGCCGCCGCGCGGGTGGCGGTGAGCTGGGCGACGCGCAGCGCGAGGTCGGTGTCCGCGTCGGCCGCCAGCAGCCGCCGTCCCGGCCAGGCCTGGAGCCGCGCCATGCCGGGCAGCAGGAGCAGGCACAGCGCCAGCCAGCCGACGCCCAGCGCCGACACGGCCAGGCGGCCGGGCAGGTCGTCGGCGATCCACAGCCCCATCGCCGCCCCGGCCATCTCCTCAGGCGGGAGCAGATGCCCGTACAGGGGAAAGGCGAGGTCGCGGACGGCGCTGAACGGCAGCGTCAGCCCGGCCACGCCGAGGAACAGCCCGAGCGAGGCGTGGGTGGCGAGCCAGCAGAGCTCCCTGCGGGTGACCGGGCTGGCCAGCTCGGCGCGCAACCCGGCCGGCGGGCTGCCGGGGCCGACGAACTCGGGCCCCAGGCGGGAGAGCCTGGCGCGTTCGCGGCCGGCGGCGCCGTGCAGCCCGCGCAGCGCGACGGGCGCCAGGAGCAGCCCCACGCCGACGGCGCAGAGCACCGCGGTCGCCGCCAGGCCCATCAGCGCGAGCAGCGCCAGCGTCGCCGTGCCGAGCCCGCCGACGAGGTGTTCGAGCGCGTCCAGGGCAGCACGGGACCGGGTCAACACGCCCCACGGTCGGGCCGTGGAGTGGGTCGGCATCCGCGGCTCCTGCCTACGAGTCAGATCACCGGTCGAGAGTACAGCCTGCCCTGTCGCCACATGTCGTATCAGCGGGCGGCCGGACGCTGAACACCGCGCCGCGGCCGATATTCTCGGCGGCGGAGGATCGTGTGGAAGAGAGCGTGTCCCTGGCCCAGCTCGCGGATCGGCTGCAGGAGGTCGTGGGCGAGCTGCGCGGCATCCCCGTCGAGGTCGAGCGGCTCGACGACAGCGAGCTCGTCCGGCAGCAGATCGCGCAGGTCGCCCGCACGGCCGGGGAGCTGCGCGCGATGCACCCGGTGGGCACCGGGAGCCAGGGCCGCCAGGAGCACCTGAGCAGGCGCAGCGTGCTCGACGCGCTGCGGCAGGGCATGACGATGCGCACGATCGTCCACGCGAGCGTGCTGGACGACCCGCGCAAGGCGGCCCGCATCCGGGAGCTGCACGCGGCCGGCGACCTGCACCGGGTGGTCGACGAACCGCTGCAGCAGTTGCTGATCTTCGACCGTTCGGTGGCGTTCGTCCGGATCACGCCCGTCGCCTACTCGCCCGGCGCGCTGGTGATCAGGCAGCAGGGCCTGATCGCCACCCTGATCGACCTGTTCGAGCGGACGTGGTCCCGGG
Organism: Nonomuraea sp. NPDC003214; assembly: GCF_053590035.1. Taxonomy (NCBI): domain Bacteria; kingdom Bacillati; phylum Actinomycetota; class Actinomycetes; order Streptosporangiales; family Streptosporangiaceae; genus Nonomuraea; species Nonomuraea sp. NPDC003214. The sequence continues at coordinate 371,685 of NZ_JBSFSX010000009.1, read as the reverse complement.
CCAGGGAGGTCACCGAGCCGTCGCACCGGCTGACCCCGCGCGAGCGCGAGGTGCTGGCGCTGATCGCCGAGGGGCGCTCCAACAGTGCCGTGGCCCGCGCGCTGTCGATCACCGAGGCGGCCGTGGGCAAGCACGTGGCCAGTGTGTTCGCCAAGCTGGAGCTGCCCGCCTCCGAGGACGACAACCGGCGGGTGCTCGCCGTGCTGGCCTATCTGCGCGGGGCGGTCAGGTAGGGCCAGGCCTACCCCGTTCTCGCCCCAGGCCCCGTGTGCGCGGCGTCCGGCGTCCAGTTGGATGAGCGGCATGCAGCGTATGACTGGATTACTGGTGGGCGCGGTGTTCGGCGCGGTCTTCGTCGTCGTCAACGCGCAGAGCCCGCTCAGCACGCCGGCCGTGACCGTCCTGCGGGTCGTCGCCTGCCTGGCCGCCGCGGCCGTCCTCGTGCTGTGGCTCGCGACCGCGCGGAGGGAGGGCCGTGGCGGCGGCGGGCAGCGGCCCATGTTCGGCCGGGGCTACCTGGTCGTCGTGCTCGCCGAGGCGATCCTGCTCTTCGGCGGGCTGCGCGTGCTGGCCGCCCTGGAGCGCCCGGTGGAGACGAACGTGGCCTGGATCGCGTTCGTGGTCGGCGTGCACTTCGTCGCGCTGGCGCCGATCTGGAAGGACTGGAGCATCGCGGCCCCGGGGGCGGCCCTGACGCTGCTCGGCGTCGCGGGTCTCGTGATGGCCGCGACGGCGGCGGTGACGTGGGTGCCGCTGGTCAGCGGCGTGCTGTCGGGCGTGGTGCTCCTGGCCGGCAGCCTCACCTTCGCCTGGCGCGGGCGGCGGGCCGTCCCGGCGTGACTTCCCCGCACTGCCCCGCGCTCCCCCGTGCAGGGGAGCGCGTTCACTCGCGGGCGGGAGTCCCCGCAGGCCGCCCCGGGCGCAGGCTGGGCGTCATGGAACGACATCAGGTGCGCTGGCCGGCCTGGGTGATGGCGGTGCTGTTCCTGGGCTACGCCGCGGGCAAGGCCGTCTACGCCGCGCAGGGCCGGCTCGGGTTCCCCGGCGGCCCGGCGGTGCCGCCGGGCGAGTACGAGCGCTACACCAGTGAGGTCATGGACGTGACCACCGCCCAGTGGGCCGCGGTCGCGACCGGGGTGCTGGCGGCGGCGCTCGTCCTGCTGACCGTGACGCGGGTGGGCCGCCGGGTGCCACGGCCGCTGATGCTGGCCGTGCTCGGCTGCGCGCTCCTGGGCGTCGGCGCCGGGGCGGCGATCGTCGCGGCGGACGGGTTCATCGGCCTCGGCGTGGGCTGGCAGTGGTATCACGGCGTCGTCATGCTCGCCGTGACGGCGCTGCTGGCGGCCACGGCCTGGTCCTACGCGCGGGCGACCAGGCGATGACCGTCCAGGGACCGCCGGGGAGGGCCGGGACCTCCCCGGTGGCGAGCCTGGCCTACGCCTGCCGGCGGTGCAGCCCGACCAGGTGACCGTTGTGCCGGATCCGGGCCGCGTCGTAGGGACATGACGGGCGGTTCACGTACGTCTCGGCGATGTTGTCGGCTTCGACCCGGTCGATGCCCCAGCCGATCGTGTGCCAGTACGGGCGGCCGTCCTCAGCGGTCGTGTCGAGGACGGCGATCTCGAAGAGTTGCCTGGCGGGCGGGGGCGTGCAGCGAACGTGAGCAGATGTTTCCTCGTGCGCGTCACGCGTGGCCCGGCTGCCCCGCTGGTCCATCTGGATCTCCCTCCGCTCAAGTGATCCGATCCGGAGATCCATGCCCCGTCACGGGGCCGATCACTCGCGCCGGGCGGATCAGTGGACCGAATCGAGGCGCTCGCGCTGGTCAGCGGTCAGTTCCAGATTCACCGCGCCCAGGTTCTCCTCCAGCTGGGCGAGCGAGGAGGCGCCGGCGAGCGGGATCACCGGGAAGCGGTGGCCGATCTGCCAGGCGAGCACGACCTGGTTGACGCTCGCCCCGGTCTCCTCGGCCACCTGGCGCAGCACGGCGAGCCGGGCCGGGGTGCCGGGGTGGTCGTAGTCCGGCGGGACGGGCTTGTCCTGGCGGGTGTAGGCGCCGCCGAGCAGCGGCGAGTAGGCGACGAGCGTCAGGCCGGGCTCCGCGCGCAGGTAGCTGAGCAGCTCGGCGCCGGCGTGCCCGAGGCTGCCGTCCTCGAAGATGGACTCGGGCATGTCGAAGCGGGGCCGCAGGTGGCTGTGCTGATACTGCAGCACCTCGTACCCGGCGAGCCCGGCGGAGGCGGCCAGGGCGCGGGCCCGCTCCACCCGCCAGATCGCGTGGTTGCTGGCCCCGAGCAGCCCGACCGTGCCCTCGGCCACCAGCTCGCCGAAGCCCTCGACGGTCTCCCGCAGCGGCACCGTCCGGTCCTCGATGTGGGCGTAGAGCAGGTCGATTCGCTCGACGCCGAGCCGTTCGCGGCTGCGTTCCGCCGACTCGCGGATCGTCTTGGCGGACAGGCCCTCGGCATTGCCGACGTAGCTGGTGCCGGGCGCGAGCGGGCGCGCGCCGAGCTTGGTGGCGATCACGATCTCCGAGCCGACGCCGCGGCTGCGCCGCCAGCGGCCCAGCAGCTCCTCGCTCTGCCCGCCCTGGCCGCCGTCGGCCCAGAACGCGTAGTTGTTCGAGGTGTCGATGAACGTGCCGCCGGCCTCGACGTAGCGGTCGAGGATCGCGTACGAGGTCTTCTCGTCGATCGTCGACCCGAACATCATCGCGCCGAGCGCCAGCACGCTCACGTCACGGCGGGTCGCGGGGTCGGTGCCGATCGTCCGGTGCTTCATGATCTCTCTCCAGTCCGGGCCGCCAGAACTGGGCCCGGTCAGGAGTGTGCGTGCTGGAGCGAACTCCAGGTCAAGTCAGAATCCGGCTTCGTGGGCGGTGTCGGCGATCAGGGCGTGCAACGTGATGCCGGGGTGGTCGGCCTTGATCGAGCGCATCCGCCACCGGTCGGAGAACAGCGCGAGCAGCGCCTGGTCGTGGCTGCGGACCAGCACCTCGGCGCCGCGCTGGCGGGCCAGCAGCTCGGCCGACTCGGCGTCGGTGCGGCGGGCCAGCGTATAGTCGAGCCGGTCGAGGCTGATCTCCGCGCCGAACTCGGCGGACAGCCGGTGCTGGACGACCTCGAACTGCATCGGCCCGACCGCCGCGAGCACCGGCGCCTGGTCGCCGCGCAGGTCGGAGCGGAGCACCTGGATGACGCCCTCGCCGTCGAGCTGGTCGATGCCGCGCCGGAACTGCTTGGCCTTGCTGGAGTCGCGGGCCCGTACGACGGCGAAGTGCTCGGGCGCGAAGCTGGGGATCGGCGGGAAGGTCACCGGCGCGCCCTCGTAGAGGGTGTCGCCGGGCCGCAGCGCGGTGGCGTTGACCAGGCCGACGACGTCGCCGGGGAAGGCCTCGTCCATGGTGGTGCGGTCCTGGCCGAAGACGCTCTGGGCGTACTTGGTGGCGAACGGGCGGCCGGTGGCGGCGTGGGTGAGCACCATGCCGCGCTCGAACCGGCCCGAGCACACGCGGACGAACGCGATCCGGTCGCGGTGGGCGCGGTCCATGTTGGCCTGGACCTTGAACACCAGCCCGGAGAACGGCTGGTCGATCGCCCGCGCGACGCCGTCGACGTCGGGCCGGGGCGCGGGGGCGGGGGCCAGCTCGACCAGCACGTCCAGCAGGCGGCCGATGCCGAAGTTGGGCAGCGCGGCGCCGAACAGCACCGGCGTGGACTCGTGCGCCTCGAACGCCTTCTGGTCGTGGTCGGCGCCGATCGCGTCGAGCAGCGCGGTCTCCTCGCTCGCCTGCTGCCAGTCGCCGCCCAGCTCGGCGCCCGCCTGGTCAGGGGTGAGCTCGGTCTCCAGCGCCTTGGTGGCGCCGCCGGGGGTGCGCTCGTAGCGGACGGCGCCGCCGCGCAGCCTGTCGATCACCCCGTGGAAGTTGCCGGGCAGCCCGATGGGCCAGGTGACGGGCGTGGGCCGCAACCCGGTGCGCTCCTCGATCTCGTCGAGCAGCTCCAGCGCCTGGCGGCCGGGCCGGTCCCACTTGTTGACAAAGGTGATGACCGGGATGCGGCGGTGGCGGCAGACCTCGAACAGCTTCATGGTCTGCGGCTCCATGCCCTTGGCCGCGTCGATCAGCATGACCGCGCAGTCGACTGCGGCCAGCACCCGGTAGGTGTCCTCGGAGAAGTCGGCGTGGCCGGGGGTGTCGACCAGGTTGAACACGTGGCCCCGGTAGTCGAAGCGCAGCGCGGCCGAGGTGATGGAGATGCCCCGGGCACGCTCGATCTCCATCCAGTCGGAGGTGACGCCGCGCCGTCCCGCCTTGCCGTGCACGGACCCGGCCTGGGTGATCGCCGAAGCGTGCAGCGCCAGCGCCTCGGTCATGGTCGACTTACCGGCGTCCGGATGGCTGATGACGGCGAACGTCCGGCGTCGCGCGGCCTCGTGGGCGACGTCATCCCGCATGGTCCCTACCTTAACGTGAGAGTATGGTCAGTGGCTGACGGTGAGCGTGTCGTGGAGCTCGGCGCTCGGCTCGTTGAGGCCGACGACGGTGACCTTCTTACCGCGTGCCGCGTACTTGGCCCGCACCGTGTCCAGCGCCGCCACCGACGAAGCGTCCCAGATGTGGGCGTCGGTGAGGTCGATGACCACGTCGTCCGGGTCGGTGGCGTAGGCGAAGCGGTGGACGAGGTCGTTGCTGGAGGCGAAGAACAGCTCGCCGGTGACCGCGTAGACGACCTGGTGGCCGTCGGGGTCGAGGCAGGCGGTGACGTCCGCCAGGCGGGCGACGCGGCGGGCGAAGACGACGAGGGCGGCCAGGCTGCCGACGACCACGCCAATGGCCAGGTTGTGGGTGGCCACGACGACGGCGACGGTGATCACCATGACGCCGGTCTCGCCCCACGGCATGCGCCGGAGCGTGCCGGGCGCGATCGAGTGCCAGTCGAACGTGCCGACCGAGACCAGGATCATGACGGCGACCAGGGCGGCCATCGGGATCTGCGACACCCACGGCCCGAAGACGACGCACAGCGCCATCAGGAAGACGCCGGCGGAGAAGGTGGACAGCCGGGTGCGGGCGCCGTTCTTGACGTTGATCATCGTCTGGCCGATCATCGCGCAGCCGCCCATGCCGCCGAAGAGCCCGGTGACGATGTTGGCGACGCCCTGGCCGATGGACTCGCGGGTCTTGCCGGAGCGCGTGTCGGTGATCTCGTCGACGAGCTTGGCGGTCATCAGCGACTCCATCAGCCCGACCAGGGCGAATGCGAGCGCGTACGGGGCGACGAGGGTCAGGGTGTCGAGGGTGAAGGGCACGTCGGGCAGGCCGGGGACGGGCAGCGACGACGGCAGCGCGCCCTTGTCGCCCACGGTGGGCACGGCCAGCCCGGCGCCCAGCGTGATCGCGGTCAGAATGGCGATCGACACCAGCGGCGCGGGCACCGCCCGGGTGATCCGCGGGAAGAGCACCATGAGCGCCAGCCCGCCGGCGACCAGCGGGTAGACCACCCACGGGACGCCGGTGAGCTCGGGCACCTGGGCCATGAAGATCAGGATGGCCAGCGCGTTGACGAAGCCGACCATCACACTGCGCGGCACGAACCGCATCAGCCTGGCCACGCCGAGCGCGCCCAGCGCCACCTGGAAGACGCCGCCCACGATGACCGTCGCCACCAGGTAGCCGAGCCCGTGCTCGCGGGCCAGCGGCGCGACGACCAGCGCGATCGCCCCGGTGGCGGCCGAGATCATGGCGGGCCGGCCGCCCACGACGGAGATCACCACGGCCATGGTGAACGAGGCGAACAGCCCGATGCTCGGGTCGACGCCTGCGATGATCGAGAACGAGATCGCCTCGGGGATCAGCGCCAGCGCCACCACCAGCCCGGACAGCAGCTCGGTCCGCAGCACGCGGGGCGTCAGGCGCCGCAGCGCCGGAAGGGGAGAAGGCAAGGAGCGTCCAACCGGAAAGAGGTAAGCAAACGTTTCAAACTACCCTGACGTAAGGGTTGGATCCTCAGGGCGGCGGGGTGAGAAGCGTCATACGGGACGCGCCCAGCCGCTGGCGCCGCAGCTGCTCGCCGAACTCCCTGGCCATGGCGAGCTGGTCGCGCAGCTTGTCGGCCCGGACCGCGACCGCGCGCTCGAACATCTGCAGCCGCGCCACCAGCGAGGGGTCGTCGTCGCCGGCGGCCAGCCGGTCGGTGATCTCCAGCAGGTCGCGCATCTCGTCCAGGCTGAACCCGAGCGGCTTCATCCGCTTGACCAGGGCCAGCCGGCCGATGTCGGTCTCGCTGTAGAGGCGGAAGCCGCCGGGCGTGCGCTCGGGCACCACCAGGCCGACCTCCTCGTAGTGGCGGATCGTGCGCAGGGACAGCCCGAGCCGCTCGGCGACCTCGCCGATCTGCACCAGCCCGTCCGGCATCCGCCCTCCGCCCCTTGCCAGAATCTCCTGTTACGTAAGCTTAACCCGCCGCCGGAGTAGTGACCTCGGCCGCACTCTCGGCATACCGAGAGATTGCCGCCCGCACGCGATCATCGTCGTGTGTTGGACAGACGGTCGTTCCTCGCCCTGGGGCTGTCGCCGGTCCTGCCGCCGTACCGGGCCCCCGCCGACCCGTTCACGCTGGGCGTGGCCAGCGGGGACCCGGCCCCCGACGGGTTCGTGCTGTGGACGCGCCTGGCGCCGCAGCCGCTGGCCGAGGACGGGCTCGGCGGCATGCCGGCCACGCCGGTCGACGTCCGCTGGGAGGTCGCCACCGATCCGCGCTGCGCCCGGGTCATCCGGCGCGGCGTCCAGCGTGCCGTCCCCGAATGGGCGCACAGCGTGCACGTGGAGGTGACCGGGCTGCGGCCCGGGCGGCCGTACTGGTACCGGTTCAAGGCGGGGCAGCACCTGTCGCCCATCGGCCGCGCCCGCACCGCGCCCGCGCCCGGCACGCTGCCCGGGGCGCTGCGCCTGGGCGTCGCCTCGTGCGCCAACTACCAGCACGGCCACTTCACCGCGTACGCCCGCATGGCCGCCGAGAGCCCGGACCTGATCCTGCACCTGGGCGACTACCTGTACGAGAACGAGGCCGAGCCCGGCGCGTACGTGCGCGACCACGAGGGGCCGGAGCCGACCACGCTGGCGGGCTACCGGCGGCGGCACGCGCTCTACAAGACCGACCCGGACCTGCGGGCGGCCCACGCCGCCGCGCCCTGGGTGGTGATCATGGACGACCACGAGGTGGACAACAACTGGACGAACCTGATCCCGCCCGAGCGCCGCGCCGCCGCGTTCCGCGCCTACTACGAGCACCTGCCGCTGCGCGCGAGCGCCCGGCCCGGTGGTCCCGCGATGCAGCTCTACCGGCGGCTGCGCTGGGGGCGGCTGGCCACCTTCCACCTGCTGGACACCCGCCAGCACCGCGACCCGCACCCGTGCGGCCACGGCTTCACCGCCTGCGCCACGCCGCTGCCGCCCGGCCACACGCTGATCGGGCTGGACCAGGAGAACTGGCTGCTGGACGGCTTCCGTACCTCCAGAGCCCGCTGGGACCTGGTCGCCCAGCAGGTGTTCTTCGGCCGCCGCGACCGCGACCCCGGCCCCGGCGAGGTGCTGCGGCGCGACGCCTGGGACGGCTACACCGCCTCGCGCACCCGCGTCACCGGCGGCTGGGTGAGCGCCGGCGTCCGCAACGCGGTCGTGCTCACCGGCGACGTGCACGCGCACTGGGCCGGCAACCTGGTGCTCGACTACGACGATCCCGAGGCCGAGCCGGTCGGCGCGGAGTTCGCGGTCACGTCGGTGTCCAGCGGCGGCGACGGCCGCGACCCGGAACCGGGCGGCGACCCGCTGCTCGACGGCAACCCGCACCTGCGCTTCCACCGGCGCCGGCGCGGCTACCTCGCGGTGCGGATCACACCCGCCGAACTCACCGCCGACTTCAAGATCCTGCCGTACGTGAGCGCGCCGGGGGCCGAGGCGGTGACGGCCGCCGCGTTCACCGTGCGCGACGGCCTTCCGGGGCTGGCTGACCCCGGTGCCGCCGGATCGTCGAGATGATCAGGAGCAGCAGCGCGCTCTGGGCCAGCATGCCCGGGGCGAGCGGCGGGGCGTTCCCGACGGACTTGGTGAACGCGTACCACCACTGGGTGAGCGGGGAGAGCGAGCCCCAGGCCGGGTCGAACGCGCCCATGCCGTGGTTGACTGAGACGTGCGTGAAGACGCCGTAGAGCGAGGCGAGCAGCACGACCGCCGCCAGCACGCGCACCACGGTCAGCACGCGCGGCGAGTCGCGCCCGGCCAGCAGCGCCAGCGCGGTCCCGAGCAGCAGCAGCGCCGCCCACGGGATGAGCTGGACCGGGCTGCCCCAGTGCCGTTCGGCGGCGAGCTCGAAGGCGGCGCCGCCGATGCCGATCGCGACCAGGCCGAGGAGGGCGAGGCGGAGCGCTCCCGGGCCGGTCCTGGCGGGCGGTGCGACGGTCTTCGCGGAGTCCAGGGTCTGGTGCGAGGGGTCGGTCACGGGACAAGACTCCCCCGTGAGCCTCAGAAGACGCTCAGCGAAAGGTGAAGATTTGGTGAGAATTCAACTAGTTGGGCCCGGCCCCCTCGGACCGGGCCCGCCGCCGCTAGTAGCGGATCTCCCGCAGATAGCGGTATCCGACCTCGGCCGTCTGCCGGGGCGTGACGTCCGGGGTGTCGTTCTCGACGATGTACTCCTTCACCCGGTGCGCGTCGAAAATACGCCGGAAGTCGATCGTCCCGGTGCCCAGGTCTGCCATGTCGCCGTCCAGGTGCCGGTCCTTGACGTGGAACTGGAGCACCCGCTGCGGCGCCCGCCTGATCACGTCGAGCGTGAACCGCACCGGGTCCGCGACGCCGCGCCCGACACCGCCGGTGACCGCCCAGTAGAGGTCGAGTTCCAGATGGACCAGCCGGGGGTCCAGCTCGGCGGTGAGCACGTCCCACGGCGTCCGGCCGCCGCCCAGGTCCGTGGTGAACTCGTGGGCGTGGTTGTGGTAGCCGTACCGGATGCCCGCCGACCTGGCGACCTCGGCCTCCACGTTCATCCGCTCGGCCCACGCCTTCCACTGGTCCTCGCTGGACGAGCTCAGGTACGGCACGACCAGGTACGACTGGCCGAGCGTCACCGCGTTCTCGATCTTGGTGTGCAGCGCGGCGTCGTCGGCGCTGATGCTGTCGTGGCTGGACGTGGAGCGGATGCCCAGCCCGTCGAGGAACTGACGCAACTGCGCCGCCGTCCTGCCGAAGTAGCCCAGCGCCAGCTCCACCTTCGGATAGCCGATCTCCGCCAGGTAGGCGAGCGTCGCGTCGTAGTCACGCGACAGGTCGTCGCGGACCGTCCAGAGCTGGATGCTGATCAGCCCCGGCGGGACGCGATGCCCCCGGGAGCCCGCCGACGCGGCGGCCGGGCCTGCCGCGAAGGCCGCAGCCCCCGCGCCGAGGCCCGCGGCGAGCAGCGCGCGCCTGCTCGGGCCGTAGCCGTAACACATGGGATCTCCTAACTGGTCGGCTGGAGGACGACCTGGTGGCTGCCGGTCAGCGACGGCAGCCCGCCGGTGCCGGGGTCGGTGTAACTGGCGACGAAGACGCCGGTGAGCTCGTCGGTCTCCGGGTCGTGCCCGCCCGGTTCCGTCGTCTGGATGGAGCCCGTGCAGCCCCGGGCCGTGGTCTGCGGATGGCCGTGGTCGTCGTGGCCGAGGATGTAGTTCACGGTCACGTTCGCGCAGTCGACCGGCTGGTCGTCCGTCACCCGCACCTCGAACTCGACCACGTCGCCGAACGAGAACGAGTCCCCCGCCGCCGGGCGCACCAACTCGACGACCGGAGCGGCGTTGCCGATCACGATCCGCACCGACGTGGCCGCCGACATCCCACCGCTGTCGCTAACCCTCAGCGTCGCGTTGTAGAGGCCGTTCTCGGTGAAGGTGTACGTCGCCTCGGGCCGCCGGGAGTCGACCCGGCCGTCGGCGTCGAAGTCCCACGCGTAACGCAGCCGGTCGCCGTCCGGGTCCGTGGTGCCCTCGCTGGTGAACGTGACCGTGAGCGGCGCGTGCCCGTCGGTCTCCGACGCCTTCGCGACCGGGATCGGCGAGTGGTTGCCCCGGTGGCCGATGTAGTCGAAGCGCGACAGCTGGGCGTCCGGGTTCTCCCGGAAGTAGCCGTCGCCGTACTCCAGCACGTAGAGCGCGCCGTCAGGGCCGAACTCCAGGTCCATCGGGTTGTCGAAGACCAGTGACGGCAGTACGTCCTCGATCCGCCCGTCGCCGTGGAACGCCTTGACGTAGTCGCGGGTCCACTCGTAGAAGAGCGGGACGCCGTCGTAGTACTCGGGCCAGGCCACCGGCGCGCGACCCTTCGCGTCACGCGGGTCGAAGTCGTACGCCGGTCCCGCCATCGGGCCGATGCCGCCGGTGCCCAGCTCCGGGAACTCCTGCGACGCGCCGTAGGAGTACCACACCTGCGGCTGGACCACCGGAGGCAGCGCACGCGCCCCGGTGTTGTGCGGCGAGTCGTTCACCGGCGCCGCGCAGTCGAACGCCGCCCCGGACGTGCCCGTCCCGAAGTCGAAGTCCACGTACGGCAGCCGCGCCGTCGCGCAGTACGGCCAGCCGTAGTTGCCCGGCTCGCGGATGACCGCCCACTTGCCGGTCCCCGACGGGCCGCGCGCCGGGTCGGCCTCCCTCGCGTCCGGCGAGTAGTCGGCCACGTACAGGTCCCCGCCGGCCCGGTCCAGCTCGATGCGGAACGGGTTGCGCAGGCCCATCGCGTAGATCTCCGGCCTGGTGCCCGGCGTCCCCGGCGCGAACAGGTTCCCCTCCGGGATCGCGTACGAGCCGTCCTCCCCGACCTTGATCCGCAGCACCTTGCCGCGCAGGTCGTTCGTGTTGCCGGAGCTGCGTTGCGCGTCGAACGCCGGATTGCGGTCGGCCCGCTCGTCGATCGGGGCGAAGCCGTCGGAGAAGAACGGGTTCGTGTCGTCTCCGGTCGACAGGTACAGGTTGCCGTCGGCGTCGAAGACGATGTCGCCGCCGACATGGCAGCAGATGCCCCGGTCCACCGGCACGTCCAGGATCTTCTGCTCGGTGGACAGGTCGATGCTCGCGCGGCCGAACCGGAACCTCGACAGCCGGATCAGCCCCTCGAACGGCGCGAAGTCCGCCAGCGTCCCGGTGAACGGGGCGTCGCCCTCGTTCACGTCCGGCGTCGCCGGGTCGTCCACCGGCGTGTCGAGCGGCGGCGAGTAGTACAGGTAGACCCAGTCGTCCTTCTTCGAGCCCTTGCCGAAGCCGGGGCTCAGCGCGATGCTCTGCAGCCCCTCCTCGTCGTGCTGGTAGACGTCCAGCCGGGCGGCGAGCGTGTTCAGCCCGGTCTTCGGGTCGTGCAGCCAGACCTCGCCGGTCCGGGTGGTGTGCAGGACCCTGGAGTCCGGTAAGACCGCCAGGTCGACGGGCTCGCCGGGGCTGTCGTTGAGCGTCACCTTCTGGAACTGGTCATCGGGCGGCGCCTGAGCGCTTTTGCTGTCTGCATTCGGGCTGCTTCTTGCGGCCTGGGCGCTTCCTGCGGCCTGAGTGCTTCCCGCGGCCTGGGCGGCGGCGGCCGGCATGAGGATCGCCGCGGCAGACACGGCCGCGATCGCGGTTCTCACTCTCATGCCTCTCCCTTCGGTCGACGTGGAGGGATAAGAGGGAGCAAATATCGTGAATGTAACCGCGTTATGCCGATCGGGGAGGACCTAATTACCGGCAAACGCGCTACTTTCGCGGCCTATCGGACAAAGTGCAGCGCCGATTTGCCCCCATCCGGCGCGCAGGATGAGATGACCCGGTGATTTTCCGCATCCTCGGTCCCGTCACGATCGAGCCGGGCGACGCCGCCCGCCAGGCCGGGGCGATCAAACAGCGCACGGTGCTGGCCGCGCTCGTCGCCGACGCCGGACGGCTCGTCACCGTGGAAACCCTCATCGACCGGGTGTGGGGCGAGGCGCCGCCGACCTCCGTCCGCAGCTCTCTCTACGCGTACGTGACCCGCCTGCGCGCCCTGCTCGCCGGCATCGAGGACGTCTCACTCGTCCGCAGCCCCGGCGGCTACACGCTGCACGTCCCGCCCGGCCAGATCGACGCCGGCCACGCCCGCGCCCTCGCCGAACGGGCCGCCCGCGCCGGCGGCGAGGAACGGGCCGAACTCCTCGGCGAGGCCCTGAGCCTGTGGCGCGGCGTCGCCCTGACCGGCATCACCGGCGAATGGGCCGAACGTTACCGCCAGAACCTCGAACAGCAGCGGATCGCGATCGCCGCCGACTGGGCCGAGAGCGCGCTGCGCCTGGGCAGGAGCGGCGAGGTCATCGCCACGCTGACGCCGCTCCTCGTCGAGCACCCGCTCGCCGAACGCCTGATCGGCCAGCACCTGCGCGCCCTCCACCACAGCGGCCGGCACGCCGAAGCCCTCGCCGCCTACGCCGCCGCGAGCGAGCGCATCCGCGACAAGCTCGGCGTCGACCCCAGCCCCTGGCTGCGCGAGGTGCACGCCGGGCTGCTCCGCCAGGACACCGCGCCCCGAGGCGGCCCGCCGCCCGGCCGCCTCTCCCAGCTCCCGCCCGACATCACCGACTTCACCGGCGCCTCCGCCGGGCTCGCCCGCGTCCTGGCCGCCGCCGAAGGCGCCCAGCGGCCCGGCACCGCGCTGCCGATCGTCTACATCTCCGGGCGCAGCGGCGTCGGCAAGTCCACGCTCGCCGTCCGCGCCGCCCACCTGCTGCAGGAACGCTATCCCGACGGCCAGCTCCACATCGCCCTGCGCGGCGCCCAGGCCAGGCCCGTCACCCCCGCCGAAGCGCTCGACCGGCTGCTGCGCCTGCTCCGCGTCGAAGGCCACGACGAGAGCCTGCCCCTCGACGACAAGATCGAGCTCTACCGGCTGGCGCTCGCCTCCCGGCGCGTCCTCGTCGTCCTCGACGACGCCGCCGACACCGCGCAGATCCGCCCCCTCCTGCCCGGCAGCGCCACCTGCGCCGTGCTCGTGACCAGCCGCCGCCGCCCCGACGGGCTGCCCGGCGCCACCGTTGTCGAACTCGCCGAGATGACCGAGCCCGAATCGCTCGACCTGCTCCGCGCCATCGTCGGCCCCGAACGCGTCGCCGCCGAACCCGACGCCGCCCGCACCCTCGTCGCCCAGTGCGACCGGCTCCCCCTCGCCATCCGCGTCGTCGGCGCCCGGCTGCAACGCAAACCGCACTGGTCGCTGGCCCGCCTCGTGCACCGGCTGGACGACGAACGCCGCCGCCTCGACGAGCTGTCCATCGGTGACCTCGGCGTACGCGCCGGCATCAGCGCGAGCTGCGCCGAGGTCGGCGCCCCCGCCCTGCGCGCCTTCTGCCTCCTCGGTTACTTCGACCCGCCCGACTTCGACCTCCTCGTCGCCGCGTCCTTACTCGACCTCGGCCCGGAGGCGACCGAGGAGATCGTCGAAGAGCTCATCGACGCGCGCCTCGTCGAGCCCCTGCCCACCGGCGACGGCCGCACCCGCTACCGGATGCACGACCTCGTCCGCCTGTACGCCAAGGAACGGGCCGCCGCCACCATGCCCGAACCCGACCTGCACGCCGCCGTCACCCGGGCCCTGGAGAAGATGCTCGCCCTCTGCGAAGGGCTCACCCAGCAGCTCCCCATCGCGCTGCCCCGCCTCGGCCACACCGCGCCCGCCCCTCCCTGCGACGACGCCGCCCAATGGTTCCCCACCGCCGAATCGGCGCTCATCGTCGCCGTCGAACGCGCCGCCGAACTCGGCCTCGACACCCTCGCCTGCGCCCTCGCCGACACGCTCATCTTCACCTCCTTCGGCGGCTCCAACCGCTTCGCCGGCTGGAGCCGCACCCACACCGCCGCCCTCGCCGCCGCCCGCGCCAAAGGCAACCGCCGGGCCGAAGCCGTCGTCGAATGCGGCCTCGGCCAGCTCGCCTACAACGGCGACGACTTCGACGAGGCCGAACGCCACTTCCGCGCCGCGCTCCGCCTCTTCCGCGCCGAAGCCGACGAACGCGGCATCGCCGTCGCCCTCAACGGCCTCGGCACCGTCCACCGCGAGGTCGGCGAACACCACACCGCCCTCCCCCTCATGCAGCAGGCACTCGCCGCCCTCACCGCGCTCGGCGACGAGGAAGGCCTCGCCCACGCCCTCTACGGCATCGGCTTCTCCAACCGCGAACTCGGCCACGACTCCCAGGCCGTCTCCAGCCTCCGCGACGCCCTCACCCGCTACCGCGCCCTCGGCCACCGCCGCGGCGAAGCCCTCGCCCTGCGCGGCATCGGCCTCGTCCACCGGGCCCGCGGCGAGCTCGACGACGCCGAACGCCTCTGCTCCCAGGCCCACCGGATCATCCTCGACACCGGCGACGAAGTCCTCACCAACTACACCTCCCAGGCGCTGGCCAAGGTCTGGATCCGCCAGAACCGCCTCGCCGAGGCCGAACCGCCGCTCCGCGCCGTGGTCGCCTCCACCGCCCGCTTCCACGACCGCGTCGGCACCGGCCTCGGCCTGCGCACCCTCGGCGAACTCAGCCTCGCCGCCCGCCGGCCCCGCGAAGCCCTCTCCTGGCTCGGCCGCGCCCTCGAAACCTGGGACGAACTACGCCACCTGCTCTGGCGGGGCCGCACCCTGCGCGACGTCGGCGCAGCCCACGCCCTGCTCGGCGACCACACCCGCGCCGAACGCGCCTGGCGCGAAGCCGCCGACCTCTTCGCCCGCTTCCCCACCCGCGACGCCGCCGAACTCCCCACCTGGCGCACCCACTGGCTCAACCCCCCATTTCACAAGCCGTAGCCCCTGCGCTCTCTTGCCTCACGTACCTCTCTTCGCGATCCCGCCCGCTACGTCCCAACCCACCCACCGCTGGACCAGGAGCAGCCCTCTCACGGGCCCCCTCACGGGACCTCACCCCCTCACGGGAGCAACCCCCTCGGACACGACCTCCTCACGGGAACCAACCCCCTCACGGACACGACCCTCCTCACGGGCATCAGCCCTTCCTCACTGAACCAGCCACCCCACTGGACCAGCCCTCCTCACTCGGTCGGCCCTCACGGGGCCAGCCCCACCCCACCCCCCACCCCCGGATACTCGGGCCGTCGGCGAACATGAGGGAGTGACACCGGAGCCCAGGACAGCAGCAAGTGCACCCCGCATGACCGGACAGGCCAATCCCGCCACCCCTGTCCCACCCCGGGGCCAGGAGGCCGTGACGATGCACGTACACCCTGAGGAGCAGGCGTGAAAGTCCTGGTGGTCGATGACGAACCGCAGATCCTGCGGGCCCTGCGCATCAACCTGCACGCCCGCGACTACGAGGTGGCCACCGCCCCGGACGGCGCCACGGCGTTGCGCCGGGCCGCCGACTGGCACCCCGACCTGGTGCTGCTCGACCTGGGTCTGCCCGATATCGACGGCGTGGACGTCATCCACGGCCTGCGCGGCTGGACGAGCCTGCCGATCCTGGTGCTGTCGGGCCGCGCCGACAACCTGGACAAGATCGAAGCCCTGGACGCCGGGGCCGACGACTACGTGACCAAGCCGTTCGACCTGGAGGAGCTGTTCGCCCGCATCCGCGCGGTCACCCGCCGCACCGGCGCCCACGGGACGGAACCGGCCCAGGTGCGGATCGGCGACCACGTGGTGGACCTCGCGGGCAAGACCATCACCGGCGGCGTACGGCTGACCCCGACGGAATGGCACGTGCTGGAACTGCTGGCCCGCAACCCCGGCAAACTGGTCAGCCAGCGGCACCTGCTCACCGAGGTCTGGGGCAGCAGCGCCGTCAAGGAATCGCACTACCTGCGCCAGTACATGGCCCAACTGCGCAAGAAGCTGGAACGCGACCCCGCCCGCCCCGTACACCTGATCACCGAACCCGGCATGGGCTACCGCCTCAACCTCGACTAACCCCACCCCCAACACCCCGCCCCCACCACCCGGCCACCCGCACCGCCCCAGCCACGGCGGCATCCCGTCCCACCTCGCCAGGCACCCTGCACCTCCCCAGCCACGCCCCCGCCCCGACCAGCCGGGCGCCCTACCCACCCGGCAGGGCACCCGCCCATGCCCGCCCCGGGACCTCGTACGCCCCACCCCGCGGCACACCCCGCCCACGCCCGTCCCCTGAACCCCGGCCGCCCCAGCCCGCGCCACCCCGGCCAGGGCACCCTGCGCCACCCGGTCCCGGCGGCCGCCTGACCGGGGCCGCTCCCGACTGAGACGCCCAGCTCCCCCACGGTGCGCCGCCCGGCCCGGCACCCACAGACCCTCCCGTTCACCCGAGCGACGGAACTCAGCGGCGGAGCTCAGCGGCTGGAGCTCGGCGCCCGGCTCAGCGGCTGACGGCTCGTTTGTACAGGCGGATGGACAGGGGAACGAAGACGGCCAGGATCAGCACCGACCACAGCAGCGAGGCCGGCACCGCGTGCTGGAGCGGCCAGGCGTCAGGCACGGGCATGGCCGCGTTCGTGTTGCCGAAGAGCTCGCGGGCGCCCTGGATGATGGTGGAGACCGGGTTCCACTCGGCGACGACCTGCAGCGGCCCGGGCAGGCGGGAGCTGTCCACGAAGGCGTTGGAGAGGAAGACCAGCGGCAGCGACACCATGGTGGCGATGTTGTTGAACGACTCGGGCGTACGCAGCGTCAGTGCGACCGCCACCGTCACCCACGAGAACGCGTACGAGAACAGCAGCAGCATCAGGAAGCCCAGCGCGGCCTCGTACGGCGACGAGTGGACCCGCCACCCGACCAGCAGCCCGACCACGGCCATGACGGCGATGCTGGTCACGTTCATCAGCACGTCGCTGAGGGTCTGGCCGGCGAGGACCGCCGAGGGTGACATCGGCAGCGTGCGGAACCGGTCGAAGATGCCCTTCTGCAGGTCGAGCGTCAGCGTGTAGCCGGTGATCTGGGTGCTGGTGACGATCGCCTGGACGAAGATCCCGGGGATCATGTACTCGCGGTAGGACATGCCGCGCAGTTCGATCATGCTGCCGATCACGTACGCGAACAGCAGCACGAGCACGATCGGGAGCATGACGACGCCGCCGAGCAGGTCGGGCGCGCGCCGGATCTTGAGTGCGTTGCGCTTGGTGATGGTGAGGCCGTCGGCGACTGCCATCTGGAGGGAGTTCATCGGCTGGGTTCCTTCGTCGTCTCGTGCCCGGTGAGGGTGAGGAACACGTCGTCCAGCGTGGGACGGCGCAGACCGGCGTCACGCACGGCGACGCCTTCGGCGGCCAGCTTGGACAGGGCGTCGTTGAGCGACGCGGCGCCGCGGAACGCCGGGAGGGTCACCCGCAGCGCGGTGTCGTCGGTGACGGCGTGCGGGGCGAGCACGCGTTCGATGGTGGCGAGGTCGGCGGTGCTCGTCGCGGTGAGCTCGACACGGTCGCCGCCGACCTGGTCCTTGAGCTCGTCGGCCGTGCCGAGGGCGATCACCCGGCCGTGGTCGACGACCGCGATGCGGTGGGCGAGCCGGTCGGCCTCCTCCATGTACTGGGTAGTGAGCAGGAGCGTGGTGCCGGCGGCGACCAGCTCGGCGATGACGTCCCAGAGACCGGCGCGGGCCCTGGGGTCGAGACCGGTGGTCGGCTCGTCGAGGAACAGCACCGGCGGGCTCGCCACCAGCGCCCCGGCGAGGTCGAGCCGGCGGCGCATGCCTCCCGAGTAGCCCTGCACGGGGCGGTCGGCCGCCTCGGTGAGGTCGAAGCGTTCGAGCAGCTCACGGGCGCGGGCTTTGCTGCGTTTCGTGCCGAGGTGGTAGAGCCTGCCGACCATCTCCAGGTTCTCGGCGCCGGTCAGATGGTCGTCGACGGCGGCGTACTGACCGGACGCGCCGATGTGGGACCGCAGCTTGTCGGCGTCACGCACGACATCGAACCCGGCGACCGACGCGCGGCCGGCGTCCGGTTTGAGCAGCGTGGTGAGAATGCGCACGGTCGTCGTCTTGCCTGCCCCGTTGGGGCCGAGCAGGCCCAGCACCGTGCCCTCGGGCACCGCCAGGTCCAGGCCGTCCAGGGCGGCCACGTCGCCGTACTTCTTGACCAGGCCTTCAGCCATGATCGCGGGGGGCATGGGTCTTCTCCTTCCGGTCAGCGCGGCCCACCTCTGGGTCTGCCTTCTTTTCGGTTCGTTGCGATTTCGGGCACAGCCTCCGGCCCCGGACCCGGACCCGGCTTGACGCCTACCGGGACCCTCTGTGTCGCCGAGCTTGGAGGTCGCGGAGCTTGGAACCTTCGAGGGACGGCCCCTCCGAGGCTCGAAGATCGCGGGGTTCGGAGATCGCCGGGTTCGGAGAGCACGGGGCTGGGGCTGAGACGGGGGCGAGGGCTGGGGCTGGGGCGGGCGTGAGGCTGCGGTGGGGGCTGGGGCTGGGGTGAGGGCTGGGGTGGGGGCTGGGGTGGGGGGCTGGGACTGGGGGCTGGGGCGGAGGCTGAGGGGTGGCGAGTGGGGGGACATGGGAGGTTGTCGAGGGACACCGGGATGGGTGGGCTGGGGCGGTGACGGGTGCAGGGACCTGGGCGTTGCCGGGACCTGGGCGTTGCCGAGGAAAGTGGAGTGGCGGCGCTGCGGTGAGCGGTGCCGGGACGGGGGGTTATGTGGGCGGGCGGGGCGGTCTCTGGTGGGAGCCGTGGGGGGTGCGGCATGGGGTTAGTGGGGGGTTGGGGTGGCTCGGCGGATGTGTATGTCGCCGTAGGCCGTGTGGGCGCGGAGTTCGGCGGTTTCGTCGGCCTGTCCGGGGCCGCTGGTGGGGGTGAGGCCGATGTGTGCGTTGCCGTAGTCGGTTCGGACGTCGAGGTAGGCGGCGGTGCCTGCGCGGATGCCGGCTTCGACGGCGCCCGAGGCGGTTTCCAGGCTGATCTGGCCGCGCACCACTTCGCCGATGCGGACGTTGCCGGTGGCTGTCTTGGCGGCGACGTCCGAGAGGGCGCGGTCCACGGTGATGTCGCCGTGGGCGGTCTTCATGCGCAGGTCGCCGGTCACTTCGCCGAGCGTGATGTCGCCGTGTGCGGTCTTGATGGTCGCAGCGCCGTCGAGCCGGTTGATGCGGATGCCGCCGTTGTCGGCGGTGATGTCGGCGGGACCGGACCTGGCCACGGTGATGTCACCGTTTCCGGCGTGAACCTGCAGTCTGCCGGTCTCGTCGAGCCAGACGTCGCCGTCGGCGCTCTGGAACCGGCAGTCGCCGAGGCGGCCCTCGCACCGGAGCTCGCCGGTGGTCTTGACCTCGGCGCGGGAGCCCGTCGGCAGCTCGATCTCCACGTCGATCGACTCGCCGCCCCACAGCAGCCAGCGGAACGTGGCGGGCGGCGAGCGCACCAGGAGTCTGCCTCGGGAGTAGTCGATCTCGACCTGGTCACTGGTGTCGTGGTGGGCGGGCCGGATGCGTACGACGGTGTCGGCACGGTCGGTCGCGTGGATGCGGACGTCGGCCATGTGGAGGTCGACGGTGGCCAGGATCGGAGCGGGAGTGTCGAAAGTCGGCATGCTGGGTGGCCTCACGGATGGGGTGGTCGGATGGGACAGGCCGGCTAGCTCACCCAGCCGGTGTAGTGCCGGCCGCCCGGCGGATCGTCGGACCTGACCGCCTCGCCGGGCTCCAGCGCTGCGGAGATGGCGCGGACGAGCCAGGCGTTGACCGAGAGCCCGTCGTGGCCGGCCGCCTCCTCGATGCGCGACTTGAGGTGCTCGGGCACGCGCAGGGAGATCCGTGACGTGCCGCCCTCGTCGGCGTCGGGGACCGGGGCGCGTACGCCCATCGCGACCTCCACCGCGCCGGCGAGTGCGGAGCGCAGCGTGCTCTGCGGGGACGCGGGGGCAGGTGGGGTGTGCGCCGGCCGCACGACGAAGTCGGCGTCGCGCCCGCGCAGGCGTACGTCGACCGAACCCGGGGCGAGGTCGCGCGTGATCTCGCCCGCGGCGGTGGACAGCGCGTCGAGCAGGGTGAGCCGGACGGCTGATTCGAGCGGTGCGGTGAGTCGCTCGGCCAGCTCGCGGGCCTCGGGGCCGCCGGCCTCCGCGGCGACCGCCAGCTCTCTGCGGAGTTGGTCGACGAAGGGCGTGAGATTCATGACGCCATGATGACGCCATGATGGCGTCAACGCAAGCGGGGTTGTGACATCATGAGGGCGTCATGGGGTCGGCGCGGGGTCGCGTCCGGTATTTCGGGGAGGCCGGACCGGCCATGAGCACCGAGGAGTCGTTATGCGGCGGACCGGCTGGGCAGCGGGCGGTGAGGGCCTGAACAGGGGAGGACCATCGTGGGGGAACACACGCCAGAGCACGACCCTCGATCCCGCTTCGAGGACGAGGGCATCCCGGACCTCCAGGACGGCACGCCCGAGCAGCAGTGGGCGGTCGATCCACAGGAGGCGCCGCTGCCCGGCGACGAGCCGATCGCCGTCGACGACTACGGCACCACGGTCGACGAGCAGATCCAGGGCGAGCCGCTGGACGGCCGGCTGGAGCGGGAGGTGCCCGAGGACCAGCCGGTGTTCGGCGCGGACGAGCCACGGGGCCGCGATGGCGGTGGCGATGCCGGGACCGATCGGGTCACCGACGAGTCGGGGCTGGGTGTCGGCTCGGATCTCGACACCGACCGGGAGGCGGACAGCGGGGTCGAGGAGGGCTGGCCGGCACAGCCGGAGGAGCCTTCGGGCCAGGTGTGGGACGACCCGCGGCGGGCCGGTCGGCTGGTCGCGCCCGACGAGGGGGCGCACGGCGACATCGAGTCCGACGAGGTGGCGCGGGAGGTCGGTCCCGACAGCGGCGGCTACTCGGCGGAGGAGTCGGCCATGCGGGTGGAGCCCGAGTAAGGGAGGTGGGCCACATGACGGACAAGAAGGACCGCGACAAGCGGCGCGAACAGGACAAGGGCACCACGTTCGATGCCGACCTGCACAACATGGGCGGCGACATCGGCCCGGCCTCGATCCGCGGCTCGAACGCGAACCCGGGCAAGCCGGGCGACGACGCCGAGCCTTCCAGCGGCTATGCCGAGCCCATGGGGTACGTGACCGGCCGCGACGACGAGTGGCCGGTGACGGCGGGCTCCGACGAGAAGGCGGTCGCCAGCCGTACGGACGAGGTCGAAGGCCACGTCGAGACGCTGGGGCCGAGCCCGCACCCGATGCCGCCCGACGCCGTGGAGCCGCAGGGCGAGGGCGGTGACCCCGGCTTCCGTGTGCAGGGGCCGGTGGACGAGGCCGAGCACGGCATGATCGACGAAGGCGAGGACGAGACCCCGGCCGCCGAGCCGGACGGCGGGCACGTGGGCGCGGCGGTCGACTGGGTGCCCTCGGACGAGGACGACCCTGACGCCGGTTCCGGTCGCACCGACGCCGACGACGGCGGCTACCTGCCCGGGGAAGGCACCGGCTACGTGGACCGACCATGACAGCCGACCGTCACATGCCCGCTGGTTGGGAGGCCGTGCCGACCGCATGAGGGGTCTCGCGCCACCCGAACGGGTCACATCGGGGACGGTTGACGCCGACTGACCGCAGTTGGATGCCCACCGTACGCGGCTGGCGCCGACCGTACGGGGCTGGGCGTGGGGGGTTGGTGTTGCCGTTCGGGCTGCTCCGGAGCGGGGTGGGTCAGGTAGGGCGCTGGGATTCCAGGCCGTTGAGGAGGGCTTCCAGGCCGAATTCGAAGGTCTGGACCGGGGCCGTCGCGTAGTCGGTGGGGGTGGGGGCTTCGACTCGGCTGCGTAGCCGGGGGAACTGTTTGGCGATCTCGGCGGCCTTGCCCAGTGTCTCCTGGAAGGCCGCCGCGGCGTCGCCGCCGTCGCGGGCGAGGCGGCGGGTGAGGGACGCCTGCGCGGCCACGCCGAGCACGCAGCCGAGGACGAATGTGAAGACGGCGCCGGCCGCCCGGTCGGCGTGCGCGCCGGTGAAGCCGCCTTTCTCGTAGACGGCGAGGCTGCATTCGTCGTAGCGGGCCTTGCTCACCCCGTAGAACAGGTGCGACCCGAACGCCTGGACGAGCCACGGGTGCCGGCTGAGCATGTCGTGCAGGCCGGTGGCGAGCTCGGTGGCGGCGGCGCGCCAGCCGACGGCGTCGACGTCGGGCAGCGCGATCTCGTCCCAGACGCGGTCGCCGACGAGCAGGATCAGGTTGTCCTTGCTCTGTACGTGCCAGTAGACGGCCGTGGCGGCGGAGCCGAGGCGTTTGCCGAGGTTGCGCATGTTGAGGCCGTCGAGGCCCTCCTCGTCCAGCAGCTCGATCGCGGTCTCGACGATCTGTTCCTTGGTCAGGGTGTCGCGCGGCATGCGGCCACGATACTGGACTTGCACTTAGTTCAAGCAGCCGGTTACAGTGCTCTTGCACTTAGTTCAAGTCCGACCCGAGGAGCCCCCGTGAACACCGTCATCGCCATTAGCCAGCTGCTCGTCGCCGCCGCCTTCGTGAGCATCCCGATGGTCCGGCACCGCTACGGGGCCACCGCGATGGCCCGCGCGCAGGCCGAGCTCCAGCGCCAGGGCGTGCGCACCACCGTCCTCCACGAGAACGGCATGCGCTTCGACGCCGGCGGCCACGAGACCGCCGTCCCCGCCACGGTCGCCGCGATCATGGCGGTGGTGGCGGGGCTCAACCTGTTCGGCCACGCCTGGGCCCCGACGCTGACGTGGATCTTCCAGTCGCTCGTCCTCGTCGGGAACTGCGTCATCCTCTACAGCCAGCTCACGGCCGAGAAGTCGGTACGCGCGGCCTTCCAGCGCAAGGGTGACCCGATGCTGGCCAGGATCGACGTCGCCGCCCTGCTCAAGGCCGCCGAGGACGGCTTCCCCGCCTGGACGTGGACCCTGCAGAACGTCCGTCACGTCGTCGTGTTCGGCGCCTCGATCCTCG
Source organism: Nonomuraea sp. NPDC003214 (assembly GCF_053590035.1). Taxonomy (NCBI): domain Bacteria; kingdom Bacillati; phylum Actinomycetota; class Actinomycetes; order Streptosporangiales; family Streptosporangiaceae; genus Nonomuraea; species Nonomuraea sp. NPDC003214. The sequence goes on along the minus strand of NZ_JBSFSX010000009.1, from coordinate 348,806 downwards.
GCCTCGTCCTGGTCGCCGTCTGAGCCGGCGACCCGATCAAGCGAACGATCCCGATTAAGCGAACGACCCTGCGCAAGTGAACGAGCCAGAGCAAATAGACGACCCCGAGCAAGTGAACGAGCCTGCGCAAGTGAACGACCCCGAGCAAGTGAATGATCCGATCGAGTGAGTGAGTCGTCATGCCGGTTACCGTCGCTCTTGCCGCCACGCTGCAACTCCTGCTGGCCGCCACCTTCGTCGTCATACCGGTGGCCGCCTGGCGCACCGGCGGCCGGGCCCAGCGCGCGGCCGAGGCCGAGGCCGCCAGGCAGGGCCACGCGCCCGACGTCCTGGCCCGGCACGGCATCAGGTTCGAGGAGCGGGCGCCGGAGCTCGCGCTCGCGCTGGGCATCGCCGTCGTGGTGACCGTCCTGGCCGGGCTCAACCTCACGGGGGCGGGCCGCGTCCTGTCCTGGGTTCTCGAACCGGTCATCTTTCTCGCGGTCGGCTTCGTCACCGCGAGTCAGGTGTTCGCCGTCCGCTACACCGAGGCCGCGTTCGCGAGGTCGGGCGACCCCGCCGTGCGGGAGATCGACGCCCGTGCCGTGATCGCCGCCGCGAGCGGCGGCTTCCCGTCCTGGCTCCGCCCGCTCGTCCTGGTGCGCTTCGGGCTGGCGACGCTGGGCTCGGTCCTCGTCATCATCCTGCTCTCCACCCCGTCGGCCGACGCGTACTTCTCCTGACGTGGTCTTTCCGCGTTGACCAGGTGACCGGGTGGACGATCCGGGTACGCGCTCAGAAGCCCCCACGAAACGGAACGCGGAGGACCGCACGATGCTCCTTGTCAACCGAGAGTGTGTACGGCGGCTGCTGGACGCGCCGGACCCCGACACGGTCCTGGTCTTCGTCCGGGGCGACTGCCTGGTCATGCCGGCGGCCCAGGTGGACGACACCCATCGCAGCCTGGTGATCGCCCGGCGGGCGGACGTGGCAGGGCTGCTTCCCGGCGACACGGTCACCGACGAGCAGCTCGACGAGGTGGCCACCCGGCTCGACAACGTCGCCAGGGACCTGGCCGGTTAACCCCGGACAGGGTCAACCGCCGCGCGCGCAGCGGTGGCTCTCCCGCATCAGCGGCCACACGCGGCCGTCGCTGCCCTCGATCAGCTCCGACATGCGGTTGGGCACGTACGCGAAGGCCAGGCCGGTGTCCGGGTCGGCGAAGGCGAACGCGCCCGTCGCGCCGGCGTACCCGAAGGCGTTGGGCGCCCCGAACGGCGGCCACATCGGCCCGCCGGGCAGCATGAACCCGGCGCTGTAGGCCGTCTCCAGCCGCAGGACCAGGTCGCGCCCCCGGGCCTCGACCGCGCGGGCGCGGGCGGCGGTCTCCGGGCGCAGCAGCCTGATGCCGTCCACCTCGCCGATGAGGGCCGCGTACAGCCTGGCCAGGCCGGCCGCGGTGCCGACGCCGCAGGCGGAGGGCACCTCGGCCCGATACAGGCGTGAGCCGCCGAGCAGCTCGGGGGTGAGGACCACGCTGCCGTAGGTGGCGCGGTGCAGCAGGGAGGCCGGCGAGCAGATCGCCCGGTTGAGCTCGTGGAGCTCGGGGTCGGCCCGGCCGTTGCGCACCTCGCCGGCCGTCGGGGCGACCACGCTCGCGAGCCGTCCCTCCTGGTGGGCGGGGATGCCGATGTGCAGGTCGAGGCCGAGCGGCGCGGCGATCTCCCGGGCGAACAGCCGTCCCACGGTGAGGCCGGTGACGCGGCGGACGACCTCGCTGACCAGCCAGCCCAGCGTGAGGCAGTGGTAGCCGTGGGCGCTGCCCGGCCGCCAGGCGGGTCTGGCGCAGGCGAGCGCGTCGGCGACCGGGCTGCCGCGTTCGATGTCGTCCAGGGTCAGCGGCGGGTCGATGACCACGACGCCGGAGCGGTGGCCCAGGATCCAGCGCAGCGGCATCGCGCCCTTGCCTTCGGCGGCGAACTCCGGCCAGTAGTCGGCCACCGGCGTGTCGAGGTCGAGGATCCCCCGGTCGACCAGCAGCAGGAGGGCCGCGACCGCCATCCCCTTGGTGGTCGAGGCCAGGAGCGCGAGCGTGTCCTGCCGCCACGGCCGGTCCTCGGCGGCCAGCCCGCCCCACAGGTCCACGACGGGCTCGCCGTGCTGGTAGACGCAGAGGGACGCGCCCAGTTCCCGCCCCTCGGCGAAGTTGTCCGCGAAGCGGTCCCGCACCGAGGTGAAGCGCGGGTGGCAGATCCCCCGGATACCGGCCACGGGCTCCGGCTACCCCGGTGACCTGCGGACAAACGACCGCTTACCTGGCACGTAATTGTGGCGCTTCCCTCCTGTCGCGGATTCTTGGGGCGACAACCGGAACCCGGGAGGACACGATGACCGCTTACGCCGTGGCGCATCTGAAGACGCCGAACCCGCACCCCGACGTGCTGGAGTAAATGGAGCGCATCCAGGCGACGCTCGACCCGTTCGGCGGGCGGTTCCTGGTGCACGGGGCGCAGGTGGAGGTGCGCGAGGGCGACTGGCCGGGGACGATCGTGATCATCGGCTTCCCCGACCTGGACGCCGCCAGGGGCTGGTACGACTCGCCCGCCTACCAGGAGATCCTGCATCTGCGCACCGATCACATCGACGGCGCGGCGCTCCTGGTGGAGGGGGTCGGGCCGGACTACGACCCGGCGAAGACCGCGGCGGCGCTACGGCAGTAGCCATACCCGTATGCGCATGCTTTGAGCGTTTCGCGCCTCCCGTTGCGTACCTCCAGACGGCAGATCCCGGTTATCTGGAGGTACGTCATGCCCCGCAGAGTCGCCCTGCTCGCCGCCCTCACGCTCACCCTGACGGCCGCCCCGGCCGCCGCGCAGGCCACGACCGCGCACGACCCGGGCCCGGTCCGGTGGTCCGCCACGGACTCCTGGCCGGAGCGCAGGACCGTGCTGCAATACTGGACGCCGCAGCGCCTGCGCGCGGCTCGGCCGCTGTCGTCGCCCGAGCCGCGCCGCACCGCCCGCTCCGACCGGCCGACGCGCGGCAACCCGTGGGCGACGCGCGGCACCTCGTTCACCCGGTCGGCCGCCGAGCTGGCCAACAGCCCCGGCCTGCGGTGGACCGACGGCGGCGCCATCGTCCGCACCACCGGGCGCGTCTTCTTCACCACCGCGGAAGGCCAGAACTCCTCCTGCTCCGGCACCGCCGTGACCAGCGCGAACGAGAGCGTGGTGATGACCGCCGGGCACTGCGTCAAGCTGAACGGCGCCTTCCACCGCAACTGGGTGTTCGTCCCCGGCTTCGCCAACGGCCGCGCGCCGTTCGGCGCCTGGGTGGCGAGCCGCCTGCTGACCACCCAGCAGTGGAACGCCCGCGAGGACATCAACTTCGACGTGGCCGCCGCCGTGGTCGCGCCGTTGCAGGGCCGGACGCTGACCGACGTGGTGGGCGGCCAGGGCGTGGCGTTCAACCAGGCCAGACGGCAGCAGATGTTCTCGTACGGGTTCCCGGCGGCGGAGCCGTTCGACGGCTCGTCGCTGATCTTCTGCAGCGGCCGCGCGTTCGACGACAGCGTCATGACGCGGGACCTCGGGCTGCGCTGCCGCATGACCGGCGGTTCGAGCGGCGGCCCGTGGCTGCAGGGCTTCGACGACTCCACCGGCCTCGGCTGGGTGACCTCGGTCAACAGCTTCAAGTACGACTTCGCGCCCGACTTCATGTTCGGCCCGTTCTTCGGCAACGAGGCGATGGCCGTCTACCAGGCGGCGCAGCGGACCGACGCGACCTGAGCTCCGTTTTCCGGCTGCTGTACCGTGAACCCGGCCGGAAGAGGGAGAAGCGGTGAGAACGAGGGCGCCGGCCCTGCTCGAAAGGTTCCAGCACCCCGCGCAGGTGATCGTGACCGGGTTCGCGGCGGTGGTGCTGCTGGGCACCGGCCTGCTGATGCTGCCTGTGGCCGCGGAGTCCGGGGAGTCGACGGACTGGGTGACGGCGCTGTTCACCGCCACGTCGGCGGCGTGCGTGACCGGGCTGGCCGTGGTCGACACGGCGTCGCACTGGTCGGCGTTCGGCGAAGTGGTGATCGCGCTGCTGATCCAGGCCGGCGGGCTCGGGATCATGACGCTGGCCACGCTGTTCACGGTGCTGCTGTCCGGGCGGCTCGGGCTGCGGGCCCGGCTGTTCGCGCAGGCCGAGACGAAGACGCTGCGGATGACGGACGTGCGCACGGTGGTGCGCAAGGTGGTGCTGTTCAGCCTGGCCTGTGAGGCGGTCGTGGCCGTGGTGCTGACCGGCCGCTTCCTGATCGGCTACGGCGAGCCGTTCGGCAGGGCGGTCTACCTGGGCGTCTTCCACGCGGTGTCGTCGTTCAACAATGCCGGGTTCGCGCTGTGGGCCGACAACCTGATGGGGTTCGTCACCGATCCGTGGGTGAGCCTGACCATCGCGGTCTCGGTGATCGTGGGCGGGCTCGGCTTCCCGGTCTGGTTCGAGCTGCTGCGCGATTGGCGGCATCCCGGCCGGTGGTCGGTGCTGACCAGGATCACCGTGTGGGTGACCGTGATCCTGCTGGTCGGGGGCACGCTGGTGTTCCTGGCCACCGAGTGGCGCAACCCGCGCACGCTGGGCGGGCTGGACGACCCCGGCAAGGTGCTGGCCGCGTTCTTCGCCGCCGTGATGCCGCGCACCGCCGGATTCAACAGCCTGGACATCTCGGCCATGTATCCGTCGAGCTGGCTGGTCACCGACCTGCTGATGTTCGTCGGCGGCGGCAGCGCGGGCACGGCCGGCGGGATCAAGGTGACCACGTTCGGGCTGCTGGCGTTCGTCATCTGGGCGGAGATGCGCGGCGAGCACTCGGTGCACGTGGGCAACCGCCGGCTGCCGGAGTCGGTGCAGCGCCAGGCGGTCTCGATCAGCCTCATCGGCGTGGCACTGGTGGCGGTCTCCACCTACGTGCTGCTGGTGCTGACCCCGTTCAGCCTGGACCGGGTGCTGTTCGAGGTCGTCTCGGCGTTCGGCACCACGGGGCTGTCCACGGGGATCACCGCGCAGGTCGGAGTGGCGGGGCAACTGCTGCTGGTGGTGCTCATGTTCGTCGGCAGGACCGGGCCGCTCACGCTCGGCTCGGCGCTGGCGCTCAAGGAGCACACCCGCCACTACCAGCTTCCGGACGAGAAGATGATCGTCGGCTGACGTCTCAGTGGTGGAAGGCGTGCACCACGGCGTGGCCCTTGCCCCGGCCGATGATCCACTTGTTGATCGGCGTGGTCACCAGGAACGCCACCAGCAGGGCCACGGCCAGCGCGCCCCAGAACAGGCCCGAGGCCAGCCCGGCGTCCATAGCGCCCGGGATGGCGACCATCACGCCGTTGTCCACGATCTCCATCACGAGGATCGACACCGTGTCGGCGGCCAGGGCCAGCTTGATGGCCTCTTTCCAGGAGAGACCGGCCCGGCGCAGCGGGATGAGGGTCAGCAGGTAGCCGAAGAAGAAGGCGAGCACGACGGCCAGCGCGATGGACGGGACGGTGTGCCAGCCGAGCGCGGTGGCGATCACCAGGCCGAGCACCTCGCCGATGGCGCATCCGGTGAGGCAGTGCAGGGTGGCCGAGGCCGCCATCCGCCAGGAGACCTTCCCCGGCCCACCGTGAGCGTGCTCCCCGTGCTGATCATGTCCGTGCTGACCATGTTGTGCGTGATCGTGATGGTTGTGGTGGTTGTGGTGGCCGCCGTGCTCGGACATGCTGTTTGTACCCCTTAGTCGTATCTCGGCGGCGACAGTAACATACCCCCCTAGGGTTCTACAATATTGTCGGTAGCGATCTCTAATGTCCGCCGCATGACACATCAGGAGGCCGTCTGGGAGGCGGTCCGCGCCCTCGTCATCGGCCGCGACACCGGCGCTCTGGCCGACCGCCTCATCGCGCTCACCGACACCGAACGGGCCGACGTGGCGGGCCGGCTGCCCGGGTTCGTCAAGGAGCTGCGCGAAGGCTTCGCCCGGCCCCATCGGGACGACGCCGACGAATGGGACCTCCGCTGGCTGGTCAGCGACGCGATGGAGAGCCACCTGGCGGCGCTGCGACTCGTGGGCGCGGGCACGATCCCAGGCCCGGCGGGCGCGGTGGCCTGGCTGACCCGGCGCGAGTTCAACCCCCGCTGGGCGCCCGACACCGGCTGGCCCGACCTGGCCCGCGTGCTGGTCACCCGCCCGGCCGCCTGGCGGGCCGACGTCGCCGCCCGGCTCGCGCGGAAGATCCGCAGGCCCGGCGACCGCACCGTGCCCCTGGTGCTCGCCCTGCTGCGGAGCTGCGGCGGCGACCCTCCCGCGCACGACCCGCTGGTGGTCGCCTGGCTCGCCGCCGGCGTCGTGCCCGGCGACCCGCTGGCCGCCGCGCTGCTTCCGCGGATCTTCGACGCCCAGGGCGCCGGCCGCACACTGCGCGACGAGCGGCTGACCCCCCGGCCGACCGCCTGGCTGTCCCTGCTCGCCTCCGGCGCCCTTCCACGCGAGGCGGTCCTCGACGGCTGCGTGGGCCGCTTCCTGCGCGGCGGTGACGCCCTCGACCTGCGCTTCTTCGTACGCCTGCACAAGCTGGTCGATCCCACGCCCGAGGAGTCCGCCGCCCGCTCGCGCGACTACCTGCGGCTGCTGCCCGCCGCTCCCGGCACCGTCGCGGAGCTGGCCCTGGCCCAGGTCCGCCGCACCGGCCCGCACGACGCCGCCGACGTCGCCGAGGCGATCGGCGCGCTGACCTTCCGCGCGGAGGCCAAGCTGGCGCTCGCCGGCCTGAGCTGGCTGGACGACGAACTGCGGCGCACCGCGTCCCGGACGTCCCAGAAGGCCCGGACCTCGCGAGCCGACAAAGCGGCCGCCGCGGCCAGGGCCGACGAGCTGGCCCCGGCGCTGGCCACCGCGTTCGCGCACCCGTCCTACCAGGTGCAGGAGCGCGCGGCCCGGCTCGCGCTCAAGCACGCCGCCGCGTTCGGCACGGGCGGCGCCGCCGTGGCCGAGGCGGTGTCCCTGCTGCCCCCGGACCTCGGCCGTCAGGTGGCCGAGCGGTTCGGGGGCGACGCGACGCCCGAGGACCCGGCCGAGCCGTTCACCCCGCTGCCGCTGCCCGTGCTCGCCCCGCCCGGCCCGTTCCCGGAGCCGACGCTCGCCGCCGACGGCTGGGCCGTGCAGCGCTGGGAGACGGCCGAGAGCTGGCTCGCCGCCTTCGTCGAGCAGGCGGCGCGCGACCGGGCCGCCCTGCGCGCGGCGCTGACACGCGCGACCCGTTACTCCTATCCGGGCCTGTACGAGAGCCCGTGCTGGCTCAGCCCCGGCCAGTGGATCGGCGCTCTCGCCGACGAGGTGATCGCACCGGGCTCCGATCCGGGCGTGCCCGTCGGGAGCCCGGTTGACCCCTGGGAGTCGGTCTTCACCGCCATGCGCGTCATGCCCGAGCCGGAAGAGGCGCAGCAGCCGGCAGCGGTGTTCGGGGGGTTCTTCACGCAACTGCTGGGGGAGATCGCCTCCCGGCTCCACGGCAGCGCGCCCGCCCCGGTGAGGCGGCACCACGACCGGCTGCCGGAGCCCGGGATGGCCGCGCCGCCCCACCTGTTCGTGCTGCGCCGGCTCGCCGAGCTCTACGCGGCGCTGCGCGAAGGCGCGCTGCCGCCGGTGCTGCTGGCGACGCCCACCCTGGCCACCGGGCACCTCGACCCCGCGGTGCTGGTCGACCGGCTGGAGGCGTGCGCGGCGGCGGGGGTCGAGCCGCTGCCCGCCGACCTGGCTCAGGCCCTGCTGCGGCTGCCGCGCGGCGCCTGGCCGGAGGCCGCCGAACGGGCCGCGCGGGTGGGGTCGCGAGGTGCGGCGCGGGCCGCCGCCTGGCTGGCCGGAGGCGGCCTGCCCGATCCGGTGACGGGGCTGGAGTGGGGCTACCGGCTGGGCGCCGTGGACCACGTGTTCGACGACGACCACGTGCCCGAACACACCGACGACGTCTGGGTGCGGCCCGTCCTGCGGGCCCGGCCGACCGGCGACGAGCTGATCGACGAGCTGCTGCGCGAGCCCCGGAGGTGGAGCTGGGGCGATCATGCCGACACCGTCGGCTGGTGGCCGGCGATCCTCCCGTCGCACCGCGAGGTGGTCGCCGTCAACCTGCTGCCCTGGCTGTTCGGCAGAGGGGCCGCCGGTGCGACGCTCGCGGCCCTGGCGCAGGCGGGCGGGCCGGCCGGAGAGGCGACCGCGATCAACCTGGCGCGTTCGCTGACCCGTCCCGACGGCGAGGCGGCGCCGTTGCTGTTACGGATGGCCGCCCGGGGCGACCTGCCCGCCGAGGCGGTCGGCCGGCAGCTCGCGCACTTCGTCCGGCGCACCCGGCGCGAGGTCCGCCCGGCGTTCGGCGCGCTCGCCGACGCGGCCAGGCAGGGCGCGCACGCGCAGGTGTGGGAGATCGTCAAGGCCATGCTGCCGGGCCTCCTGGCCGAGGGCGAGCGGCCGGCCGCCGTCCACACCGAGGCGGTGACGCTCGCCGTCGACGTGGCGGCCTGGGCGGGCGCGCGCGACGAGATCCCCGCGGTGACGGCCTGGGCCACGAGCCGCAGCCGCAGCCGCTTCGCCCGCGAGTGCCGCCGCCTGCGCGACCAGTTGAGCGGCGCAAGCCGCTGAGCCCGGCATCGGACGAACGGCACGGTAGGCGAACGGCACGGTAGGCGTACCGGAAGCGCCGTCCTAGGCTGGGCGCATGGATCTTGACAGCGCGCTCTGGGACGCCGAGCCCGGCTGGCTCAACACCGCCTCGTACGGGCTGCCGCCCCGCCGGGCGTTCGAGGAGTTGCAGGCCGTGCTGGCCGACTGGCGGCACGGCAGCTCCGACTGGAAGCCCTGGGACGCCTCCGTGGGCCGCTCGCGCGCCGCGTTCGCCCGGATGGTCGGCGCCGCCGCGGAGGACGTGTCCGTCGGCTCGACCGTCTCGCAGATCATGTCCGCCGTGGCCACCGCGCTCCCGCCGGGCGCCGACGTGGTCGTGCCGGAGATCGAGTTCACCAGCAACCTGTTCCCGTGGGCGGTGGCCGCCCGCGTCAGGACCGTTCCCGCCGACCGGCTGGCCGACGCGATCACCGCCTCGACCGGCGCGGTGGCGTTCAGCCTGGTGCAGTCGGCGACCGGCGAGGTGGCGCCGCTGGCCGACATCGTCGCCGCCGCCCGCGACCACGACGCGCTCGTCATCGCCGACGGCTCCCAGGCGTGCGGCTGGCTCCCGGTGGACGTCGACGGCGTCGACGCGCTGGCCTGCGCCGCGTACAAGTGGCTGATGGCGCCGCGCGGCGCGGCGTTCGGCTACCTGTCGCCGCGCCTGCGCGAGCGCATGCGCCCGCTGGCCGCCAACTGGTACGCCGGGGCCGACGAGGGCGGCTCCTTCTACGGCCCGCCGCTGCGGCTCGCGGGCGACGCGCGGGCCTTCGACCTGTCGCCCGCCTGGTTCTGCTACGTGGGGGCCGCGCCAGCGCTCGAACTGCTCAACGAGATCGGCGTCGAGCGCGTCCGCGACCACGACGTGGCGCTCGCCAACCGCTTCCGCGCCGGACTCGGCCTCGAACCGTCCGACAGCGCGATCGTCTCCGTCGACGCGCCTGGCGAACGGCTGGAGGCGGCCGGCATTCGGGCGGCGGTGCGGGCCGGAAAGGTCCGCGCGAGCTTCCACGCCTACACCACGACCGCGGACGTGGACCGCGCGCTGGACGCCCTGGGCGCCCCATAACACCGCGATAGGGGGTCATTTGGGACGACCATTCCTCGTATCCGTCCTCGTACGGTGGCGACACCCCCCGTAATACGAGGAGAGTCACATGCTCCCCAGAAAGACCCTGACAGCGGGCCTCGCGCTCGGACTGACCCTCGTGGTCGTCCCCGCTGTAGCCTGGACCGCGCACAGCGCCACCGCGGACGACCTCAGCCCCTACGCCGCGGCGCAGGCGCAGGCTTCTGTCAACGAACCACCGCCCGGTCTGATCAACGCGCTCAGTGACGACCTCGGCATCAGCCAGCAGCAGGCCGAGACCCGGCTCGTCAACGAGGCAGCCGCGGCGACCGTCGAGCCCGGCCTGCGCGCCAAGCTCGGCGCGGCCTACGGCGGCGTCTGGCTCAGCGGCCCCACCGCCACGATGACCGTCGCCACCACCGACCAGGCGCAGGTCGCCGCCATCCGGGAGACCGGTGTCGAGGCCCGCGTGGTCGGCCGCTCCCTCCAGCAGCTCGACGCGATCAAGGCCACCCTCGACCGGGCGGCCGCGAAGGCGCCGAAGACCGCGCCGGTCTGGTACGTCGACGTCGTGAACAACGACGTGGTCGTCCTGTCCTCCACGCCCGCCAAGGCGCAGGCCTGGGTACGGGCCAGCGGCGCCGACGCCTCGGCCGTCAGGGTCGTCCGCTCCAACGAGCAGCCGCAGGCCTACTACGACGTACGCGGCGGCGACGCGTACTACATCGGCAGCGGCTCCCGCTGCTCGGTCGGCTTCTCGGTGAGCAAGGCGGGCTCGCAGGGCGGCTTCGTCACCGCCGGCCACTGCGGCAGCACCGGCGCGACCACGACCGGCAGCAACCGCGTCAACCAGGGCGTCTTCCGCGGCTCCTCCTTCCCGGGCAACGACTACGCCTGGGTCGAGGTCAACTCGCAGTGGACCCCGACCGGCGTCGTGAACGCCTACAACCGGGGCATCCAGCCCATCCGCGGCTCCCAGGTCGCCCAGGTGGGCGCCTCGATCTGCCGCTCCGGCTCGACCACCCAGACCCACTGCGGTCAGGTCAGCCAGCTCAACACCAGCGTCACCTACCCGCAGGGCACGGTCTCGCAGGTGACCAGGACGAGCGTCTGCGCCGAGCCCGGCGACTCCGGCGGCTCGTTCTACTCCGGCGACCAGGCCCAGGGTGTGACCTCGGGCGGCTCGGGCAACTGCAGCTCGGGCGGCACGACGTACTTCCAGCCGGTCAACGAGATCCTGCAGGCGTACGGACTCACGCTGGTCACCCAGGGCGGCAACAGCCCGACCCCGACCGGCAGCAACACGCCGACGCAGTCGCCCGGCGGCACCTGGGCGGCCGGCACCACCTACGCGGCCGGCGCCACGGTGACGTACGGCGGCGCCACCTACCGGTGCCTCCAGGGCCACACCGCGCAGGCAGGCTGGGAGCCCCCGGCGGTGCCCGCTCTGTGGCAGCGCGTCTGATGTCCTGACCCGTTCGAAACCGGGCCCAGGCCGGGGAGCCCCCTCCTCCGGTCTGGGCCCGCCGGTTTGTCGGTGCCGGACGGTACTTTCCGATCATCCCCCTGACGATGGAGGTTGGTCGATGTACCGACAGGGCGACATCCTGATCGTGCCGGTGTCCGAGGAGGACGCGCCGCGCACCGTCCGGCCCGAGCCGCGTGACGCCCGCGGGCGGCTCGTGCTGGCGCACGGCGAGGCCACGGGCCACTGCCACGCGATCCCGGGGCCCGGCACGCTGTCGGGCGGGTTCCTGCACCTGCCGGAGGGCGGTCGCCTGGTGCACGAGGAGCATGACACGATCTCGCTGCCCAAGGGCTGGTACCGAGTGGTCCGCCAGCGCGAGTACGTGCCGGGCTCCTTCCGGGTGGTGGCCGACTGATGGCCGTGCACACCGATGAACGGGTGGCGTGGGACCGCATGGCCTTCGCCACCGGGCCGGGCGGCGACGCCGACGCGGCTGTCCGGCAGGCCTACAGGGAAGCGGGCCTGCCGGAGCCGGACCACGTGATCGTGGTGACCTCGCCGCTTGCCGGAGCCCGCGCCGCCGCCTGGCTGACCGCCGACCCCGCCACCCGCCCCGGTCCTGCCGCCCCGAACCCCCAGGAAACCGCCCGGACCGCGTCAGAAACCCCCGAAGGGCCACCTCGGGCCGTGACGGGGAAGGAGGACGGTCGCGTCGGGCCGGGGGCTCTCGCAGGGGAGGCCGCTCCGGATGGGGCGGTGGTGTTCGGGGGGTTGCCGGTCGGGGTGGTGGCGGGGCGGTCGGTGCGGCATGAGGTGCGGACCGTGCTGTGGGAGCGGGTCAGGGCCGCGCTCTCGGCCGAGCTGGGCCCGGCGGGGTGGGCGGCCCGGTGGGAGGAGACCGGCGGCAGGCTGTGGCCGCAGGTGAGCCGCCTGGTCGCCGACGTCCGCCGCGCCATCGCCGAAGCCGCCACCGCCACCGAGGTCACCGCCGAAGGCGACACCGCCACCGCGGACGGCAGCCAGCGGGTCGGGGAGGAGTTGCGGCGGGTGACGCTCGATGCGGTGCTCGGGCAGCATGACGCCCCCTGGCTGTCGGCCTTCGAGGGGCTCGGCGGGCTGGAGGGGCTGGAGCGGGTCGCCCGGTGCGCGAGCTGGTGGTGGCCGTACGAGCGGGTGGCGATCGTCAGCGCCCGCCCCGCCGAGCTGCACCTCGACGAGCTGGGACGCCTGCACGCGGCGGACGGCCCGGCGCTGGTGTGGTCCGACGGGTTCGCCCTGCATGCCTGGCACGGCATGCCGGTGCCCGCGGGGTTCACAATGACGGACCTGACCCCGGCGCGCATCCGCGAGGAGTCCAACGCCGAGCTGCGCCGCGTCATGCTGGAGCACTTCGGCGTCGACCGCTATCTGGTCGAGTCGGGGGCGCGGCCGGAGCATTCGGACGAGACGGGCGTCCTGTGGCGGATCGAGCTGCCGGGTGACGAGCCGGTCGCGATGGTGGAGGTGGTCAACTCCACGCCCGAGCCCGACGGCACCCGGCGTACGTACTTCCTGCGGGTGCCGCCGTGGGTGCGGCGGGCGCGTGAGGGGGTGGCCTGGACGTTCGGCGTGAGCGAGGAGAGCTACCGGCCGGAGCGCGAGACCTGAGGCCAGGCTGCCGGGATGCGTTCCAGCACCCCGTCGCCGAACACCTCGTAGAGCCCGAGCGGTTCCAGGTGCACGTAGCCGATGTGGCAGTCGCAGGCGGCGGCCGGGCAGGCGCGCGGCCGCAGCTGGGGCGCGTAGCTGCCGTCGTAGAGGTTGCCGAGCGGTTCGGCGACGAAGTGGCAGCGCCGCACGTCGCCGTCGCCGTTGACCGACACGACGCTGTCGCCGGTGCGGCAGGGCAGCCCGCGGCTGGGGTGCGGGAAGCGGCTGTGGTGGAAGAGCGGGTCGAGGGCGGTCCAGTCGGCGGCTTCTGCGTCGGTGTAGAGGCGGCCTTCCTCGGCGTTGACCCACAGGTACGTCTCGGGCGGCAGGTCGGCGCGCAGCCGCCGGGCGTCGGCGAGGTGCGCCGGGTCGCCGACGATGCCGACGCTGTGCCGCACGGTCAGTGATCGGAGCTTGGCGAGGAACCGGTCGTAGGGCACCTGGGTGGGGTGGTAGGTGACCCAGAGGGCGACCCGGTCGGAGGCGTCGGCGAGCCAGCCGGTGCGGCAGCTCAGGTTGGTCTGGATGGCGACGCGGCGGACGTTCGGCAGCCATGACAGCTCGACGAGCGCCTTCCGGTACCAGGACCTGACCAGCCCTTCGCCCCAGGGCGTGAACAGGATGGCCACGTCGAAGTCCTGCCGGGCCACCCAGGCGGCGAAGCGTTCGAGCGCGGCGCGGTCGGCGCGCAACTGTTCGGGCGTGTCGCGCCGCTTGGCGAAGGGGCAGTAGGCGCAGTCGTAGTCGCAGCTCGCCAACGGCCCTCGGTACAGGATGGTCAGCATGCGTCGTAGCCGTCCATGAGGGCTCTGACCTGCGGCGAGAACAGGGCGGGCCCGATCGCGTCGGACCAGGCCAGGCCCTCGGCCGTCAGTTTGACCACGTCGGGCTCGATCACGAGCCACTGCCGGAACTCCGCCAGCGGGAAGTCGTCGAGGGCGTCGGCGCCGAACCGCTCCCGGTAGAGGGCGCGGTCCAGGCCGCCGGCCTGCAGCAGCGACTGGATGAGGTGCCGCCGCCTGCGTTCGCCGGGGGTGAGCGTGAAGCCGACGTTGGCGTGGCCGAAGTCGTCGCGGCTCACGTAGTCGTCGATGATCGCGCGCACCTGGCGGGCGCCGACCGCGTACTCGAAGGAGTAGTGCAGGTCGCCGGTGTAGGAGCGGGCGCCGCAGCCCAGGCCCACCATGCCGTCGGTCTGGCAGCAGTATTCGGTGGCGTTGGCGGTGCCGGGCAGCCGGAACATCCGCATCGACACCTGCTCGTAGCCGGCGTCGGCGAGCCGGTCGCGGCCGAGGCGGTAGAGCTCCAGCCGCTGGTCGTCCCAGGCTCGGCCCTGCTTGCCGAGCCCGGTGAGCGGCCGGACGTACAGCGGGTAGAGGTAGATCTCCTCGGGCTTCCAGGTGAGGGCGGTGTCCAGGGAGTGGAGCCAGGAGGCGGGGGTCTGGCCGTCGATGCCGTAGATGAGGTCGAGGTTGAGGACGGGGACGGCGCTGGCGCGGATGGCGTCGAGCGCCGCGTCGACCTCGGCGCGTTTCTGCGGCCGGACGGCGGCGCGGGCCTCGGCGTCGACGAAGCTCTGCACGCCGATGGAGACGCGGGTGGCGCCGCGTTCGGCGAGGACGGCGAGGCGGTCGGGGGTGGCGGTGGCGGGCGAGGTCTCGACGGACAGCGGGATCGCGCCCAGGTCGACGGACATGGCCCGTTCGGTCAGGTCGAAGAGCCTGGTCAGCTCGCGGGCGCTGAGGTAGGTGGGGGTGCCGCCGCCGAACGCGGCCGTGGTGAACGCGCTGGTCTCCAGGGCGCCGGCGGTCTGGACGGCCTGGCGTTCGAGGGCGTCGAGGTAGGCGGTGACCAGGTTCTCGGGGGCGCCGGTCCGGGTGAACAGGTTGCAGAAGCCGCAGCGCATCTCGCAGAACGGGATGTGCACGTACAGGGCGCCGGGCCGTTCGTCGGCCCACACGTCGGCCAGCGCGGGGCGGGGGTCGAGGGGGCGGTAGGCGGTCTTGTGCGGGTACGCGTAGACGTAGCCCTCATACGGGCGCATGAGGCTCCAGGATGAACTGCGTGTACGGGACGGTCCACACGACTTCGTGGCCGATCCGGTGGCCGACGTGGCCGTCCTCGCCGTACGCCGTGCCGTGGTCGGAGCAGACGATCACCAGCGTGGGGCGGGGCATGAGGTCGTAGAGCCTGCCGATGTGGCGGTCCACGTACGTGAGCGCGGCGGCGTGGGTGTCGCGCGAGTCGGCGGTGGCGCCGGGCAGGTAGAAGTGGTTGGGCTGGTGGAGGGCGGACACGTTGAGGAACAGGAAAACCCGGGTCCTGATATTTCGCAGAATGTCGCCCACGCGGTCGATCTGGTGCTCCAGCGACCGCGGGTCCGTCACCCCGAACTCCGGCTCCCAGTGGCTCTCCGCGAACAGCCCCGGCAGCGCCGACCCGAGCGGCGTCCGCTTGTTGAAGAAGCCCACGCCCCCGACGCACACCGTGTGGTAGCCGGCCGCCGCCAGCCCGGCGGGCAGGTCGGGCGCGTCGAACACCCACGTGCCGTCGCCCGTGGTCTCGCTGCCCGGGAACGTGGCCGCGAACAGCCGGGGATGCGGCCCCGGCGTCACGGGCGTCGGCAGGAACCCGGCGAAGAAGGCGGCGTGCGAGGCGTAGGTGAAGCTGCCGGGGCTGTGCCGCCGCTCCCACCGGGCGCCGCCGGGCAGCAGGTTGCGCAGCCTCCCGGCCCCGGCCAGCTCGTCGGCCACGTCGTAGCGCAGCGTGTCGAGCGTGATCAGCAGGATGTCGTGGCTGCCGACGATCTCACGCATGTCCATCGAGCACCGCCCTGACCTGCTCGGCGTAGGTGTCGCGGCCGCTTCCCGCCAGGTCGCCCAGCCCCGGCAGCAGGTCGCCGAACGCGTTGACCTCCGCCACCGCGACCGTCCGCCAGTCGGCGCCCACCATCAGGTCGACCCCGGTGCTGAGGGTGCCGGGGAAGCAGGCCGCCGCCCGCGCGCACGTGTCGAGCACCCGCTCCCACAGCGCGGTGCGCGCCCGCAGCGGCTCCAGGTCGCCGCGCTCGCCGCCGAGGTGCAGGTTGGTCATCGGCCAGCGCCCGGACCGCACCACCGCGTGCGTCGGCTCCCCCGCCACGGTGACCACCCGCAGGTCGAACGCGCGCCCGCGCACTGACGCCTTGGGAAACCACCGCTCGACGTGCAGCCCGTCGGGGGCCAGGAAGTCGACGAGCCGCCGCACGTCCGCTTCGTCCTCGTAGGTGCGCACCCGCAGCGAGTTCAGGTACGCGCCGCCGGTCCGGGCGGCCGACGTGACGGCCCTGACCCGCCCGGCGTGCGCCTGGAACGCGATCACGCCCGACGACGACGAGCCGTGGGCGGGCTTGACGAACACCCTCTTCCAGCCGCGTACGGCCATGAGTTCGCGCAGTTCCTCGTACGACGAGGCGGTGAAGCCGGGCGGCACCGGCACCCCGGCCGCCTCCAGCACCGCGTGGCAGCGCCGCTTGTCGAACAGCACGCCGATCTCCGCCACGTCGCCCAGCAGCCGGACCCCGGGGACGGCCGCGACGCGCGCCAGCCCGGCGGTGAAGGCCGCGTACCAGGCCGCGCCGCCGCCCACCCGCGCCGGGTCGCCGGGCCCGCGCAGCAGCGCGTCGGCCTCGGCGTCCTCGCCCGGCGAGTCGATCCGCAGCAGCGCCTTCGCGGGCGCGCGCAGCTCCCGACCGGCGAGCACGTCACGCCACGGGATCACGTACGGCTCGGCCAGGCCGCGGGCGGTCACCGCGGCCCCGAACATCGTCACCCGCCGGTCGCCGGGAGTCCCGACGACCGCGAACTCCACGCTCACTCGCTGACCGCGACGAAGGTCCAGCCTCGGTCGGACTGCTCCATGCCGGTCAGGTCCACCTCGACGCCGGGCAGGGCGGCGGTGATCCGCTTCATCATGGGCTCGGTCAGGTAGTGGTGGTGCAGGTCGAGCTTGCGCAGGTGGGTGAGCGGTTGGCCGCTGAGCAGCGCTTCGGCGCCCTCGTCGCGCAGCACGCCCATCGACAGCGCCAGCGACTCCAGCCGGGCCACGACGGGCGCGGCGGCCACGGCGGCGGCGATCTCGTCCTGGATCTCGCTGTCCTGGAGTCCCAGATGCCGCAGGGCGGGCAGCCGCTCCCCCGACAGGATCGGCGCCAGGTCAGCCACCGTGGCGTCGCCGCCGTACTCCCCCACGCCCAGCCACAGCTCCAGGTGCTCCAGCGCGGGCAGCTCCGACGCCCCCACCGCCCTGACCACGGCGGCCGGCAGCCCACCGGTCTCGAACCGCAGCACCCGCAGCGCCTCGTGCCGCACCGGCGACAGCTCCAGCCCGGTGCCGCCCCGCACCTCCAACCGCTCCAGCCTGGGGAACGCCTCCAGCAGCGGCGTCACGTCCGACTGCTGGATCCAGGAGATCTCCGCCTCCTCGGAATCGATGTCGCCGAAGAACAGCGAGCGCAGCGCGGTCAGCCGGGGCGCGTGCGCGACCAGGCGCTCCACGACCGACGCCGAGCTCGTCTCGTAGCACTCCTCCCAGGCCCCGATCACCAGGGCCGTGACCCGCGCCGGGTCGACGGACTCGACGAAGGCGTCGATGGCCTGCGTCATGGGCGCCCGCTCGTCGCCGGGCCAGGTGACCGCGTGGAGCCGCCAGGCCACCTCACCCTCCGGCGGGGACTGACCGTCCCGCGGGTGGTGGGCGACAGGCAGCCCGGCGTACGTGTCCATGTAGGACAGCGTGTAGCCGAGCGCGGGGTCGTACTCGATCATGGCAGGATGTCCTCGCCTGGGGGATTGGCGAGTCCTGTCCTACCAGATCGAGCCGACAATCACCGATCCCGGTAGTCGGCCGCCACCCCGATCAGCGAGATCAGGCCCGAGGCGAACTCCATCGCCTCCTGGTGCCCCTCGCTGAACGGCGGCTGGAAGCCGACGCCCTCCCATCTCCGCGTCTCCGGGTTCCACAGGTCGCTGCCGACCTCGAAGTCCCAGCCGTAGATGCCGAAGTCGTACCAGAGCTCGTCGGCCGAGTTGCCGGCGGCCGAGTAGAGCACGTCGGTCACCGGGCCGGTCTGCTGCGGCCAGGTGACGGTGCCGCGCTCGGCGGCGATCGCCTCCTCGATCGTGCGGGCCGAACGCAGGAAGTACGCCTCCTCCTGGGCGGTCGGGCGGGGCAGCGTGATGCGGCCGTCGAGCTTGTACGCGCCGGGCGGCCACATGAAGTAGCCGCCGTAGCTGTGCACGTTCATGGCGAACTTGATGTTGCGGTACTTCTGCGCGAGCCAGATGACGTTGCGGCTCTCCGGCTCGGAGTGCTCGGCCGGACCCGCGTAGGTGCCGCTCTGGCAGTTGGCGGAGGCGCCGAAGTAGCCGTCGTGCAGCGACCCGGCCGCGTAGTTGCGGTTGACGTCCACGCCCCAGGTGTTGCGCTGGGCCGGGTCGGCCTGCTGGGCGGGGCAGTGGTTGGTCATGTTCTTACGCTGGGAGTTGAAGTCGTAGAAGCTGTAGTTGGCGCCGTCGGGGTTGACGGTCGGCACGATGAACACGTCGGTGCGCTGGAGCAGCTTGCGGGTGGCGGGGTCGCGCGCGTAGTTGCGCAGCAGCCGCTCGGCGGCCTCGATGGTGACGAGCGGCGTCACCCACTCCCTGGCGTGCTCCTGGGCGTAGGCCAGGACGCCGGTGCGCGAGCCGTCGCGGTGCACGCCGATGCGCAGCGCGAGCACCCTGGCGGGCTTGCGGGAGACGTCGGCGGGCGCCTTGAGGAAGTCGCTGAGCTGGGTGAGCGCCACCGGCGCCATGACCCCGGCGCCCGGGTCGCCCCTGTAGGTGGAGGCGCGCAGCCCGGGGGTGGCGTCGAGCGCGGCGGCCACCTGGGCGGCGGTGCTGGTGGGCGTCCCGGAGCCGTCGGTGGCCAGGCTGACCGTGACGCGCTTGCCGTCCACGCTCACGTCGAGCGCGCGGTCGGGCGCTCCCGGGTCGACGAGCTCGACGGCCAGGTCGTTGCCGCCTTCGGACCCGTACGCGCGTGAGGTGACGACGACGGCTGAGCCGGGGACGGCGCCGAGCAGCGCCTGGGCGTGGCGGCGGTAGCCGTTGGTCAGGTGCGGCAGCTCGACGATGTCGGTGAGCCGGGGGAAGCTGCGGTGCAGGGCCTTGATGCGCTCGTTGAGCTGCGCGGGCGGCATGTACTGGGTGATGAAGTCCTTCTGGTAGCGGTGACCGGTGCGGTCGGGGCGCTCGCCGTCGGGCCACTCGCTGACGCGGGCCTGCGCGGTGCCGCCGGTCGCCGAGGTGACCGTGACCCAGTCGGGCCGGGTGTCCACCGGCGCCGGGGTGGCGAACTGGTGTCCCAGGTAGGCGCCCGCGTCGAGGTAGGGCGCCATCGCGACCTCGCCGGTCGCGCCGCGCCTGCCCTTCCAGGTGGCGGTGAGCGCCGCCGCGCCGCCGGCGCTGCTGGACGCCTCGACCGACAGGAAGTAGCCGTCGCGGGACTTGAACCAGACGGCCCGCTCGATGACGATCTGGTCCCGTGCGGTGGCGGTGGCGGCCGGCTTGGGGGCCGGCGTGCCCGTGGCCAGGGTCGCGCCGAGCGGCCGGAGCGCCGCGAGCTGGGTCGGCGTCACCACCGCGTCGACCTGGATGCTGCCGTCGGCCTGGGGCCGCACCCGCTCGGTGAGGTCGGCTCCGGCCGCGACCAGCCGGTCCATCGCCGCGCGGTCCGGAACGGAGAGTGTGACCAGCGAGACGGGCTCGGGGTCGGTGGGCCCGGCGACCGCCGGGATGGACGGTTCGGCCGCCACGAACGTGGTGAGAACGACGGTCAGGACAACTGCGGCTGCCCGTAGGGCTCGCATCGGCTCCTCCTGGGGATCACCCGTATGAGGATCATTGAAAGCCGACAAGGACGAACCGGCAAGACTCACACCTTGCGACGCTCCGGCGACCTGCGGAAGGATCTCCCAATCAACCCCCCGCCGTTTTTGGAGCGCCGTCGTGGACTCACAGGAGAGCATCGGCCGGTTCGGCTACCGCCAGGAGTTACGCCGTGGGGTCGGCCTGACCGATCTGGTGTTCTATGGCCTGATCTTCATGGTGCCCATCGCGCCATTCGCGATCTTCGGCCTGGTCTACGAGCGTTCAGGTGGTATGCCGGTATTGGTATACCTCGTCGGCATCATCGCGTTGCTGTTCACCGCGAACTCGTACGCCCAGATGGTCAAGGCGTTCCCGCTTTCTGGATCGGTCTACAACTACGCCGGGCGCGGCATCGCGGCGCCTGTCGGGTTCATGACGGGCTGGGCGATCCTGCTCGACTACCTGCTCGCGCCGAGCCTGCTCTACCTGATCGCGTCCATCGCCATGAACGCCAGCATCCCGGCGGTGCCCGTGTGGGCCTGGCTGATCATCTTCGTGACGGTCAACACGGTGATCAACCTGCGCGGCATCCGCATGACGATCAAGCTCACCAAGGTGATGATCGTCGCCGAGCTGGCCGTGCTGGCGCTGTTCCTGCTGGCCGGGCTCTGGGCGCTGCTCAACGGGGCGGGCCGCGGGTTCAGCCTGACGCCGCTGTTCAACCCCGAGACCTTCTCCTGGCCGATCGTGTTCGCCGCCGTGTCGGTGGCCGTGCTGTCGTTCCTCGGCTTCGACGGCATCAGCATGCTGGTCGAGGAGTCGACCGGCGGTTCGGAGCAGGTGGGCCGGGCGATGCGGCTGGCGCTCGTCCTGGCGGGCGTGCTGTTCATCACCCAGGTGTGGGTGGCCGCCCTGCTCGCGCCCGAACCGCTCAACTCCGACACCGCCTTCTATGACGCGGCGGCCATCGCGGGGGGCGAATGGCTGCGGCATCTCACCACCACCGCCACCGCGATCTCCTGGGGCGTGGCCAACACCCTGGTCGCCCAGGTCGCGGTCTCGCGCCTGCTGTACGCGATGGCCCGCGACCGGCAGCTCCCGGCGTTCCTGGCCCGCATCTCGGTGCGCAACTCGGTGCCCGCCAACGCCATCCTGCTCGTGTCGGCGCTGTCGGTCGGCATCGGGCTGTGGATGTCGACCGTCGACGGCGGCGTCGACCTGCTCACCAGCCTGATCAACATGGGCGCGCTGGTCGCCTTCATCGTCCTGCACGTCTCCGTCGTCGTGCACTACACGGTCCGCCTGAAGTCGGCCAACCGCTGGGCCCACCTGGCCGCGCCGCTCATCGGCATGGCGATCCTGGTCTTCGTGGTGATCAACGCCAACATCCTCGCCCAGATGGTGGGCCTCGTCTGGCTCGGCGTCGGCGCGGTGGTGCTGGCGATCCTGTACGGCATGGGACGCCGTCCCACGCTGCGCGATTCGGTCAAGGAGCCGGCGTGACCCGGCAACCGCTCCACCACGACCTGTTCCTGATCGCGCACGACAAGTCGGGCAAGCCGCTGGCCCACCGGTCGGCGACGTCACTGGCGCTGGCCGGGGCGGTGCTGATCGACCTGGTGCTCGCCGAGCACGTGAGCGTCGCCGCGGGCTCGGCCGCCGTCACCGGCCGGGCCGCCACCGGCGACGCGGTGGCCGACGACCTCCTGAACGTGATCGCCGCCGACCGCATCGGCCACGACCCGCCGTACTGGGTCAGGAGCCTGGCCGAGAACGTGTACGACCGCACCCGCGACGCGCTGACCGCCGCGGGCCTGCTGGTGCCGGTGACCCGCCGCCGCCTGGGCATGCTGCCCTACGTCCGCCACGAGCCCGCCGACATCGCCCTGCTGGTACGGGCCTCCGCCGGGGTGCGGTCGGCGGCCGAGGGCCGCAAGAGCCCCGACGCGCGCAGCGCCGCGCTGTGCGGCCTGGTGGCCGTGCTCCAGATCGAGGCCGCGCTCTACCTCGGCCTGCCGTCGCTCAACGAACGCCTGCGCGCCCTCGCCACGGGCCATTCACCGCTGGTCAAGGAGCTGGTCGGCATGGTCGACACGCTCGTGCAGGAAGCCGCCGTCGCCGTCTACAGGTGACCCCCGGCCGCAGGTGTCAACGGCTCTCCCCGTGGTACGTGTACGGCAACCGACACGGGGGGACACCATGGCCGAGCTCCTGACGGACGAGGAGATCGACACGGCGCTGGCGGGCCTGGAGGGCTGGCGCCGCGACGGCACGGCGCTGACCAGGGACATCCCGATCACGCCTGACAACTTCGACTGGCTGCGCCAGGCGGTGACGAACGAGGCCGACGCGCTGGACCACCATCCGGAGATCGAGCGCACCGACTCCGGCATCCGCTTCCGCCTGTCGACCCACAGCGCGGGCGGGGTGACCGCCAAGGACGTCGAGCTGGCCGCGCACATCGACCAGGTCGTCGACGGCGCGGCCCGCGACCGGGGCTGACGCCGGCTCACCCGAGCACGGACTCGATCGCCTCGACCGCGGCGGCCCGGTGCCCGGCCAGCAGCGCCACCGCGCCCTCGGCGTCGCGGCGGCGCAGCAGGTCGAGCGTGGCCCGGTGCTCCTCGATGACCCGCCGCCGGTTGGCCTCCTCGGCGTAGTAGACCGAGCGGTAGGCGTCGGTCGAGTCCCACAGCGTCCTGATCAGCCGCACCAGGCGCGGCAGCCCCGCGCACTCGAAGATCGCCATGTGGAAGCGCCGGTTGGCCTCGGCCATGGCCAGCACGTCGGCGGCCTCGGCGGCCCGCTCGACCTCGGCCTGCGCCGCCTCGGCCGCCGCCAGCCCGGCGTCGGTGAGCCGCCCGACCGCGCGCCGGACGGCCTCGGCCTCCAGCAGGTCGCGGATGAGATAGACCTCGCGCAGGTCGTCGAGCGAGAGCTGCTCGACGTAGTAGCCCCGGTGCGCCCGATGGCCGACCAGGCCCTCGCCCTGCAGCGTCTTGAGCGCCTCGCGCAGCGGGACGCGGCTCACGTCGAGCTCGTCGGCCAGCACCTCCTGCCGGATCGGCTCGCCCGGCCGCAGGCGGCCGGTGGTGATGGCCCGCCTGAGCTCCTCCAGGACGAACTGCTGAGCCGTGGGCGGCCGGCGAGAGGTCATTGGCCCAATATCCCACGGACCCACTGCTCGTCCCGGCCCAGCTCGGGCGGGTCCAGCCGGTAGGCGGGCGGCGTCACGTCCAGCCCGATCGGGTTGGCCACCTGTCCGTCCGCCAGCGGCTCCAGCCCCAGCTCGGCGGCGAGCGCGAAGGCCGCGGCCAGGTCGTTGATCGGCCCGCACGGCACCCCGGCGGGCGTCAGCGCGGCGAACCAGTCGTCGGCGCCCCGCGTGGCCAGCGTCGCGTTCAGCTCGGCGACCAGCTCCTCGCGGTGCGCCACCCGGCCGGCGTTCGTGCCGAACCGCTCGTCGTCCACCAGGTCGGGCCGCTCCAGCACCCCGCACAGCGCCCGGAACTGCCGGTCGTTGCCCGCCGCGATGACGATCGGCCTGTCGGCCGCCCGGAACACCTCGTACGGCACGATGCTCGGATGCCGGTTGCCCATGGCCTTCGGCACCACCCCGGCGGCGGCGTACGCGGAGGCGTGGTTGGTCAGCGCGGACAGCAGCGACGACAGCAGCGACACCGTCACCCGCTGCCCCTGCCCGGTGGCGTCGCGGTGGCGGAGCGCGGCCAGCACGCCGAGCGCCGCGTGCAGCCCGGTGATCACGTCGACCAGCGCGACGCCCGCCTTCGTGCCGGGCCCGTCGGGCTCGCCGGTCACGCTCATCAGCCCGCCCACGGCCTGCGCGATCAGGTCGTAGCCCGGCAGCTCGGCGCCCTTGCCGGTGCCGAACCCGGTCACCGAGCAGTAGACCAGCCCCGGGTTGAGCCCGCGCAGCCTGTCGTAGCCGAGGCCGAGGCGGTCCATCGTGCCCGGCCGGAAGTTCTCCACGAGCACGTCGGCGCGCGTGGCCAGCGCCGTGGCCACCTCCAGATCGGCGGGGTCGCGCAGGTCGAGGGCGATCGAGCGCTTGTTGCGGTTGACGGCCAGGTAGTAGGTCGCCACCCCGTCGGCGTCGTGCGGCGGCCCCCACGAGCGGGTGTCGTCCCCGCCGCCGGGCCGCTCGACCTTGACCACGTCCGCGCCGAGGTCGGCGAGCAGCATCGTGGCGTACGGCCCGGCCAGGACCCGGCTGAAGTCGGCGATCAGCAGCCCGTTCAACGCCCCGCCCATGGCTACGCCCCTCTTCCTGTGACATATTTGGATTTTGGATCCAAAATACAGGAAGGGCTTCCCCGTGCACCCCTCAACGCTGTTCGCCATCGACGGCCTCCTCACCGACGAGGAACGCGACATCCGCAAAGCCGTGCGCCAGGTCTGCGACAAGGAGATCCGCCCGCACATCGCCGACTGGTTCGAGACCGGCGAGCTGCCCGCCCGCGAACTGGCCCGCACCCTCGGCTCGGTCGGCGTCCTCGGCATGCACCTCGACGGCTACGGCTGCGCCGGGCTGGGCGCCGTCTCGTACGGGCTGGCCTGCCTGGAGCTGGAAGCCGCCGACTCCGGCCTGCGCAGCCTCGTCTCGGTGCAGGGCTCGCTCGCCATGTACGCCATCTGGAAGTACGGCAGCGAGGAGCACAAGCGCGAATGGCTGCCCCCGATGGCCGCCGGCGAGCGCATCGGCTGCTTCGGCCTGACCGAGCCCGACTTCGGCTCCGACCCCGGCGGCATGCGCACCACCGCCAGGCGCGACGGCTCCGACTGGGTGCTCAACGGCGCCAAGATGTGGATCACCAACGGCTCCGTGTCCGACGTCGCCGTCGTCTGGGCGCGGACCGACGACGGCGTCCGCGGCTTCCTCGTCCCGGCGGGCACCCCCGGCTTCACCGCCCACGACCTGAAGCGGAAGGTGTCCCTGCGCGCCAGCGTCACCAGCGAGCTCGTCCTCGACGACGTACGCCTGCCCGCCGACGCCATGCTGCCCGGCGCGCGCGGCCTGTCCGGCCCGCTCGGCTGCCTCAACGAGGCCCGGTACGGCATCGTGTTCGGCGCGATGGGAGCGGCGCTCGACTGCCTGGAGACCGCCCTGGACTACGCCGGCTCCCGCGAGGTGTTCGCCCGCCCGCTCGCCTCCTACCAGCTCACCCAGGAGAAGCTCGCCGACATGACCCTGGAGCTCGGCAAGGGCCTGCTCCTCGCCCTCCACCTCGGCCGCCTCAAGGAAGCCGGCGCCATCACCCCCGAACAGATCAGCGCCGGCAAGCTCAACAACGTGCGCGAAGCCCTGGACATCGCCCGCACCTGCCGCACGATCCTCGGCGCGAGCGGCATCACGCTGGAGTACCCGGTCATCAGGCACGCGGTCAACCTGGAATCGGTGCTCACCTACGAGGGCACCTCGGAGATCCACACCCTCGTCCTCGGCAAGGCCCTCACCGGCCTGCCCGCCTTCCACTAGAGCCGCGTACACCGCCCCCGTCCCATAGGCGTCTATAGGCGGTCGTCGCCGTGCCGGTCGAAGACCGCCACGTCGAGGACGGCCACGCTGCTGCCCCTCGGCAAGGTCGCCTACCTCGTGGCCGGCCCAGCGGGAGCGGCTGCGCATCTGGTCCGGCACGTGCGACCGGACCCGCGCCTCCCCCACGCCCACGCCCACCCCGACTCCGGCCCCGACTCCGGCCCCGACCAAGCCGCAGCCGGACACCCGCACCGATCCGCGGTTCCGCACCTGCGGCGACGCCAACCGCGCCGGCTACGGCCCGTACTACCGGGGCCGGGACCCCGAGTACGCCTGGTACCAGGACCGCGACGGCGACGGCGTGGTCTGCGAGCGCTGAACCGGCTCAGCCGGCGAGCGTTTCCCGGACGGCCCGGGTGATGCGGCCGCGGATCGGGCGGGGGGCGGCAGGCAGGAGGGCGGGCAGGTCGGTGCGGCGGCCTTGGAGGAAGCCGGCGTTGAGGTTGGAGAACAGCGAGAGCGTGTGCGTGACCTGGTAGGGCTCCAGGCCGCTCCCGGCGAGCAGCTCCCGCATCGCCGACAGCGGGACCGGCCGGTAGCCGACCGGGCGGCCGAGCACCTCGCCCAGCACGTCCGCGATGTCCTGCCCGCCGATCGCCTCGACGCCTTCCAGCTCGTACGTCCTGCCCGCGTGGCGGCTGTGGCGGCCCGCGGCGAGGTCCCGGTGGATGTCGGCGGCGACCCGTACGGCGACGTCGGCCAGGTCCTCCTTGGCCACGACCGACACCTTGCCGGCCCCGAACGGCGCGGCGAACACGCCGCTCTGCCCGGCGGACGCGGCGGCGGTGGCGGCCAGCCCGACGGGGACCTCGCCGTAGAGGCCGTTGCGCAGGATCGTCACGTCGAACGGGGCCGCGGCCAGGCGTGACTCGGTCCAGCGGTGCGGCAGCGCGATCGTCATCAGGTCGCCGGAGGCCGCCAGGCTGGTGTAGACGACGTGCCGGACGCCCGCCGCCTCGGCCGCGCCGGCCACGGCGCCGTGGCGGGCGAGCACGACGTCGTCCTCGGCGTAGCCGGCCGAGACGAACACGAGGACGTGCGCGCCGCGGAACCCGTCGGCGAGCGACGCCGGGTCGTCGAAGTCGATCCGGCGCGCGCTCACCCCGTCGCCCGTGCGGGTGCCGCCGACCACCTCGATGCCGTCCTGGCCGGTGAGGCCGCGGTGGATCAGGCCGCCGAGGCCGCCGGAGACACCGGTGACGAGAATCATCTGCTGCTCCTTGCTGTTGGCATGTAGTGCAGATTCATCCACACCGGACGGCAGGCCCATAAGGAGGCACTTTCGTGTCAGCCACGAACACCGCGATAAGCCCGCAGGTCAGCGGCCCGTGCGGGGACGACGACTGCGGGATCCGCGACGTGCTCGACCGGCTCGGCGACCGCTGGACGGTGCTGGTGCTGGTCGAGCTGGCCAAGGGCACGCGCCGCTTCCGCGAGCTGGAGCGGGCCGTTCCCGGCATCTCCCAGCGGATGCTGACGGTGACCACCAAGCGGCTGTGCCGTGACGGCCTGGTCGAGCGGACCGTCTACCCGACCATCCCGCCGCGCACCGACTACCGGCTGACCGAGATGGGCGCGAGCCTGGCGGGCATGGTGTCGGCGCTGGCCGACTGGTCCCGCGACCACAAGGACGCGATCGCCGCCGCGCGTGACGACTGGGACCGGCTTGCGTAACTTGCGGGTTACGTAACCCGTAGGCTACAAAGGACGGGTGAGAACGGGAGTGTTCGAGGCGCTGGCCGACCCGGTCCGGCGCAGGCTGCTGGAGCTGGTGGCCGAGCGCGAGCGTACGGCCGGCGAGCTGGCCGCGGAGTTCGACACCAGCCGCCCGGCCGTGTCCAAGCACCTGCGGGTGCTGCGTGAGGCCGGGCTCGTCACGTACCGGAACGAGGCGCAGCGCCGCCTCTACCGGCTGGACCCCGGCCCGCTGGAGGAGGCGGGCGCGTGGATCGAGCGCACCAGGAGCAACTGGGCCGCCCGCCTCGACTCCCTCGAACGCCACCTCGACCGGCTGGAGGACACCTGACCATGCACGACGACACCGCACCCGCCCCGGACGACCGGCGCGGCACCCTCGGCCTCGGACCGGACGGCGAGTGGCAGATCCGGTTCGAGCGCCGCCTGCCGCACCCGCCGGCCCGGGTCTGGTCCGCCCTGACCGACCCCGCCCAGCAGGGCGAATGGCTGCCCGGCGTGACCCTCCGGCCGGAGCCCGGCAGCACGGTCACCTTCGACTTCGGCGACGAGGGCCGGGCCGAGGGCGCGGTCCTCGCGGTCGAGCCCGGCCGGCTCGTCGAGCACACCTGGCTCTGGCCGGGCGAGCCCGAGTCACGGGTGCGCTGGGAGCTCTCTCCCGACGGCGACGGCACCCGCCTCGTGCTGCTGCACCGCCCGGTGCGCCGCGAGCCGGCAGCCGACTACCGCGCCGGCTGGCACGCCATGCTCGACTCCCTGCACGCCCACCTCACCGCCTCGGCGACCCCTTCTACCCCTGCAGCCCCCGATACCGATTCCGCTCCAGGAACGCCCCCTGCCCCGTGGCCAGCCTGAGCGCCGCGTCGGCCACCAGCGCGGGAATCTCCGGATGGATGTGCGCGACATGCGGCGGCACCCACGACCGGTCATGCAGCCGCGGATGCCCGGGCTGGGACGACAACGCCGTGAGCACGAACACCAACGGCGCCCAGATCGTCCGGAACCGCAACCCGATCCGGTTCCCCGTCACGTCGTCGACCATGTGAATCTGGAACAGGTCGGCGGCGTCCATGTCGCAGAACTCGGCCCGCCCCCACGCGAAATGCGCCCACATATCAGGATGCGTGAAATGGGCGCCCTGCGTGGTGACGGTCAACGGCCCCGCCCCGTCGACCACCCACTGCCCCTGCGCCTCCGCCACCGCCTTGCTCTTCCGCAGCGCGTTGGCCGCCTCGTTGACCGCGTGCGCCGCGATCACGAACGACAGCGACCCGAAGGCGAACATGTTGCTCCGCCGGTACGCGACCGGGCTCTGCGGCTTCCACAGATGCCGCTGCGCCGGAGCCACGAGCAGCGCCCGCTCCCCCGGCTCCAGCCGCGCCGGACTCGGCACGAACGGCCGCGACGCCAGCTCGTCCGCCGTCCTGACAGCCAGCAGCCCACACATGAACGACCAGTCCTGCGGCCCGATGACCGGCGGAGGAGGCGGCACGTATCGCACAGAAGGTCCTACCTGGGGGGTATGCGAGACAGTCTGCCGCGATCATACTGACCCGACCCGCGCTCAACATGCCTGCCGGCCAGGTAGCCGGGTTCGTCGGAGTCCCTGGCCGCGGCCTCGTGGTGACCCTTCTCCGCGCCGCACGCAGCTCCGGGCCGGATCACCACGGCCGGTCAGTCGGAGGGCGCGAAGCCGCCGGCCGGGCCGGGCTCGTAGGTGATGCTGCTCGTGTTCACCCACGTGCCCATATCGGAGTAGGTCGACGCGCCGCCGCCCTGGTAGTACTTCCACGGACCGTAGCGCCAGGCGCATCCGGTGCTGGCGCAGACCTGCACCTTCAGCCGGAAGGTCCCTGTCGTGTTCCCGTTGTCACAGTCGATCCAGGCGGAGTGCAGGTCAGCTCCCCAGCCCTTGACACACGTCACGGCCTGCGCCGGGGCCGTGGTCAGGGCGAGCGTGAGAGCGGTCGGGAGAGCGAGGGTCGAGGCGATGATCACGTGCCGTAACTTCATGCGGTGGTCCCCTTCTGCCTGAGGAGTTCCGATGGGAAGTGACGCCTTGGTCAGCTTGCAGTGGATCACGACAGGGGGCAAGCATTACTTACCGCATTGGCCAATTGGGACAATAAGTCCTCAATTTCCGGCCTCTACGCTGGGCTCATGCCGCCGTGTCTCGACGTCTACGTCTGGCTGGCAGAGTGCAGCTCCGAGGTCCTCGGGCGATTCATCGAGAGCTACGTCAAAGCGACCGATGATGACGAGCGGCTCCACACCCTCATCCGGGCTCACACCCAAGGCGGCGCGGACGACGTTTCCACGCTCTATCTCAAGGCTCGCGACCATTACCAGGCGAGCATCACGTTCACCCGTGGCGGAGCGACCGTCCTCGGTCTCAGCGTCGACGCCGCGGACGACCTGCCGGAAACGCTCAGGCTGGCTGAACAGCTCATGGAACAGCTCCGGCAGCAGTTCGCCGCCCCTGCCGGATGCGCGGGCGTCGAATTGCCGCCGGCAGGCGACCGCTCCGAATGGCACGAAGAAGCATTGGTGCTGCTCCGCACCGGCGAGCTCACTTTCTGATCCTCCACGGCACGGCGGGTAGCCACCGGTGACCGTTTCTGTCATTACCGACTGGCAGCATGTCGGCGTGATCGCGACTGCCGCTGACTATGCCTGGTTCACCTACAACCGATTCATGTACGACGCGTACACCGACCTCCGGGAGGCATACTGTTTCACCCTCGTCCGCGGGCTGACACCTGAGCAGGTCCTGGCCCGGACCGGTGCCGAGCGCTTTCCGCCCGTGGGGCTCAAGGGCCTGATCAAGGCAGCGTTTTCCGACCTCGGTAGACCCCGCACCGGATATAGCCACTTCTTCGGGGTCACACTCGTCGACGACTGGGCGTTCGTCGTCGAACCCAACGGCTTCATGGGCGTCATGCCCGGCGTCGCCGGACGATTGTCAGCGGGCACCCGGCTGGTGTCCCATTTCCGCAATGTCAACGGGCAGGAAGACTTCCTCTGGATGGAAGACGGCCAGGAGCGCCTGGCCTTGGAGCCAAGCTTCTCCGACATCGAGTCCTACAACACATGGGAAGAGAAATTCAGCGAGATCGGGCGCCACGTCGGATTCGACGACGACCACAGCAGTGAGTCGTTCTTCGCGATGGCTGAGTACCTGACCGGGGTCAAGGTGACGCCAGAACTGCTGGAGCAGTCGGTCTACCTATGTGGGGTCGCGCCCTACTCCCGACAATAGAGCAGCATGTCTCGACACCGGCAGGCTCGGTCCTCGCACGGCAGGAGCTACTTGGCCAAGTGCCGGCTGATCACCAATCGCTGGATCTGATTGGTCCCCTCGAAGATTTGCATGATCTTGGCCTCGCGCATGTATCGCTCGACCCGGAACTCCCGCGTGTACCCGTACCCGCCGAACACCTGCACAGCGTCCGTCGTCACCTTCATCGCCGTATCGGTGGCCACCAGCTTGGCCACCGAGGCCTGGCGGCTGTACGGGAGGCCGGCGTCGCGGCGGCGGGCGGCGTCCAGGTAGGCGGCGCGGGCGCAGTCGACCCCGGCGGCCATGTCAGCGAGCAGGAAGCCGAGCCCCTGGTGGTCGATGATCTTCTTGCCGAAGGTCTGGCGTTCCTTGGCGTAGGCGACGGCCTCGTCGAGGGCGGCTTGGGCGAGGCCGGTGGCGCAGGCGGCGATGCCGAGGCGGCCGGAGTCGAGGGCGCTGAAGGCGATCTGCAGCCCCTGTCCTTCCTCGCCGAGGAGGCGGTCGTCCTCCAGGAAGGCGCCGTCCCAGTGGGCGCTGGTGGTGGGGATGGCGTGCAGGCCCATTTTCTCCTCGGGGCGGCCGAACGTGAGTCCGTCGGCGGCGCCGGGGGCGAGGAAGCAGGAGACGCTCCGGTCGCCGGTGCGGGCGAAGAGGGCGTAGAAGTCGGCGATGCCGCCGTGGGTGATCCAGGCTTTGTTGCCGGTGACGCGATAGCCGCCTTCGACGCGGTCGGCGCGGCAGGTGAGGGCGCCGGCGTCGGAGCCGGCCTGGGGCTCCGACAGGCTGTAGCCGCCGATGAGCCGCCCGGCGAGCATCTCGGGGAGCCAGCGTTCGCGCTGTTCGGGCGTGCCGTAGGTGAAGACGGGGAAGCAGGCCAGCGTGTGGACGCTGGTGGCGACGGCGACGGCGGCCCAGCGGGCGGCGAGCTCCTCGATGACCTGGAGGTAGACCTCGTACGGCTGGCCGCCGCCGCCGTACTCCTCGGGGTAGGGCAGGCCGAGCAGCCCGGCGTCGCCGAGGGTCGCGAACAGCCCTTCGGGGTAGGTCTCGGCGCGCTCGTGTTCGTCGACGCGGCGGGCGAGCTCCTTGTCGGCGATGTCGCGGGTGAGGTCGATGAGGTCGCGGGCGTCCTGGTCCGGCAGCAGGCGGTCAACGGTCACGGCATCTCCCGGGTGGAGGCGGTCGGCGAGGACGAGACGGCCGGGGCGGGCAGCTGGGCGAGTGCCTTGGCGGCCCGCTCGCGGAACTCGGCGACGCGGGCGAGCTTGATGTCCTCGTACCCGCGGATGACCTCCGGCAACGCGGCCAGTTCGGCGACGGCGTCGGCGGTGGCGGGGGTGAGCCGGGTGAGCGCGTCTCGCATGAGATCACGGTATTCGGTGACCAGCTCCCGTTCGACCCGGCGGACCCGGGCGTAGCCGAAGAGGTCGAGGGCGGTGCCGCGCAGCAGGCGGGCGGCGCGCAGGCCGTGGAAGACGGGGGCGGCGGTGCGCGTCAGGCGGATCTTGCGCTTCATGCCGAGGGCGCGCAGCAGCGGCGGGTGGAGGAGCACGGAGACGACGGCGTCGGGGCCGTACTCCAGTTCGCGCCTGGCCCGTTCGGCGGGGTCGAGGTGGAGGCGGGCGACCTCGTACTCGTCCTTGTAGGCCATGAGCTTGTGCAGGCCGCGGGCGTAGGCGAGGCCGATGCGGGCGCCGGCCTCCTCGCCGGCGCGTTCGACGGCGCGGGCGGTCAGGCGGCGGACCTCGTCGGCGTACGTGCGGGCGTAGGTGGCGTTCTGGTAGCCGGTCAGGTCGGCGACGCGGACGGCCAGCACCTCGTCGAGGCTCGGTTCGGCGGCGTCGGGGGCGGTGGGGGGATCGACGACGGTGGCGCGGCCCCAGCGGAAGGCGGCCAGGTTCTGCTCGACGGCGGCCTTGTTGAGCCGGATGGCCTGTTCGATGGCGTCGGCCGAGACGGGGATGCAGCCGTGCTGGTAGGCGGCGCCGATGAGCACCATGTTGGCGGGCATGTGGTCGTCGAAGAGGGATTCGGACAGGCCGTGCGCGTCCACGTACAGGTTGTCGGCCTGCCGGGTGGCGGATTCGACGCGGGCGAGCGCGCCGTCGGCGGAGCCGAGCCGGTCGCGGCCGGTGACCATGGCGGCGGTGGGCACGACGGTGGTGTTGATCACGGCGATGGTGCGGTCGGGCGTGGCGACGGCCAGGTTGGCGTCGGCGGCGGCGCCGAGCAGGTCGAAGCCGATCAGCACGTCGGCGGTGCCGTTCGCGGCGCGGACGGAGCCGGTGATCGGGTCCGGGGAGATGCGGACGTCGCTGACGACCGGCCCGCCCTTCTGCGCGAGCCCGGTCTGCTCCAGCCCGGCGGCGTGGAGGCCGTCGAGGTGGGCGGCCATCTGCAGGATCTGCGAGACGGTGACGACGCCGGTGCCGCCGATGCCGGGCATCCTGATCAGCACGGACCGGCCGGCGAACCGCGTCACGGGCTCGGGCAGCGCGGCGGGGGGCTGCGGCACCGGGCGTGCGCGCTTGGTTCCCGGCTTGACCAGCAGGAACGACGGGCAGTCGCCCTTGAGGCAGCTCAGGTCGGAGTTGCAGGACGGCTGGTGGATGCGCGTCTTGCGCCCGAACTCGGTCTCCACCGGCTGAACCGACAGGCAGGTGGACACCTCCCCGCAGTCGCCGCATCCTTCGCAGACGCGCTCGTTGACGACGACCTTCTCGACGGCGACGGGCAGTTTGCCGCGCTTGCGCAGCCGCCGTTCCTCGGCCGCGCACCGGTCGTCGTGGATCAGCACGGTCACCCCGTCGAGCGCGGCGAGCTCCCGTTCCACGTCGGGGAGGTCGTCGCGGTGCCTGACGGTGGCGATCGGGTCGAGCGTGATGTTCCTGTACGTCTCGGGCTCAGGGGTGGTGACGACGACGCGCCGTACCCCTTCGACGGCGAGCGCCCGCGTCAGCGCGGGCACGTCCAGGCGGCCCTCGGCGCGCTGGCCGCCGGTCATGGCGACGGCGTCGTTGTAGAGGAGTTTGTACGTGATCGTCACCCCGGCGGCGACGGCGGCCCTGATGGCGAGGGAGCCGGAGTGGTGGAAGGTGCCGTCGCCGAGGTTCTGGACGAAGTGGCGGTCCTCGGTGAAGGGGGCCAGGCCGATCCACTGGGCGCCCTCGCCGCCCATCTGGGTGATGCCGACCTGGTGGCCGCGCCCGTTGCCGTCCAGCGCGATCATCGCGTGGCAGCCGATGCCGACGCCGACCAGCGTGTCGTCGGAGGCGCGGGTGGAGGTGTTGTGCGGGCAGCCGGAGCAGAAGTACGGCGTCCGCGCCGCCACGACGGGCAGCAGGGGCCGCCGCTTGGGAGGAGCCGCGGCGGGGACCGCGGTGGCCCGCGGCAGCCGGTCGGGGCCGAGGCACGCGGCGACGGCCGAGGCGACGGCCTCCGCGCCGAGGGTGCCGCGCGCGGTGAGCAGCTCGCGGCCCGTCTCGTCGGTGCGCCCGACGACGACCGGGGTGCGCTCGCCGCCGTACAGCGCCTGCTTGAGCTGGCCCTCGATGAACGGCACCTTGTCCTCGACCACGAGCACCCGCTCCAGGTCGGCGGTCATGGCGACGAGCTCGGCGGCCTCCAGCGGGTACGGCATCCCGAGCCGGACGAGCCGGACACCGAGCGCTTCGAGGTCCTGCTCGCCCACGCCGAGGTCGGCCAGCGCGCGCAGCACCACCTGGTAGGAGGTGCCGGAGGCGACGATGCCGAGCGTGGCGCGCGAGGAGCCGGCGGTGACCCGGTTCAGCCCGGTCGCCTTGGCGTAGGCGCGGGCCAGGTCGAGCCGCCGGGTGAGCATGTCGTGCTCGGCGTCGAGCGAGGCGGGGCCGACGAGGATCGGCGGCGGCCCGGCGTCGGCGCGTCCGGGGGCGGGGATGCCGGCGCGCAGGGTGTCGAGGTCCACGGTGGCGGAGGCGTCGGCCACGTCGGCGAGGATCTTCAGGCCGGTCCACAGGCCGGTGGCCCGCGACAGCGCGACGGCGTGCAGACCGAACTCGATGATCTCGGCGACGGTGCCGGGGGCGAGCAGCGGCATGGCGAGGCTCTGGCACATCGGCTCGCACGAGCTGGGCACGGTGGAGGACTTGCTGCCCGGGTCGTCGCCGATCCAGGCCACGGCTCCGCCGAGCGCGGCGGTGCCCGCCACGTTCCCGTGCCGGATGGCGTCGGCGGCCCGGTCCAGGCCGGGGTTCTTGCCGTACCAGAAGCCGGTGACCCCGGCGTGGCGGCGGCCGGGGAGCTCGCGCAGGAGCTGGGTGCCGGCGACGGCGGTGGCGGCCAGCTCCTCGTTGAGGCCCGGCTGGAACACCACGCCCGCCTCGTCGAGGAAGCGCCGGGCGCGGGCCATCTCCAGGTCGACCCCGGCGAGCGGGGAGCCCTGGTAGCCGGAGACGAAGACGCGGGTGTCGAGGCCGCGTCCGGTGTCGAGGCGGCGCTGCTCCAGGGTGAGGCGGACCAGGGCCTGGATGCCGGAGATCAGCACCCGGCCGCTCTCGGCGGCGTATCTGTCGTCGAGGGACACACTCACGCGTTCCTCCAGGCGGTCGTGCGGTGGGGGACCCCAAGCACAGCAACGCATCCCTGGTGAGCGCAAGTATCAGGGGAGAAACCCGCCTGAAGACGCAAATAGTTGGAGTGGAAGCCGCTGGATGCATATGTTCTTTGCGCACAGGAGGAGGTTGGCGCATGTCAGTCGTGGACGAGATAGATCACCAGGTGCTGCGGCTGCTGCGGGAGGACGGCCGGCGGACGTTCTCGGAGATGGCCGAGCGGATCGGCCTGTCGGTGGCGGCGGTGAAGCGGCGGGTGGACCGGCTGCGGGAGCTCGGCGTGATCACCGGGTTCAGCGTGCAGATCGACTACTCCAAGCTGGGCTGGGGCATCGAGGCGTTCACGGAGCTGCGGTATCCGGGGACGACGCCGGTCAGCGAGATCGTCCGCACGGCGACGGACGTGCCGGAGGTGCAGGCGGTGTTCACGATCGCGGGCGACCCCGACGCGCTGATCCACGTCCGGGTGCGCGACCTCGGCCATCTGCAGCAGGTCATCGACCGGTTGCGCCGGGCGGGGGACGTGACGGGCACCAAGACGCTCCTGGTGCTCGGCTCGTGGACGCGCGACGCGCTGGCCTGAGCGGCCCTTGTCCAGGCGATTTCCGAATGCCATTCTGGAATCGCCGCCGAAGGAGCGTTCATGGACAAAGAGGCCATTCGCCGTAGGTATCTGGAGGAGCGCGACAAACGCCTCCGGCCCGACGGCAACGACCAGTACCTACGGCTCACCGGTCAGCTCAGCCACTACCTGGACGACCCGTACACCCCGATGACCGCGCGCGAGCCGCGACGCGACCACGTGACGGTCGCGTTCATCGGCGGCGGGTTCGCCGGGCTCGTCACCGGGGCGCGGCTGAAGGAGGCCGGCGTCGACGACGTCCGCATCGTCGAGAAGGGCGGCGACTTCGGCGGCACCTGGTACTGGAACCGCTACCCCGGCGCGCAGTGCGACACCGCCTCCTACGTCTACATGCCGCTGCTGGAGGAGACCGGCCACGTCCCCACCGAGAAGTACGCGCACGCGCCGGAGATCCTGGAGCACTGCCGGCGCATCGGCAAGCAGTACGGGCTGTACGACAACGCGCTGTTCCACACCGAGGTCACCGACCTGACCTGGGACGGCACGCGCTGGATCGTCTCGACGAACCGGGGCGACGCGTTCACCGCCCAGTTCGTGGCGATGGGCATCGGGCCGCTGCACGTGCCGAAGCTGCCCGGCATCCCCGGCATCGAGACGTTCCGCGGGCACTCGTTCCACACCAGCCGCTGGGACTACGCCTACACCGGCGGCGACGCGCTCGGCACGCCGATGGACCGGCTGGCCGGCAAGCGGGTGGCGATCATCGGCACCGGCGCGACCGCCGTGCAGTGCGTGCCGCACCTGGCCAGGGCATGCGGCGAGCTGTACGTGTTCCAGCGGACGCCGTCGTCCGTCGACGTGCGCGGCAACCGGCCGACGGACCCCGAATGGTTCGCCTCGATCGCCACGCCCGGCTGGCAGCAGCGCTGGCTGGAGAACTTCACCGCCAACCAGACCGGCGCCCTGGCGGAGGAGGACCTGGTGATGGACGGCTGGACCGACATCGCCCGCCGCGTCCGCGCCAGGATCGCCGAGCTGCCCGCCGGGGAGCGCACGCTGGAGCGGATGCTGGAGGCGTTCGAGGACTCCGACTTCGAGAAGATGGCCGAGATCAGGGCCCGCGTCGACGCGATCGTGGCCGACCCGGAGACCGCCGACCGACTGAAGGCCTGGTACCGCCAGCTCTGCAAACGGCCGTGCTTCCACGACGAGTACCTGCAGGCCTACAACGAGCCGGGCACCCACCTGGTCGACACCGACGGCAAGGGCGTCGAGCGCATCACCGAGACCGGGGTGGTCGCCAACGGCAGGGAGTACGAGGTCGACTGCGTCATCTACGCCTCCGGGTTCGAGGTCGGCACCGAGTTCTCCCGCCGCGCCGGCTACGACCTGACCGGGCGCGACGGCGTCCGGCTGTCGGAGCACTGGGCCAACGGCATGCGCACCCTGCACGGCATCCACGTGCACGGCTTCCCCAACGCCTTCATCGTCCAGCCCACCCAGGGCGCGAACCTGATCTCCAACATCCCGCACAACCTCACCGAGGCCGGCCGCACGATCGCCACGATCGTCAAGCACGCCCTCGACCACGGCCACACCCAGGTCGAGGCCACGGCCGAGGCCGAGGACGCCTGGGTGGAGCTGCTGCTGTCCGGGGCCGGCTCCCTGCTGGGCTCGCCCGACTGCACGCCCGGCTACTACAACAACGAGGGCGTGGACCCGGGCCGCGCCGGCCGGCTCATGGTCGGCCATCCGCAGGGAGCCATGGCCTACTTCCGGTTCATCGACGAGTGGCGCTCCTCCGGCGACTTCGACGGGCTGGCGTTCCGCTGAGCCGAGCCGAGTTTCGGCACCGCCGCCACCAGCGCCCGCGTGTACGGGTGCGCGGGCCGGGTGAGCACCTGCCCGGCCTCGCCCTCCTCGACCGCCCGGCCGTCCTTCATGACCAGGACGCGGTGGCTGACATGGTGGACGACGCCCAGGTCGTGCGAGATGAACAGCATGGCGGTGCCGTACTCGGCCTGGAGGTCGGCGAGCAGGTCGAGCACCTGGGCCTGGACCGACACGTCGAGCGCCGACACCGGCTCGTCGCAGATCAGCACGTCGGGGCGGGGGCCGAGGGCGCGGGCGATGGCGACGCGCTGGCGCTGGCCGCCGGACAGCTCCCTCGGGTGGCGGGCGGCCAGGTCCGGCGGCAGGCCGACGCGTTCCAGCAGGTCGAGCACCCGGTCCCGGCGTTGGCCGCGGGGCAGGCCGAGCGGTTCGGCGACGAGCCGGCCCACGGTGTGGCGCGGGTCGAACGAGCCGAGCGGGTCCTGGGAGACGAGCTGGACGCGTGACCGCAGCGGCCTCCTGGCGCGTTCCGGCATGCCGCTCCACGGCCGCCCGAGCAGCGTGACCCGGCCGTCGTCCGGTTCGAGCAGGCCGAGGGCCAGCCGGGCGAGCGTGGTCTTGCCGGACCCCGACTCGCCGACCACCCCCAGGGTCTCGCCCTCGCGCAGGCTGAACGACACGCCGTCCACAGCCTTACGGGTCCCGTACGCCCTGGTGAGGCCGGTGCCGGCGAGTACCTGGACGTCCGTGACCGGCCTGGGCGGCGCCGGCGTGCCGGGGGCCGACAGGCGGGTGCCGCGCGAGGCGGCGGACGGGACGGCGGCCAGCAGCGTGCGCGTGTAGGGGTGCCGGGGGTCCGACAGCACCTCGTCCGCCGGGCCCTCCTCGACGACCCGGCCGTCCTTCATGACGAGGATGCGGTCGGCGATCGAGGCGACGACGGCCAGGTCGTGGCTGATCAGCAGCAGCGCGGTGCCCGCGGCCTTGCGCTCGGCGAGCAGGCGCAGGATCTGGGCCTGCACGGTGACGTCGAGCGCGGTGGTGGGCTCGTCGGCGATGATCAGCTCGGGGTCGGCGGCGATGGCGGAGGCGATCAGCACCCGCTGGCGCAGCCCGCCCGACAGCTCGTGCGGGCGCTGCCCGACGCGGGCCTCCGGATCGGGCACCCCGGCCGAGGCGAGCAGCTCCAGCACCCGATCCCGGCGGCGGGCGCGCGGCACCACGTCGTGCACGGCCAGCACCTCGGCGATCTCGGCGGCCACCGTGCGCAGCGGGTCGAGCGAGACGAGCGCGTCCTGCAGCACCAGCCCGGCGAACCTGCCGCGCAGCCGCCGCCAGTCGGCCTGCCCGAACCGGAGCGCGTCCCGGCCGCCGATCCGGAACGAGCCGGCCGTGACGGTGGAGCCGGGTCCGGCCAGGCCGAGCAGCGACCGCGCCGTCACGCTCTTGCCCGAGCCGGACTCGCCCACCACCGCCACGCACTCCCCCGCCCGCACCGCCAGCGAGACCCCGCGCACCACCTCGGCCCGGCCGAAGCGCACCCGCAGGTCCTCCACCGCCACCAGCGTCCTGAGCAGCGGCGGCGCGGCGCTCACTGTCATGGCGTCCTCCCTTCGAAGTGGCGTTGCATGCGCCGGCCGGTGACGGTCAGGCAGACCACGGTCAACGTGATGGCCGCGCCCGGGAAGAGCGCCTGCCACCAGGCCACCCGCAGGTAGTTGCGGGCCTCGGAGAGCATCGAGCCCCATTCGGCGGCGGGCGGCTGCGGCCCCATGCCGAGGAAGCTGAGCCCGGAGGTGGCGATGACCGCCGTGCCGAGCCCGATCGTGGCCAGCACCGGGATCGCGCCGAGCACGTTCGGCAGCACGTGACCGGCCACGATGGCCGCCCGGGAACGGCCGAACGTGACGGCCTGCTCGACGTAGCCGGACCGGCGCACCACGAACGTCTGGGCGCGGACGACCCGGGCGTACGTGGGCACCTGGGCCACGGCGATAGCGAAGATCACGCTGCCGGTGCCCGGTCCGGCGATCGCCACCACGAGCAGGGCCAGCAACAGCTCCGGCAGCGTCGAGAGCGTGTCGAAGGAGCGGGCCAGGGCCTCGTCCAGCCAGCGGGGCGAGAGCCCGGCGGCCAGGCCGAGCAGCACCCCGGCGGTGACCGCCAGGCCGGTGGCCGCCACGCCGATGCTGATCGAGTGACGGGCCCCGTACACCACCCTGGCCAGCACGTCGCGGCCGAGGTGGTCGCTGCCGAGCCAGTGCGCGCCGCCGGGCGGGGCCAGCGCGGCGGCCGGGTCGGCGGCGAGCGGGTCCACGGCGGTGAACAGGCCGGGCGCGGCCACGGCGGCCGCGAGCAGCACGAGGAACGCCAGCGGCGCGAGCACCCGCATGTCAGGCCCGCACCCGGGGATCGATGACCCGGTAGGCCAGGTCGAGCAGCGTGCTGATCGTCACGTACACGACCGCCGACAGCAGCACCACGGCCATCACCACCGGCAGGTCGCCGCCGGTGACGGCCTGCATGGCGACCTGCCCGAGCCCCGGCCTGCCGAACAGCACCTCGGTGATCACCGCGCCGCCGAGCAGGGTGCCGGTGAACCAGCCGGCCAGCGTCACCGCCGGAAGCAGCGCGTGCCTGAGCGCGTGCCGGGCGACCAGCGCCCGCTCGGTCAGCCCGCGAGCCCGCGCGGTCACCGCGAACGGCTGCTCCAGGGCCCGTTCCAGCCCGTCGCGCAGCACCTGGCCGAGCACGCCCGCGATCGGCAGCCCGAGCGCCAGCGCCGGCAGCACCAGCGCCTCCGGCCCGGCCGCGCCCGACACGGGGAACCAGCCGAGCGTGAACGAGAACACCGACAGCAGCACGATCCCGACGAGGAACGGCGGCACCGACACCGACACCAGCTCGGCGGCCGAGGCGGCGCTCCGCGACCAGCGGCCCCGCCCCGCGGTGACGAGCGCGATGACGGCCGCCAGCGCCACGCCCGTCGCGGCGGCGGCGAGCGTGAGCTGCGCGGTCGGCCACACCTGGCCTGCCAGGATCTCGCCGACGCCCCGCTGCGACTGGTACGAACGACCCAGATCGCCCTGGAGCAGGCGGCCCAGGTACGCCAGGTACTGGACGACCTCCGGCCGGTCCAGGCCCCACTCGGCGATGATCCCGGCCCGGATCTCCGGCGTGTCGGGGCCGTCGCCGACCAGGATGTCGACGGTGTCTCCCGGCGCGAGCAGCAACGCGAGATAGGCCGCCGTGGCCGCCGCCCACATCACGGCGACCCCGGCGAGCAGCCTCCTGATCATGTGCCGATCCGCACGTCGTAGGCGCTGCGCGGCGTCCCCGAGCCGGGGTCGAACCCGAGCCCCTGCACGCCCGCCCGGGAGGTGATCTGGTCGGCGGGCACGTAGATCGGGAACACCACGGCCTTGTCCGTCACCACGACCCGCTGCACCCGGGCGTAGAGCCTCTTGCGCTCGGCCTGGTCGAGCGTGGCCGACGCGCGGTCGAGCCAGCCGTCCACGCGCGGGTCGACGTACCCGGACCGGTTGATCGCGCCGTCGCGCGGCAGGATCAGGTTGAGCGCCGCGCCCACGTCGGAGTCGCCGCGCGAGTTCTCGAAGATCTCGTACGCGCCGTCCGCCACCGCCTGCTGCGCGGTGCCCTGGTCGACGATCTTCACCTGGAAGTCGATCCCGGCGCTCTGCTTGACCTGGGCCTGGATCGCCTGCGCCAGGACGTCGCGGCGGTCCCTGACGAACGGGGCCGACGACACGCTGCGCACGCTCAGCCGCTTCCCGTCCTTGACCCGGTAGCCCTGGGCGTCGCGTTCCGTCCAGCCCGCCGCGTCGAGCAGCGCGTTGGCCTTGGCCGTGTCGCCACCGAAGGAGCGTTCGAGCGAGGCGTCGTAGAACGGGCTCGCCGCGCCGACGACGCTCCACGCCCGCGTGGCGGTGCCCTGGTAGACGGCCTTGAGCACGGCGTCCACGTCCACCGCCTCCCGGAACGCCTCGCGGACGCGCTGGTCGTCGAAGGGCGGGTGGGTGACGTTGAAGTAGTAGGAGAACGACGTGCCGGAGTTGAGCGCGGTCTGGAGGGCCAGACCGGGATCGCTCTTGATCAACTTCACCTCGGTGGCCGGGACCCCCTCGATGACCTGCACCTGGCCGGAGGTGAGCGCGCCGACCCGGACCGCCGCCTCGGGCAGGAACCGGTAGACGACCTCCGACAGGTACGCCGGCCCCTGGTGCCCGGCTCCGGGAGGCGCCCAGGCGTAGGCGGGGTTGCGCCGGTAGCGGATCTCCTGGCCCTGCACGTACCGCTCCAGGATGAACGGCCCGGTCCCGACCAGGTCGGGGCCGCCGAACTTCAGGTCCTTCGCGGTCTTCAGCGACCTGGGCGACACCTGGCCGCCGTACGGCGAGGCGAGGAAGTCCAGGAAGAGGCCGTCCGGCTCCTTCAGCGTCACCTTCAGCGTGTGCGAGGCCACCGCCTCCACCTCGTCCAGCGCGCCGAGCTGGATGGACGCCACGGCCGGGTTGTAGTCCGGTACGCGGAACTGGTCCAGGTTGGCCTTGACGGCCGCCGCGTCGAAAGCCGTCCCGTCGTGGAACTTCACGTCGTCACGCAGCTCGAAGGTGTAGGTCAGGCCGTCGTCCGACACCTTCCACGACCTGGCCAGCCACGGCTGGAACGAGCC
Source organism: Nonomuraea sp. NPDC003214 (assembly GCF_053590035.1). NCBI lineage: Bacteria > Bacillati > Actinomycetota > Actinomycetes > Streptosporangiales > Streptosporangiaceae > Nonomuraea > Nonomuraea sp. NPDC003214. The sequence continues at coordinate 306,798 of NZ_JBSFSX010000009.1, read as the reverse complement.
GTCCTTCCCGCGCGAGACGAGCGCGTCGAACTGGTTGAACACCAGCAGCCTGGCCTTGTTCTGCGACCACTGGTGCGGGTTGAGCGTGATCGGCTGGGTCTCGATCGCCCATGTCAGCGAGGCCGCCTGCTCGCCCTGCGGGGCCGTCTGCGTGCCGCAGGCGGCCAGCGCCAGCGCGAGCAGCAGGGGCGTCAGCCGCTTCACTGTCGCTCCCAGGCGTCGGCGAGCAGCTCGTAGGAGCGCACCCGGTCGGCGTGGTCGTGGGTCATGGTGGTGACCAGCAGCTCGTCGGCCCCGGTCACCCGCCGCAGCACCCGCAGCCGCTCCGCGACCTCGCCCGGCGTGCCGGTGAACTGCGTGTCGGCACGGTCGCGGACCAGGTCACGGTCGGCCTCGCTCCACTCGTACGCGGCGGCCTCCTGCGGCGTCGCGTACGGCTGCGCGCCGGCCCCGGTCCTGATGCCGCGCACCCACAGCCCGTACGGGGCCGCCAGCTCGCGGGCCTTCTCCGTGGTCGGGGCCACGACGGCGTCGGCGGAGACGATCACGTACGGCTCCGCCAGCGTGGCCGACGGCTTGAACGCCTCCCGGTACGCCTGGACGGCCTCCAGCACGCCGGCCGGGCTGACGTGGTAGTTCGCGGCGAACGGCAGGCCGCGCTCACCGGCGACCCTGGCGCTCTGGCCGCCGCTGCTGCCGAGGATCCACACGGCCACGTCGGCCCCCTCCCCGGGCACCGCGCGAGCCTGGTGGGTGCCGCCGAGGAAGGCGAGCACGTCGTCGACCTGCTCGGCGAAGTCCGGCGTCTCGGCTCCGGGCTGGCGCAGCAGCGAGTCGTGGAAGACGAGCCGGGGATGCCCGGCGAGCCGCGACCAGTCGAACGGCGCGGGGATCAGCAGCCCGTCGACCGTCCGGGGGCCCGGCGGGGGCTCGGGCGCCCGGACCGGCGCCTGGCCTGGCGCGGGTCTGCCCGAGCGGCCGAGGCCCAGGTCGAGGCGGCCCGGGTGGAGGGCGTCGACGAGGCCGAACTCCTCGACGACCGACAGCGGCGTGCGGTGCCCGAGCTGGACCGCCCCCGAGCCCACCCGGATGGTCCGGGTGGCGGCGGCGATCAGCGCGATGAGCACGGAAGGCGCGGAGCTCGCCACGCCGGGGGCCAGGTGGTGCTCGGCCACCCAGTAGCGGCGGTAGCCGAACTCCTCGGCCCGGCGGGCCAGGTCGAGCGTGTTGCCCAGCGCGTCGGCGGCGCTGTGGCCGGACGTGATGGGGGCGAGGTCGAGGATGGAGAGGGTCATGACGTCCTTCCGGGGAACGGCCGGCTGGGGACCGCCTCGCGCAGCGCGGGCGCGATCTCCGCCTGGAACAGCTCCAGCGCGTCCCGGTGCCGGCGGGGGGTGAGGCCGTCGGCGTCGGCGTGCAGGTGCATCACCTCGTGACCGAACCGCTTGTGATAGCGCAGCACCTTGTCCACGATCTGCTGCGGGCTGCCGACCAGGATGGAGCCGCGCTCGATGGCGTCCTCCAGCGTCGGGAACACCGGCCGGACGCCGAGCTCCGCCAGCAGGGCGATCCTCGCGTCGTAGATCGGCCGGTAGGTGGCGATCGCCTCCTGCGAGGTGCGGGCCGTGTAGAAGCCAGCGGTGCCCGCGCCGACGAGCGCGTCCGCCGGGTCGTGCCCGTGGTGCGCCCACCGCTCGCGGTAGTGATCGATCAGCTCGGCGTACGGCTCGATGGGGTTGGTGACGTTGGCCGAGAACAGCGGGTCGCCGTAACGGGCGGCCAGCTCCACGGACTCCTTGCTGGTGGCGCTGCCGTGCCACACCCTGATGGGCCGCTGGAGCGGCCGGGGCAGCACCTCGGCGTCGGTGAGCGGCGGCCGGAACCGGCCCTCCCAGGTGACCTTGTCCTCCCGCCACAGGCGGCGGAACAGCTCGTAGCCCTCCCGGTTGCGCTCCCACTGGTCCTCGGGGGTGACGTGGAAGAGCTGCGCCTGCGCGGTCCCGTTGCCCTTGCCGATGATCAGCTCCAGCCTGCCGTCCGACAGGTGGTCGAGCGTGGCGTAGTCCTCGTACGCGCGGACGGGGTCGAGCAGGCTGAGCGTGGTCACCGCGGTGAACAGGCGGATCGTGGCCGTCCTGGCCGCGATGTTGGCCAGCACCACGGGCGGCGACGACGACAGGAACGGCCGCTCGTGCCGCTCGCCCACGCCGAACCCGTCGAAGCCCAGTTGCTCCGCCAGCACCGCGTTCTCGACGACCTCGCGGAGGCGCTCGGTGGGTGAGCGGTCGTCGTGGTGCGCAATCAACGTGATAGCCAGAAACTTCATGATGCCTCCGCGTATCGGCTGGCCGGGCGGGCCAGCCCCAGCAGGCCCCGCAGCGTGCCCGCCTCGTACCCGGACCGGAACGCGCCCCGCGCACGCAGCTCGGCCGTCAGCCGCCGGGTGATCTGCTTCAGGTCGTCCGGCACCACCCCCGGGCGCAGCCGGAACCCCTCGATCCCGGCCCGCCGCCAGTCGAGCAGCAGGTCGGCCAGCTCCCCCGCGGTGCCGGTGAAGATCGCCGCGTCGGAGGTCAGCTCGGCCCCGGCCAGCTCGTCCAGCCGGGCCCTGCGCGCGGCGGCGTCGTCGCCGACGAACACGAGCAGATCGGCGAACACCTTGACCTCGCCCGGCAGGCCCCTGATCTCCCGGACGACGTCTCGCGCCTGCTCGGTCGAGCGCGGCGTCACGTACACGACGTCGGCCGCCCGCGCCGCGAACTCGTACGGCAGCCGCGCGTGCGCCAGCGCGGTGACCACGGGCTGGCCCTGCGGCGGGCGCGGCGTGATCGACGGGCCCTTCACGGTGAAGAAGCGCCCGGTGAAGTCGATGTGGTGGAGTTTGTCGCGGTCGACGAACCGGCCGGTCGGCACGTCCCGGATCTCCGCGTCGTCCTCCCAGCTGTCCCACAGCCGGCGCGCCACCTCGACCGCGTCGGCGGCCTCGGCGAACAGGTCCCGGACGTGGGGCGAGTCCGCGTCCAGCCCGTCGAGCGGCGGGAACGCGCGGCGGCCGAAGTGCCGCGCGTCGCTGCCGCGCGCCGAGATCCGCGCCTGCCACCCGGCCCGGCCGCCGCTGACGTGATCCAGCGTGGCGATGCCGGTGGCCACGTGGAACGGCTCGGTGTGCGTGGTCGTGGCCGTGGGGACGAGCCCGATCCGCCTGGTCAGCGGCGCGATCCGGGCCGCCAGCAGGACGGCGTCGAACCTGCCCCGCACCTGCCCGGTCTCGTCGTCGTCCCCGTCGGCCAGCAGCGACTGCAGGCCCAGCGAGTCCTCGATGGTGACGAAGTCGAGCAGCCCGCGCTCGGCCTCGGCGACCTGCGCCGCCCAGTAACGGGCCGAGAAGATCGTCTCCGGCCTGGCGGTGGGCTCCCGCCACGCGGCCGGATGCCAGCCCGCGCCGTCCAGGGCGACGGCCAGGTGCAACGTCATGACAGCTCCAGGTGTTCGCGCAGCGTGGCGCCGGTGTACTCGGTACGGAAGACGCCGCGCTCCTGAAGCAGCGGCACCACCCGGTCGACGAAGTCGTCCAGGCCCCCGGGCGTCAGGTGCGGCACCAGGATGAACCCGTCCGCCGCGCCCGCCTGCACGTGTTCGTCGATCTGCCTGGCCACGCTCGCCGGGGTGCCGACGAACGTCTGGCGGCCGGTCACCTCGATGACCAGCTCGCGGATGGTCAGCCCCTTCTCCTGGGCGAGCGCCCGCCACTTCGCGGCCACGGCGGCCCGGTCGGCCAGCCGCACGCGGCCCTGCGCCACCTCCCCCGTCAGGTCCGGCTCCACGTCCGGCAGCGGCCCGTCCGGGTCGTAGGCCGACATGTCGCGCCCCCACACCTGCTCCAGGAACGCGATCGCGGTCTGCGGGCCCACCTGCTGGCTGCGGATCACCGCCGCGTTCTCGGCGGCGTCCTCCTCGGTGTCGCCGAGCGCGTACGTGGCCGCCGGCATGATCTTCAGCTCGTGCGGCGCTCGGCCGTGGCGGGCCAGGCGGCCCTTGACGTCGGCGTAGAACGCCTTGCCGTCGTCCAGCGTGCCGTGCCTGCTGAAGATCACGTCCGCCGTGGCCGCGGCGAACTCCCTGCCCTGCTCCGAATCGCCCGCCTGGATGATCACCGGATGGCCCTGCGGGCTGCGCGGCAGCGTGAACCGACCCGCCACGTCGAAGTGCTCGCCCCGGTGGGTGACCGTGCCGATGCCGCCCGGCCGGACGAACCGCCCCGACTCCCGGTCGGCGACGAACACGCCCGGCTGCCAGGAGTCCCACAGCGCCCGCGCCAGCCGGACGAACTCCGCGGCCCGCGCGTAACGGTCGGCGTGGTCGAGGTAGCCGCCGCGGCGGAAGTTCTCGCCGGTGAACGCGTCGGACGTGGTCACCACGTTCCACCCGGCCCGGCCCTCGCTCAGGTGGTCGAGCGTGGCCAGCCGCCTGGCCAGCTCGTACGGCTCGTTGAAGGTGGTGTTGACGGTGGCCGCCAGGCCGAGCCGGGACGTGGCCGCCGCCAGCGCGCTGAGCACGGTCAGCGATTCGGGCCTGCCGACCACGTCCAGGTCATGGATGCGGCCCTTGAGCTCGCGCAGCCGTAACCCCTCCGCCAGGAAGAAGAAGTCGAACAGGCCGCGCTCGGCCGTCGCCGCCAGATGGGTGAAGGAGGAGAAGTCGATCTGGCTGCCCGAACGCGGATCGGACCAGACCGTGGTGTTGTTGACGCCGGGGAAGTGCGCGGCCAGGTGCAGGCGGCGGCGCGGCCGGCTCACCGGTCCCGCCGGTGCGGTTGGTGCCAGGAGTCGGGCAGTCCCTCGATCGTCTCCGCGAACGCCGGACGCCGGTACAGGTCACGGGCGTAACCCCACAGGTGCTCGAACTCGCTCAGGTCGAACACCTCCAGCCGGGCCAGCGACACCCACAGCCGCACGTCGGCCTCGGTGATCGTGTCGCCCGTCAGGAACCGGTGCTCGCCCAGCAGCGCGTCCAGCCGCTCCAGCGCGGCCCGGGAGGCGCCGGTGTTGACCTCCGCGTAGATCCAGGCGTTCAGCTCGTCGATGCGCGGACGCAGGCGCACCGGGTACAGGTCGGCCCCGGCGCGGGCCCAGGCGTCGAACTGCGTGCCGAGGTCGATCGTGATGTCGGGGAAGTGGTTGCTCACGATCCGGCCGGTCAGGCGGTCCCACAGGACCGGGACCGACAGGTGGCCGTCATAGCCGGGCCGCGTCGCCTCGTACGCCTGCCCGAGCAGCGTGAACCCGTTGACCGGGTCGGGGCCGCGGTGGGCGCGGAACGCCCACCCCCGGCCGTCGCGCTCGTCGTCCACGTACGACAGGGTGACGACGTCCTCCAGGCCCTTGAGCTTGCGGACGATGGCGACGCGCTGGGCGTACGGGCAGGTCCAGGCGGCGTAGACGTGGTAGCGGCCGGGTTCGGCGCGGAAGCCGCTCGAACCGTCGGCGGTGACGCGCCCGCGGAAGGGGTAGGCGGGCGTGCGGGCGTAGTGGCCGTAGGTGGCGTGGTCGGCGGGGCTCGCGAAGGCCGGCGCTTGCGTGGTCACGGTGGCTCCTGCGGTGGGCACAACGGTGGGCACGGTGTGAATGGGCACGGTGTGAGTGGTCACGGGGGCCTCCTCAGGGGTGGGCGGTGAAGCGGCCGAACCGGCCCTGGTGGTAGAGCAGCGGGCGGGCGGCGGACCGCACCCCGGCCTCCGCCACCAGGCCCACGACCAGCACGTGATCCCCCACGTCGCGGATCTCGTACGGCAGGCACACCAGATGGGCGGACACGTCGAGCAGCAGCGGCGCGCCCAGCGGGCCGGGCCGCCAGCGGGTGGGCTCGGCGAACCGGTCGACGCCCTTGCGGGCGAACCGGGACGCCACGTCGGCCTGGTCACCGGCCAGCACGTTGACGGCGAAGTGACCGGCCGCGCGCAGGGCGGGCCAGGTGGTCGAGGAACGGTCCACGTAGAAGGAGACGAGGGGTGGTTCGAGGCTGACGGAGGAGAAGGAGGTGGCGGTCAGGCCGACGGGGACGCCCGCGTTCTGCGCGGTGATCACCACGACGCCGGCGGCGTGCACGGCGAGGGCCTGGCGGAAGCGGTCGGCGTCGACGACGGGACCGGGCAGCGTTTCCGTCATCGGTCCTCCTCCGGGTCCGCTTCGTCGTCGGGGAGGTCGTACCAGTGGATGTCGCCGGGAAAAGGGTCAAGATCGATCACGAGAATGTCCTCACGGGGAGAAAGGCGTGGCTGGGTCGTGATCAACGACACTGCGCGCTGGCGACGTGACCGAAGTCCACGTGCGGGCGCCTGGTCAGGTTGAGTCCCTGGCTCATACCGGAAACGTACGTCGCGGCGTCCGTTAAGTCAACATTTCCTACTCGTTTTATAGGAATTGAAGACGCGCAGGCGGGAACGGGTTGTCGGGCAGCAGGATCACCCGGCGTCCCTCCCTCGGACGCAGCGCCGCGTCCAGGTGCAGCAGGGCGGCGCCGATGCCCGCCGCGCCCACCATGTAGCCCGTGTCGGCCGTCAGCTCGCCCGGCCGCAGCCTCCGGTACGCCTGATACCAGCGCAGCCCCCGGCCACCCGACCCGTCGGCGGTCCCGATCAGATGTTCGGCGAGCGCCTGCGCGTGATCCAGGTACGCCTGCCGCCCCGAAGCCGCCCACAGCCCCACGAACAGCTCAAGCAGCCCGGCCGCCCCGCAGCACTGGCATGCCGCGTTCCAGAACCCCGGCGTACGCCGCTGCGGCACCTCGCTCTCGACCACGCCGTGCGCCAGCCGCTCCACCCAGTCGAGATCCCCCGGATCGCCCCCCACCCGGTGAAGCTCGTGGAACATCCGGGCCACCCCCGCCGAACCCGAACAGAACCCCAGATAGTGCAGCTCCCTCGCCTGCGGCACGTGATGCGGCACCACCGCGCACCGCCCCGCCACCACGCTCACCTCCCGCACGAACCCGGCCCCCCGCCGCGCCGCCTCCAGGAACCGCATGTCCCCGGTGGCCCCGTACAGCCTGGCCAGCAAGAACGCCGTCCCCGCCGTCCCCGCCAGGAACCCGGGCGCCACCGCGTCCTCCGGCAACGCCGCCCGATCCCCGCCCTCGGACTCCCCCGCCCGATCGTCAACGGGCCTCTTCGCGGGCGGGGGCGCCTCACGGGGGTCGGCGCGCCCGGAGGAGGCCGGCGGTTCACCGGGGTCGGCGCGCCTCAAGGGCTCGTCGGGCGTGTGGGCGTCGTGGGGGGTGGGGGCCTCGCCGGGGCGTCCTGGCGGCGTCCCTTCAGCGGACCGCGGCGGGCGGGGCGGCTCATTGCGCGGCGGGCGAGCGGGCGAAGGCGGAGGGGACGGAGGGGGTGGGGGCGGAGGGGGTGGGGCGCCGAAGCGGTGGCCGGGGACGGCGAGGCCGGCGATGCGGGCGCCCGCCTCCAGGGCCACGTCCTCGCAGGCGCGCACGCCGAGCGCGGTGGCCGCGCGGAGCAGGGCGAGCACGATGCCGCCGTCACCCCGCTGCGCCGGGTCGCCGGTCCAGCCGGGCCCACCGGGCAGCGGGCGGGCGGCGGCGGCGATGCGGGCGGCGGCAGCCGCGGCCTCCTCCTCGAACCCGCCGTCGCCCAGCGCCCAGCCGGCCTCGGCGAGCGCCACCACCGTGCCCGCCAGACCGTGGTAGAGGGTCGGATCCGGCTGGTCACGCCACCCGGCCGCCAGATAGCGGGCCCCGGCTCGGGCGTCCTCCAGGTACGTCTCGTCACCGGTGGCGTCGGCCAGCTCGAGGAAGAAGAGCACGATGCCCGCCGCCCCCGCGTAGAGGGACGCGGGCTCGGCGGGGACGGCCGCCCGGCCGCCCGGGTCGGGGTTGGCCGCCCAGTGCCGCCGCCCCCGCCCGTCGTCGACGGCGGCCGACCGGATCCACCGTGCCGCCTCGACGGCGGCGTCGAGAGGTGTGCGCGCGCGGGTCGTGTCCGAGCCCATGCGCTCAGTATCCCACAGGGACAGTAGGGAATTCCGCTACGTGTTACCGCTAACACAACGCGCCGGGAAAGGACGCCTCTCCCGGCGCGTACCGGAGCTATCTGTAGGTGATGTCGGAGGAGGAGTAGAGGCAGTTGACCCCGTCCGCACCGGAGCCGATCTTCTCCGGCTCGCTCCCCTTCGGAACGCCCCGGTACTTCTCGCAGATCGTCGCGCTCCCGTACACCGTGATCCGGCTGAACCTGGCCGTGTCACCCCAGTTGGTGTTGATCCCGGCCAGCACCTTCGTGGACCGGGCGGTGACGCCGTCCATGACCACGTGCCGCTGGTAGGAGCTGGAGCAGTTGCCGCACGCCCGATAGAGCTTGCCCGAGCTGTGCACCTGGAAGTCGCGGATCGTCACCGTGCCCGCGCCGTTGTGCTGGAACACCTTGTCGGAGCCCGACTTCGCGCCGCCGCCCTCGACCAGGTAGCGCGCCGAGGAGCTGGAGCTCTTGAACGTGGCGGCGTCCTCGCCCACGTCGTTCCACCACACGTTGCGGATCGTGCACGAGCCCTCGCAGTGGATGCCGTCGCCGGCCGGGGCGTCGATGATCACGTTCTGGATGGTGCCGCCGTTCGCCACCACGAACATCGGGTCCTGGCTCTCGCTCTGCCCGCCGTCGCCGATGCCGTAGTAGCGCTTCATGCCGCCGTCGAAGAACGTGCCGACCTCGCGCGTCTCCGTCTGGTGGACGCTGCCGGTGTCGGACGGCCACGCGCCGCTGCCGTCGCCGCCTCCGCTGTCGCCGGAGCCGAGCTTGACCAGCCGCCACTGCTGGTTGGCGCCGTTCAGGTCGTCCCATTGGGAGACGCGGGCGCCGTCGCTCGTGGCCCACTCCCACGCCTCCAGGGCCTTGCCGCTGTGGCGGTTGATCAGGCGTACGTGCCCGCCGTCGGAGTCGGCCAGGCGGAACTGCTGGTTCCAGCCGTTCAGATCGGCCCACTGGACGATCTGGGCGCCGCCGTCGGCGTTCCACTCGTAGACGTCGAGCACCTTGCCGCTGTGCCGGGACTTGAGCCGGTAGTAGCCGTCGCCGGAGCTGACGAACCGCCACTGCTGCTGGTTGCCGTCGTTGCGCGCCCACTGCACGATCGGGGCGCCGTCGGCGGTGGCGAAGTCGTACAGGTCCAGGGCCTTGCCGCTGTGCCGGTTCACCAGGACGTACCAGGCGCCGGTGTCGACGGTGGCGGCCTGGGCCGGCGGTGGCAGCACGGCCAGGGCGCCCGTCAGTGCCGTCACCACGGCGGTGGCGGCCACGGACAGGCGGCGCAAGAGTTGACGTAACACGTCCGCTCCCTTCAGGTAAGCGCTTTCCCTGATTGATCCCACGCCCCCGGCAAGCCGTCAACCAACGGACGCGCCCGGAAAGGGTGACCTGCGGCGTTCCGCTGAAAGTTTCAGCCCGGAAAGTCCAGGACCAGGTACTCGTACTCGCCCTCACCGGCCTGCTTGAAGACCTGGTCGCCGTCGTGGTCCACGAAGACCGTCAGATACAGGTCACCCCGCTGCTCCGCGATCGGCTGCTGCGTGTCCCCCTGGAAGATCGACGAGACCAGCACCTTGTCCTGGGTGTCCGAATGGCGGGTCACCCGGTCGCCGATCAGATAGTTGTGACCCTCGTCGTTCAGGAACAGGGTGCCGGAGCCGTGCTCGAAGTCCGCCATGCCGGTGCCCGGGGCGAAACACCGGTGATCGGCCGTCTTGGCGCCGTCCGTGATGTCGAACACCGAATCGTCCGTCCAGGCGCACACCTGCACCGCGCGCTCCTCGGGCACGCTGGGGAAGCGCAGCTCGAACGGGGCCGCCTGCAAGGAGACCCTGGTGACCGGGGCGTCCAGGTCGGTGAGCGCCAGCGGGGCGGCGGCGTTCCCCTGCCAGAACTCCAGCCCGAGCCTCGGCGACCGCACCACCGCGTTCCCCGTGGACGCGGACGGCGAGCTCGTCGTCGGCCCGGCGGCGCCGGTCAGATTGGTCACCACGACCACGACCCCGGCCAGCACCGCGACCGCCGCCGCCACCGCGCCCACCAGCAGCCCCCGGCGCCTCCTCCCCGGCCGCGTGACCGGCCCCACCGCCGCCCCCCACGTCCTCGGCCCCGAAGCACTGTGACCAGCCGGATAGGACGCCCCCTCCGACGGCCCACCCGCCCGAGGCCCGGCCCCGGCGGGGGTCGCCCCTCCCGAACCGGGCCCGGCCCCGGGCGGGGCGTATCCCCCTGACGGGACCTGGCCACCCCCAGGAAGGAACGCCCCTCCCACGGGAGCGGGCGTCCCCGAGGGCGGAGGAAGCGGGTACGGGGTACCGGCCGGCGTACGGGCATGACCGCCCGCAGGAGCGTGCGCACCCGGAAGGGGTGCCGGTTCCGAAGGGGTGCGGTGTTCCGGGGTGGGTTTGTGTCCCGTCGGGGTGGGAGGGCCGGGGGGCGAGAAACCGGTGGGGGTGTGGGTGAGGAGGGCGGTGAGGAGTTGGGCGGCCGTGGGGCGGTGGGCGGGGTCCTTGTGGAGGCAGGCGGCTACGTGACCGCGCAGGGGGCCGGCGAGGCGGCCGAGGTCGGGGTCGGCGTTGAGGATCCGGTTGATCACCGCAGGGAGCGGCTCGTGCCCGAATGGCGGCCGCCCGTTGGCCGCGTACGCGATCGTGCACGCCCACGCGAACAGGTCCAGTTCGGGCCCGGCCGGGTGCCCGGAGAGCTGCTCGGGCGACATGTACGAGGGCGTGCCGACGACGCCGCTGGCCGGTCCGGCGGTGGCGTCGAACCGCCGGGCGATGCCGAAGTCGATCACGCGGGGCCCGTCGGCGGCGAGCAGGACGTTGGCGGGTTTGAAGTCGCGGTGCACCACGCCCGCCGCGTGGATGGCGCCGAGCGCGGTGGCGGTGGCGACGGCGAGCCGGTCGAGGTCGGCCCCGGCGAGCACGCCGCGCTCGTGCACCGCCGCCTGCAGCGACGGCCCGTCGACGTACTCGCTGACCACGTACGGCGGGTCGGCGTCGGGGTCGGCTTCCAGGACGCGGGCGGTGCAGAACGGCGCCACCCGCTGGAGGGCGGCCAGTTCGCGGGTGAAGTAGCGCCGGGCCTCGGCGTCATGGTCGAAGCGGGCGTGCAGGAGCTTCACGGCCACCTCCTGGCCGTCGGGGCCCTCGCCCAGGTAGACGACGCCCTGCCCGCCTTCGCCGAGCCGTGCGCGCAGGGCGTATCCGGCGATCTCCCGCGGGTCGTTCTGCCGGAGGGGGCGCGTTCGACGCTGAGATGCGGGCATACGTCCGATTCTGGCGGGCCGGCCCGATGGGGCGGTAGCCGTCAAACGGGGCTATCCTGCGGGGTTCGTCCTGAGGATCTTGCCTTTGCGGTCGGCGACGAGGTGGCCGCCGTCGTACTCGTCGCTCAGGTAGACGAGCAGGACCTGCCGGGTGGCGGCGGTGAACGGGTAGTCGGTGTCGACGATGAAGTAGCGGGAGGTGGGTTTGGGGACGTTCAGGGCTTTCGGCGCCTTGCGGAACAGGGCGGGGAGAACGCTCCAGTCGAACGATTCCAGGTCCACGGCGGGGGACTTCGTGGTGTGGCCGAAGCCCTCCTGCTTGGTGACGACGCCGTCGCGGTAGAAGTAGCGGTCGTAGGCGCCCTTGCGGGCCTTCGCGGGGGCCTCGGCGGAGGCGTAGGTGGGGTAGACGGTGAGGCCGTAGACCTTGGTGCCGCCGATGACGGGCTTCATGGCCTTGATCAGGTCGCGCATGCCCGCCTCGGTGTGCAGGTTGACGGCGCGGGGGGTGGGGGTGGTGGTCTCCTCCTCCGCCGCCGGGTCCTCGGTGGGGGTGCGGTCGGGGGCGGCGAGGGTGGCGGCGTCTTCGGGCCGCTGCTGGGGGTCGCCGGTCGAGGAGGGGAGCTGCGTCCAGACGACGGCGGCGACGGCCACGACGACGGCGGCCGAGATCGCGCCGACGATCCTGCCGGTCTTCCGCTTCCCCGCGGTCCGCCCCTGGGTGGGCATCCCGTAGGGCGCGGGGGCCGGCGGGCCGCCGTAGGGCCGGCCGGGGGGATGCGTCACCGCTCCCCGGGGAGGCGGGTACGGCGAGCCCCCGAAGGGCCCCGGCGGGTGCGTCGGCGAGCTGCCCGCGGGCTGGTGGCCGTAAGGCCCGCCCGGGGGGTGGGTCGGCGCCTCGACCGGCGGGGCGCCGCCGAACGGCCCGCCCCCGTGGGCCGAGGGGGCGTCGGTGGCGACGGTCAGGAGGTGGTCGAGCGTCTCGGGGTCGGGGCGGGCCGACGGGTCGCGGTTGAGCAGCGCCATCAGGGCGGGCCCGAGCGCCCCTGCCCGTTCCGGCGGCGGCACCTCCTGGTTGAGCACCGCCGCGAGCGTCGCCAGCGTGGTGGCGCGGCGCAACGGATGCCGCCCCTCGACCGCCACGTACAGCATCATGCCGAGCGACCACAGGTCGGAGGCCGGGTCGCCCTCGTGCCCGTTGATGCGCTCGGGCGCCATGTACTCGGGTGAGCCGATGAACGACCCGGTGGCCGTCAGGCTGGGCGCCTCGCGCACGGCGGCGATGCCGAAGTCCGTCAGGACGGAGCGCCCGTCGGAGCGGAGCAGGACGTTGGCGGGCTTGACGTCGCGGTGCTGGATGCCGACGGCGTGGGCGGCGCGCAGCGCCGACAGCACCTCGCGGCCGAGCCGCGCGACCTCCGCCGGGGGCATCGGACCGTGGGCGAGCCGGTCCTGGAGCGAGCCGCCGGTGACGAGCTCCATGACGAGCCACGGGTACGTGTCCGTGCCCTCGTCGACGATGTGGTGGATGGTGGCGACGTGCGGGTGGTTGAGCCGGGCCAACGCGCGGGCCTCGCGCAGCACACGCGCGCGCAGCTCGCGGGCCAGGGCCGGGTCGTGCTCGTCCATGGCCGGGTCGGGCGGCCGCACTTCCTTGAGCGCGACGTCGCGGTGCAGGGCGGTGTCCCAGGCCCGCCACACCAGACCCATGCCGCCGCCGCCGAGCCGTTCGCGCAGCTCGAAGCGGCCGTCGATGACCCGTTCACGCATGGGCAGCAGAGTACGCGTTCCGCTCGGACGACGGCAGTCCGGGTAAAGACGGCCAGATCCAACCATGGAGTAGTTGAAAGCTCACTATGGGTACTGACCACTGCGGATGATCAGATCACCACCCGCAGGGGGCACCCATGTACAAGCACGTCATCACCGCACTCGCAGCGACGGCCACCGGCGTCACGTTGATGGCCGCGCCGGCCGCGGCCGACGACTACGACGACCGGCTCAGGGAGTGGTGCGCGAACGCCACGTACCTGCCGCACTCGCCGCTGCGCGACGTGATCGGCGACGACGAGCTGGTCCAGTACCTGACCGACGACGAGTACGGCCGTGACGGCGTACGGATCAGCTACGACAGGCAGCCGACCGCCGAGGAGTGGGCCGAGATCAACGGCTACGTCCACGCGCTGATGGGCCAGGTCTTCGACTCGAACTCGAACGCGAACGCCACCGCCAGGCGCACCGGCCCGGTCGGCACGGTCAACGTGAACGGGCACGTCCGGGGCCTGATCACGGCGCCGTGGTGCGAGGAGTACCACCGCCGTTACCACCCGCACTGGGCCGACTCCTACCGGTCGAACTGGCCGCACTCCTACCGTCCGCAGTGGCAGCAGCCCTACGGCCCGTGGATCGGCCCGTGGACGGGCCCGTGGAACCGTCCGACCTCGTCGGCGACGACGACCGCGCCGCGCTCGTCCTCGGCACCGGCAACGCCGTCGGCCCCGTCGGCTTCGTCCTCGCTGCTGGACAACATCGGCGTCACCGGGCTGCTCAACAGCCTCGGGCTCTCCCGCTGAGCCCCGAGCCGCTTCAGGCGGATCCGGCTCTCCCGGCCGGTCGGCTCCAGCTCGATCACGCGTGCGTCCTGTGGCAGGTGACGCAGGTCGTGGGTGATGAGGATGGTGGTCCGTCCGGCCATGAGCCGTCGCAGCGGCTCCATGATGCGCGTGGCCGTGGCCTGGTCGAGGCCGGTCATCGGCTCGTCGAGGACGAGCACGGGGGCGTCGCGCAGGATCGCCCTGGCGATGGCCACGCGCTGCCGCTGCCCTCCGGACAGCAGCCGGCCCCGCTGCCCGACCTGGGAGTCGTACCCCCGGGGCAGGGTCCTGACGAAGTCGTGCACCCCGGCGAGCTCGGCGGCGCGGATGACCTCGTCGTGGGTGGCGTCCGGCCGGCCGTAGGCGATGTTGTCGCGTACGGTCCCGGAGAACAGCAGCGTCTCCTGGTGCAGGATCGTGATGTTGTCGCGCAGCGACGCCCTGGTGAGCTCGCGGATGTCGTGGCCGTCGAGCAGCACGCGGCCGGTGTCGGGGTCGTAGAACCGCAGCAGCAGCTTGGCGAGCGTCGACTTGCCCGCGCCGCTGGGTCCGGTGAGCACGACGAGCTCGCCCGGTTCGGCGGTGAACGACAGGTTCTGGAGGGCGGGCCGTCTGCGGCCGGGATAGCGGAAGCCGACGTGCTCGAAGCCGACGCGGCCGGCGGCGCGGCCGGGGAGCGGCCTGGCGCCGGGGGCGTCCTCGACGGAGGGCCTGGTCCTGAGCACCTCCATGACGCGGTCGGAGCCGGCCGCAGCCTCCGACACGGTGAGCGCGATCTCGCCGAGGCTCTGCACGGCCGGGTAGAGCATGGCCAGGTACGCGGCGAAGGCCAGCAGGCCGCCCAGCGTGAGCCGTCCGGCGGCGATCTCCCACGCGCCGACGCCCAGGATGACGATGAGGCAGACGGTCTCCAGCACCTGGACGGCGGGACCGTACAGGCCGGCGAGCCACGCCTGCGACAGGTTGGCGCGCAGCCAGCCTCGGCCGGTCGCGTGCAGCCGGGCCGACTCGGCGGACTGGCGGTTGTAGGACTGGACGAGCGCCTGGTTGGCCAGCCCCTCCTCGATGACGCTGTTCATCTCGCCGTTGCTGGAGCGCTCGCGCGCCGAGGCCACCCTGAAGCGGGAGGCGAACATCTTCGACACCACGAGGAAGGCCGGGACCAGCGCCATCGTGACCAGGGCCAGGTCCCAGCGGACGTAGAAGGCGGCGCCGGCGAAGAAGACCACGCTGGCGGCCGTGGTGAACAGCTTGACCAGGCCCGATCCCATCAGCTCTTCGATGGCCTCGATGTCGTCCGTGAGCCTGGCCATGAGGTCGCCGAGACGGCGGTTCTCCCCGTAGTCGGGCGAGAGCGTCTGGATGTGGGTGAACACCCGGTCGCGCAGGCTCAGCAGGAAGCGCTCGGCGCCGACGGCGGTGGCGTACGTGCCGGTGAGCGAGGCGACGCCGGCGACTGCGGCGAGGCCGAGCCAGGTGAGCGCGGGCCCCCAGAACGCGCCGAGGTCGCGGGTGGTGAGCACTTCATCGGTGATCCGGCCGAACAAGCCGATCGCCGCGACTTCGCAGAGCGCGGCGACCGCGGCGAAAACGACGCCCGCGGCGAGCAACCAGCGCAGGCCGCGGGTGTTGGGCCAGAATTCACGGAAGGTTCGGCGGAGGGAGACCGCCGGCGCGAGCGCCGGACGGTCTCCCCGCCTAGGAAAAGAGAATGAGAGACGGCGGTCGGCCCGCCGACTCTCACGGCGTTCTCTTACCACCACCACCGCCTACGACGGCAGCCACAGTAGTACCTGCGGCGCCGACAGCAGCGGCGACGGTAGCAGTGGGACCGGTAACCACTCTGAATGAGAGTCATTTCTCCTCCCCCTGTTTGTAGTGCCCTAAAGGGACACTAGTCCTGATATACCCGTAAATCACCCCAATCACTTCGGCCAAAGAAGACTTGACCGGTCCCACCCGTTCCTTTTTGTTGCGGTAAATGGGCGGAAATGGGCTAGGTGATCAAATGCCCGGAGGGAAAATGCGGTGAATCCAGCCTTTGCGGGGAAACGGTCCGGCCTGCCGTCGCGACCTTGTGGAGCGCCTGAGCGTCACCGTGGAACCCGGCCCGCGGACCCGTCAAGAACGTCAAGCACACGGAAGGGGCCGGGGAGGTGTTTCGCCTTGGTACGGCGGACCCTCCCCGGCCCCAGGTGCATCGCGAGCCTCAGTGCTTGAGGCGGTGCCCCAGCGCTTGAGGCGGTGCTGTGCCTCAGTGCTTGAAGGCGTCCTTGACGTTGCGGGCGGCGTCCTTCGCCTTCTCGCCCGCCTGCTTGACCTTGCCCTTGCTGCGGTCGGCACGGCCCTCGGCCTCGAGGCGTTCGTCGTCGGTCGCCCGGCCCACGCCCTCCTTGGCCCTGCCCTTCAGCTCTTCGGCCTTGTTCGAGATCTTGTCATCGGCGCCCATGTCGGCCCCCTGTCTGTCGCTTGATCCGGGCCTGCCTCCTATCCGAGCCCGGTGCCGGAAAACCTCCCCCACGGCATGGCGGACACGTACGGTCCCCGGGGTCAGGGGCATCATCCAGAGCATGGGACCGATCGAGATCCAGCGCGTCTACGACCACGAGCCGGCCGAGGGCGCGGTGTTCCTGGTGGACCGGATGTGGCCGCGCGGGGTGCGCAAGGACGACCTCCGGCTCGACGGCTGGGCGCGGGACGCGGCGCCCTCGACAGAGCTGCGCAAGTGGTTCGGGCACCGGCCCGAGCGGTTCGCCGAGTTCGCCGAGCGCTACCGCGAGGAGCTGGCCGGGCGCGACGAGGCCGTCCGGCCGCTGCTCGACGCCGCCGTGAAGGGCCGGGTGACGCTGCTCTACGGCGCCAAGGACACCGAGCACAACCAGGCGGTCGTCCTGCGGGACTACCTCAAGGAGCGGGCGGGCTGAGCCGCGCCGGGAAGCCGCCGGTCGCGATCGGGCCCCAGCGCTCGATGCGCACGCGGATCAGCGACTTGTCCTGGCGGCGCATGGCCTCGCGGTACTCGTCCCAGTCGGGATGCTCGCCGGAGATGCACCTGAAGTACTCGACCAGGCCCTCCAGCGCCTCCGGCATGTCGAGCACCTCGGCCCGGCCGTCGACCTGTACGTACGGGCCGTCCCAGTCGTCCGACAGCACGCAGATCGACACGCGGTCGTCGCGGCGCGCGTTGACGGCCTTGGCGCGGTCCGGATAGGTGGAGATCACGATCCGGCCGTCACCGTCGACCCCGCAGGTGACGGGCGAGAGCTGCGGGCGGCCGTCGGCGCGGGTGGTCGACAGCAGGCCGTGGTGCCGGGGACGGAGGAAGTCGAGCAGCTCGGGCAGCTCCACCCGGCTGGCTGTCGCGATCCTTGGAGCCATTTCACCTACCTTTCCATAGCTTCAGACGACCTTCCAGTACTCGTACGAATGCGTTGCGTGATGTCCGTTGATCGGGTAAGCCAGTGACATGTCCTTGGAAGGGTGGTTACTGGGCGGGCGCTACCGGTTGCTCTCGAAGCTGGGAGAGGGCGGCATGGGCGCCGTGTGGCGGGCCCGCGACGAGCTCCTCGACCGCGAGGTCGCGATCAAGGAGGTGACCGCCGCCGGGCAGCGGGCGGCCGACACGATGCGGGAGGCGCGCATCGCCGCCAAGCTGACGCACCCGAACATCGCCGCCGTCCACGACGTGGTGCTGGCCGGCGAGCGGCCGTGGATCGTCATGCAGTACGTGCCGTCGAGCAGCCTGGCCAGGATGATCGCCGATCGGGGCCCGCTGGCCGTGCCGACCGTGACGCGCATCGGGCTGGAGGTGCTGGCCGCGCTCCGCTACGCGCACGCCTCGGGGGTGCTGCACCGGGACGTGAAGCCGGGCAACATCCTGCTCACCTCCGAGGGACACGCCATCCTGACGGACTTCGGGCTGGCGACGACGCTGGACGGCGAGCCGTCGTCGGGCCGGCCCGGCGTGGTCGTGGGCACGCCCGCCTACATCGCGCCCGAGCGGGCCGGCGGCGGGCCGTCCACGGCGCTGAGCGACCTGTGGTCGCTGGGGGCGACGCTGTACGCGGCGGTCGAGGGCCGGGCGCCGTACCGGCACAGCAGTGAGCTGGCCACGCTGAGCGCGGTCGTGAGCACCCGCCCGGACCCGTTCGAGCGGGCCGGTGAGCTGGCGCCGCTGATCGGCGGGCTGCTGGAGAAGGACCCCGAACGCCGCACCGGCGCCGCCGAGGCGCACGCGCAGCTGACCGCCCTGCTGGGCCAGTCCGAGCCCGCGCCGCCCGACCGGCCGACGGGCGGGGCCGCCGCACAGCGGACGGGCCGCGGGCGGCGCTGGTGCGCCGGAGGGCGGCGGAGGGAGACGGCGGGGCTGCTGGCGCTGGCCGGGATCGTCGTGGCCGCCATGTCGTGGAGCGCCACCCCCGTGGCGGGCCCGCCCGTGCCCGCCCCGCACCCCACCACCACCGCGACCGCCACGGCCACGGCCACAACCACAGCGACGGTCACCGCCACGGCCGAGCCGGCACCGGAGACGACGCGCCCGCAGACGACCCCGTCGGACGCGCCCCCATCGGAACCGGCCGCTTCGGAACCGGCCGCTTCGGAACCGACCCCATCGGAAGCGGCCACCCCGTCGGAAGCGGCGCCCCAGAGCAGGACCACGCAGACGACCCAGGCCGGCGAGACGTCCCGTGCGCGCTCCCGCCGGGCCGTGAACTCGTCCGACCAGCAACGGCCCGACCAGCCCCCCGGTCAGGCCAGGAGGAAGACCGACCACGGCAAGGGCCCCAAGCGCTAGTTACGTACATTTGCCGATGCGTTCCCATACCCGCCGTGCTTACTGTCTGCCGGTTCGAACGCCGTCCGTGAAGGTGGGTACATGCGTACGTTGACCGCGTTCCTCTCCACCGTCGTGCTTGCCACGGCGCTCACCGCGCCCACGGGCCAGGCCGTCGCCGCGGCGAAGCCCGCGGCGGGCCAGGCCGACGTCGTCTACCAGCGGGCCGACTTCGCCGGCGGCACCGCGGAGGGCACCACCGCCGGCGACGGGCTGTCGTTCGCGAGCGTCGCGGGCACCGCCTCCTACACCGACGCCCTCGGCACCCGGACCTGGGAGTACGCCCGCTGGACCGGGCCCGAGCGGCAGACGGGCTTCGGCGCGACCGAGCTGATCGCCTCCTGGACGGCCGACATCCCGGCCGGGAGCTGGATGCAGGTCGAGGCGCGCGCCCGGCACGCCGCCGGGCTGACGAAGTGGTACGTGCTGGGCCGCTGGGCCTACGGCGAGGGCGACATCCGCCGCACGTCGGTGCCCGGCCAGGGCGACGCCGACGCGAACGTGGCCGTCGACACGCTGGTGGCCGCCGACGGCCGGCTGATCGACGCCTACCAGCTCCGCGTCACCCTCTACCGGAAGCCGGGCTCGGCGGTGACGCCACGGGTGCGCACGCTGGGCGCGATGGCCTCGCACGTCCCGGAGCGCAAGAGGGTCCCGGTGAGCCCCGGCGGTGGCGCGTGGGGCACGGAGCTGGACGTGCCGCGCCGCTCGCAGAGCATCCACTCGGGCCACTACCCGGAGTGGGACGGCGGCGGCCAGGCGTGGTGCAGCCCGTCCTCGACCACGATGGTGCTGGGCTACTGGGGCCGGTGGCCGAGCGCGCAGGACACCGCCTGGGTGGACCCGTCGGACCCGAACCCGGAGGTCGACCACGCGGCGCGCTACACCTACGACCACGCCTACCAGGGCGCGGGCAACTGGCCGTTCAACGTCGCCTACGCGGGCCGCTACGGCGTGGACGGGTTCGTGACGCGGCTGCGGACGCTGACGGAGCTGGAGAAGCTGGTCGGCGCGGGCATCCCGGTGATCACCTCGCAGTCGTTCAAGAAGGGCGAGCTGCCCGGCGCCGGGTACGGGACGGACGGGCACATCATGGTGGTCGTCGGCTTCACCGAGAACGGCGACGTGATCGCCAACGATCCGGCCTCGCCCAGCAACGACGCGGTGCGCCGGGTCTACCCGCGGGCCGACTTCGAGAACGTGTGGCTGCGCAGCTCCAGCAGCGGCGGCGTGGTGTACGTCATCCACCCGCCGGGCCACGCGCTGCCCGCCACGACGCCGGGGCTGCCGGCCAACTGGTGATCACAGCCGTGAGACGCCGCACGCCCGGCCGGGCGAGTCGGCGACGCGGTCCTCGTACACGCCGACCTTGAACGTGATGAGGTCCAGGCAGCGGGTGAGCTCCTCGATCTGGCCGCTCACCCGCTCCTGGTGGGCGCGCATCAGCTCCAGGCGCTCGTCCTCGGTGCCGGGGCCCTGGCGGACCAGCTCGGTGTAGCGGCGGATGTCGGGCAGCGGCATGCCGGAGGCGCGCAGGAGCACGCACATGCCGAGCCAGTCGACGTGGTCCTCGGTGTAGACGCGGCGGCCTCCGGCGTCACGCTCGACGGGGTGGGCCAGGATGCCCTCTTGCTCGTAGAAGCGCAGGGCGTGCACGCTCAGGCCGGTGCGCTCGGCGACCTGCGAGATGGTCAGCATGGTGTCCAGTTTGACCTAGAGCCGACTCTAACTCCTAGCGTGCGGACCACGTACCGGACTCTTGGAGGGACCATGCGTTACCGCGCTCTCGGCGGCACCGGCATCGAGGTGAGCACGCACTGCCTGGGGACGATGATGTTCGGCTTCGTGGCCAACCAGGACCACGACGAGTGCGCCAGGATCATCCACACGGCGCTCGACGCGGGCGTCAACTTCGTCGACACGGCCGACATGTACTCGGCGGGCGAGTCGGAGGAGATCGTCGGCAAGGCGCTGGCCGGGCGGCGTGACGAGGTGGTCCTGGCCACGAAGGTGCACTTCCCGATGGGCGAGGGGCGCAACCGGGGCGGCAACTCGCGGCGGTGGATCGTCATGGCGGTCGAGGACAGCCTGCGGCGGCTGCGCACCGACTGGATCGACCTGTACCAGGTGCACCGGCCGGACCACACGACCGACGTCGAGGAGACGCTGGGCGTGCTCGGCGACCTGGTACGGGAGGGGAAGATCCGGGCGTTCGGCTGCTCGACGTTCCCGGCGGAGCAGATCGCCGAGTCGCACCACGTGGCCGAGCGGCGCGGGCTGCCGCGCTTCCGCACCGAGCAGCCGCCGTACTCGCTGCTGGCGCGCGGCGTGGAGGCGTCGGTGCTGCCGACGTGCCAGAGGTACGGGATGGGCGTGCTGACGTGGAGCCCGCTCGCGTCGGGGTTCCTGACGGGCCGGATCCGCAAGGGCGGGCCGATCGACCTGTCCAGCGGCCGGGCCCGCATCACCCCGGCCCGGTTCGACCCGGCGATCCCGGAGAACCAGGTCAAGCTGGACGCCGTCGAGCGGCTGATCGAGCTGGCCGGCGACCTCGGCTGCACGCTGCCGGAGCTGGCCACGGCGTTCCCGCTGGCGCATCCCGCCGTCACGTCCGTGATCATCGGGCCGCGCACGCCGGCCCAGCTCGAAGCGAGCCTGAAGGGCGCCTCGCTCGTCCTCGACGACGCGGCGCTGGACCGCATCGACGAGATCGTCCCGCCCGGCGTGAACCTGTACCAGCCGGACGGGGCGTGGCGCCCTCCGTCGCTCACGGACCCGGCTCTGCGCCGCCGTCCGCTCGGCGACCGGCCGGCGGCCTAGCGCGGCTCGATGACGCCCTCCCGCACCAGCCTGTCGAGCGTGGCGGCCATCGCCTTGGCGTCGTTGAGGTGCGGGAACGGCTCGTCGGGGACGTCACGGCGGAGGAATCGGCACAGCGGCTCCCAGCCCTCGCGCACGTCGAAGATCAGCAGCCGGTCCGCCGGCAGGCTCGCCCTGGCCTTGTCCACGTACCGCTCGAAGGCGGCCAGCGCGACCTTCTCCTCCGGCATGCCGTCGGTGAAGGTCCAGTCGTCGAGGCCGAACACGTCCCGCCCGATCTCGGTGAGGAGCGGAGTGATCAGGTCCATCCTGCCGAACACCGCCGCGGCGGCCTCGGGCAGGTCGGGCGGCAGCTCGCGGCCGGGGCCCTCGGCCATGAGCGTGCCCATGCTCACGTACCAGGCGTGCGGGTCGCGTACGGTCAGGACGACCTTGGCGTCGGGGAACGCTTCGGCCTGGGAGCGGTAGAAGTGGGAGGCCGGCCAGTCCTGGGAGGAGCGGTAGCCGTCGAACACCCGGGGCCAGTCGGGCTCGCCGCCGCCGGCCAGCGGCGCCCAGCGCTCGGCGATGCCCGGCTTGGTCATGACGTCGAACATGTGGAAGCAGGGTCCGAACCCCAGCCGCTCCAGCGCGGCCTTCATCGAGCTCGTCCCGGTGCGCGGGAACCCCGCGCCGATCACCTCTAACATGTTGGGCCTCTCGCTCTCGGGAATGCCTACTCCCATTAGAGACGCAAGAGGCCCGCAATGTGACAAGAAGTCAGCGAGTCGGGTCAAACGCCCGCAGCGCCTCGGGCTGCTTGCCCGTGGTGATCTGCTCGGCGAGCATGCGGCCGGTGGCCGGGCCGTGGGTCAGGCCCCACATGCCGTGGCCGCCCGCGACGTAGATGCCGGGCACCCGGGTTGCGCCGATCAGCGGCATGCCGTCAGGGGTGACGGGACGCGGGCCCACCCACGTGTCGGTGCGCTCCTCCCAGTGCACGCCGGTCAGCAGCGGCTTGGCGGAGGCGATGATCGCGTCCACGCGGCGCTGGAAGAGCGGGGCGTCCGGGTCACGGAACTCCATCGTGCCCGCGACACGCAGCTTGCCCTGGTACGGGGTGCAGGCGACGCGCACTGCGGGCAGGTAGATCGGGCCGCGCACCGGCTCGTCCGTCGGCACGGTGAAGGAGTAGCCGCGCCCGGCGCGTACCTGGGTCCGCACGCCCCACTCCTTGGCGAGCCGGTTCAGCCAGGCGCCGGTGGCGAGCACGACGGCGTCGGCCTTGACGCTGTCGCCGTTGGCGGCGCGCACGACCTGCTTGCCGCCCTCCTGGTCCACGCCGGTCACGGTGAAGCCGTCGCGGATGACGCCGCCGCGCGCGGTGACGGCGTCGGCCAGCGCGTGGGTGAACGCGCCCGGGTCGACGTAACGCTGCCCGTCGAGCCGGATGCCCGCCTCGGCCTGCACGGAGAGCTGCGGAGCCTGCTTGCGCAGCTCGGCGCCCTCGAAGGCGGCGTAGCGGATCTCCAGCCCGGAGTCGTTGATGCGGCGCAGCTCGTGCAGCAGCGAGACGGCCTGCTTCGGGGTGCGGAAGGCGGCCATGATCGGCGCCTCGACGGTGGGGGCCTCGACGCCGCTGGCGGTGAGGACGTCGAACGCCTCCAGGCACTCCTCGTTGAACGGGAGGTTGGCCCGGACGGCGCGGCCCCAGTCCTTCCAGTTGCAGTGCAGCGCGAACCGGGTCAGGAACGCCCACAGCCCCACGTCGGGCGTCGTCGGCACGTGCAGCGGCGCGTCCCGGTCGAGCAGGGAGCGCAGGCCGTAGCGGAGCACGCCGGGCTCGTTGAGCGGGATGGCCAGGCCGGGCGACAGCCAGCCCGCGTTGCCCCAGGAGGAACCGGCCGCGACCCCGTCACGGTCGACCACGGTCACCTCGACGCCGCGCTCCTGCAGGAACCAGGCGGTGGACAGGCCCACCACACCGGCGCCGATCACCACTGCCGTTCGCGGCCCGCCGTCGATACGCATTGCCACCCTCTCCGCTCTGTCGCGTTACACCTGCAGGATCGCCCGTAGGACGCGAGAACGGTTCATCTGCGCGCGACAACCGGGGGGCCGCCGTTTGTCCGGCCAGGACAACGCGGCCCGGCTAGTGCGACGCGGCGGCCAACGCGATGATCATCGCCAGCCGCTTCTCCGGCTGGTCGAGGCCCAGATCGGTGATCGCGGTCATCTTCCTGAACCGGTAGCGGACGGTGTTCGGGTGCACGCCGAGCCGGGTGGCGGCCACGGCCAGATCGCCCTGCGCCTCCAGCCAGGCGCGCAGCGTCTCGATGTAGCGGGTGCCGTGCTCGGCGTCGTGCCTGGTCAGCTCGGCGACCGGACCGCGCGCCGGGGTGCGGCCCGCCGACGCCGCCGCCCGCAGCCGCTCGAGCAGGATCGCGTCCCACGACTCGTCGTAGACCACGGCCAGGTCGCCGTCGGGCCGGGCGGCTCGCAGCGCCAGGCTCTCGTCCGCCTCCTGCCTGCTGGCGGGCAGCTGCGCGGGCACGGCCGGGCCGCCGACCCCGGCCATCAGCGTGACCCGGCGCGGCAGCACGTGCGCGATCGCGGCCACCCAGTCGCGGGCGGGCGCCGGCTCGCCGCCGCTGGGCAGCACCGTGTAGAGCGTGTTGCCGAACAGCGCGCTGCGCCCCGGCCGCGACCAGCCGAACCCGGTCGTGGCCCGCTCGAACGCCATCAGGATCGCGGCGTGCGCCTCGTCGCCGACGTGCGCCTGCAACGCGATCACCCGGAACTGGCCGCCGGGCAGCCCCAGCCGGCTGATCAGCGCGGGGGCGTCGGCGGTGCCCTCCAGCAACTGGATGACCAGGTCGGACTCCACCTGCCGCTCCAGGTCGGCGCTCACCCGCGAGCGCAGCAGGTGCAGCGCGACGGCCCGGGCGCCGTCGGCCAGCACGGTCAGCGGCGCGCCCTCCAGCGGACGCTCGCACTCCACCCAGATCGACCCCAGCAGCTCGCGCCCGGCCCGCACGGCCACCACCATCCGGCCGCGCAGCCCGTGCTCCGGCGACGGCGCCACGAACACGGGCTCGTCGGAGGTCGCCAGGTGGCGGAAGACCCCCTTGCGCGCCAGCAGCCGCCGCATCGAGTCGGGCACCCGGCGGCCCAGGATCGTCTCCAGCCGAACCGGGTCGGAGCTCTGCTGGGAGCCCGAGTAGGCCAGCACCCGCGACATCTGGTCCTCGATCGTCACCGGGTTGCCCAGCTCGCCGGCCAGCGTGTCGGCGAAGGCGAACAGGTCGGTCGGGCCGCGGCCCGCCTCGGTCTCGCGTCCCTCCAGGACCAGGCCGTACACCACGCCGAGGAGCTGGCTCCAGGACACCTCGGGGTCGACGGCGAGCACGGCCATCCCGGCGTCGCGGGCGCCGGCCAGGGCCTCGTCGTCGCCCGGGACGCCCTCGCGGACCAGCACCACGACGGCTCTGGCGGTACGGGCCAGCCGGATCGCCTCGGCGGTCGACTCCACGCCCACCGCCAGGTACACGTCACCGCCGGCCGGCCGGTCGTCGGCCGGATCGTGGACGACGACGCTGCGCAGCTCGACGCCCCGGGAGGCGGGCGCCAGCCGCAGCCGCGCGCCGTAGCCTCCCAGCACGTTCACCAACCGGTCCAGCTTCAGCATCCGCGCAGCGTACACGCAGGATGCCCGCGGCGGAGGTCAGCCGCAGTTGGCGAGCCTGCCGCGCTTTCCGACGGCGGTGGCGTAGTTCCGCGTGCCGTTGGTCGTCCTGCCCTCGAAGTCGACGCACTGGCCCTTGCCGTAGCCGATGGCGGCGGCGTAGTACTTGTACGTCCTGGCCGTCAGCGTGCCCGGGTCACGGTACGCGCCGCCGCCCTGCACCTTGAGGATCGCCTGGGTGTAGGTGGACTTGCCGGCGTACCTGGTCTTGATCATGGCGACGCAGTTCTGCTGGCTGGCGCGGTTCCACATCAGGTAGACGTGACCCCACGTCGAGCCCCGGTGCTTCACCGCACGCCTGTTGTCGCTCACATGCGTCCAGCCGCCCTTCCCGGACTGCTCGGCGCACGCGGCCTCAGGGGTGTAGCCGGCGGCCATCGCCGGCGCCGGGTGCAGGAGGACCGTGCCGGCGCCGAGCATGGCTGCCAGGGCGAGGGCCTTCTTACGCACGTGGTACGTCCTTTCATCGGGAACGAAGCGAGATCATGTTTGCATATGGATGATCCTCTTTGTGGGGTTTTGGGGTAGGGGAAAGTCCACCTGAAGGCTCCTCGTGCCCTCACTGACCGGAGATGTCCGTTCTCCATAGGCTGCACGACATGTCCAACGCCTGGTCCGCTCTCCGCGGCTCCCCCTTCAGGTTCCTGACGTCGCGCTGGCCGTGGCGTGGCCTGGTCTACACCCTCGTCCACGCCCTGCTGTGGGCGCCGGGGGTCGTGGCCGTGAGCCTGCCGCTGCTGTTCCCGTTCTGGGCCGCGTACATGGCCAGGATCGAACGCCGGATGGTGCGGCTGGCCGGGTTCGAGCCCATCCCCCGGCCGCCGGGCCCGCACGGGCTCGCCAGGCTCCAGCAGCCGATGTTCTGGCGGGAGGTGGCCTTCGCGGTGGTGCAGCTCGCGACCGGGCTGCTGTCCGTCGTGTTCCTCGCCGTGGCGGCCGCCCTGTCGGTGCTCTGGGTGGTCGTGGCGCTCGTCGTGTTCACCGCGATCGAATGGCAGACGCGGCCCGAGCCGCTGGAGCTCACGCTCGCGCTCGCCGCCAGCCTCCTCGCCACCGTGGCGCTGCCGTACGTCTCGACCCTGCTCGCCTGCGGGCAGAGCTTCCTGGCCACGATGCTGCTCTCGCCCCGGATGGACGAGCTTCAGTCCCAGGTGACGTCGCTGGCCAGGGCCAACATCGCCGAGCTGGAGCGGTTCGAGGGCGAGCGGCAGCGCATCGAGCGCGACCTGCACGACGGCACCCAGCAGCACCTGGCCACGGCCGCGATGCGCCTCGGCATGCTCGAACTGGAGCTGCGCGAGTCCATCCCCGCCGGGCCGAAGCAGGACGCCGCGCTGGAGTCGCTGGAGGCCGTCAGGCGCGAGAACGAGCTGGCCCTCGACACCCTGCGCGACGTCGTGCACGGGCTGCGCCCCCGCACGCTGATCGACGACGGGCTCGGGGCCGCGCTGCGCGAGCTCGGGCACCGCATGCCGGTGCCCGCCACGGTCGAGGCCGACGGCGTCGGGCGGCTCCCGCTGCCGGTCGAGTCGTCGCTCTACTACATCGCCAGCGAGGCCGTCGCCAACGCCGTCAAGCACGCCATGCCCGACCGGATCCACGTCACGCTGGCCGCTCCCGGCGACCGCATCGTGCTGACCGTCACCGACGACGGCCTCGGCGGCGCCAGCTCGGCGCGCGGGACCGGGATCGTCGGCATGTACGAGCGGGCCGCGATGCTCTCCGGCGACCTTGTGGTGGACAGCCCGCCCGGCGGCCCCACGAGGATCGTCGCCGACATCCCCCGTCCTCGATGAGCGACAATGGGATCATGCGTGTGGTGATCGCCGAGGACGCGGCACTGATGAGGGAAGGGCTGGTCGCCCTGCTCCAGCGCTTCGGCCACGAGGTCGTCAGCGCCGTCGAGGACGCCGACGAGCTGCTGCGGGCCGTCGCCGAGCACCGCCCCGACGTGGTGATCACCGACGTGCGGATGCCGCCGCGCAACCTCGACGACGGGCTGCGCGCCGCCCTGGAGATCCGCGCCGCCCATCCGGGCATCGGCGTCCTGGTGCTGTCGCAGTATCTCGGCGACGCCTACGCGGCCAAGCTCATCGCCGAGCCCCGGGGCGGCGTCGGCTACCTGCTGAAGGACCGCGTGGGGCGCGTGACCGACTTCATGCACTCGCTCGACGTCGTCGCGGGCGGCGGGATCGTCATCGACCCCAAGGTCATCAGCCACCTGATGGCCGCCAACCGCCCGCGCGCCATCGACACGCTGAGCGAGCGCGAGCGCGAGGTGCTGGGCCGCATGGCCGCCGGGGAGAGCAACGGCCACATCGCCGCCGGGCTGCACGTCACCGAGGGCGCGGTGGTCAAGCACATCGGCAACATCTTCGCCAAGCTCGGCCTCCAGGCCGAGGACGGCAACCGGCGGGTCCTGGCGGTGCTCACCTACCTCCAGGCGGCCGGCGAGCCGCGCATCTAGGCTGGTCCCCATGCGCACTGTGGTGATCGGCGCCAGCGGGCACATCGGCACCTACCTGATCCCCCGGCTCGTCGAGGCGGGACACGACGTGGTGGCCGTCAGCCGCGGCCGGCGCGGCCCCTACACCCCGCACGGCGCCTGGCGGAAGGTCACCACGGTGGTCGCCGACCGGGAGGCGGAGGAGGCGGCCGGGACGTTCGGCGCGCGGATCGCCGGCCTGGGCGGCGACGCCGTCATCGACCTGATCTGCTTCGAGGAGTCCAGCGCCAGGCAGCTCGCCGAGGCCCTGGCCGGGCGGGTGCGGCACTTCCTGCACTGCGGCACGATCTGGGTGCACGGCCCCAGCGAGCAGGTGCCGACGACGGAGGACCGCCCCCGGCGGCCGTTCGGCGACTACGGGATCAAGAAGGCGGCCGTCGAGTCCTACCTGCTGCACGAGAGCGGGCTGCCGGTCACCGTGCTGCACCCCGGGCACATCACCGGGCCTGGCTGGGTGCCGGTCACCCCGGCGGGCAACGTCGATCCCGCCGCGTTCCAGACGCTGGCCGACGGCGACGTGCTGACGCTGCCCAACCTGGGGCTGGAGACCGTCCAGCACGTGCACGCCGACGACGTGGCCCGGCAGTTCATGGCCGCGCTGGCCGCCCGCTCGGCCGCCGTCGGGGAGAGCTTCCACTGCGTGGCCTCCTCCGCGCTCACGCTGCGCGGCTACGCCGAGGCGGTGGCCGGCTGGTTCGGGCAGGAGGCGCGGCTGGCGTTCCTGCCGTGGGAGCGGTGGCGGGAGACCGTGCCGGAGCCGGACGCCGAGATCACCTACGACCACATCGCGCACAGCCCGCACTGCTCGATGGCCAAGGCCGAGCGCCTGCTCGGCTTCCGCCCCCGCTACACGCCGCTGGAGGCGGTCGCCGAGGCCGTCGACCGGCTGATCCGCGACGGGATCATCCACGCGCCCGCCTAACGCAGCCGGGCCACCGTGACCAGGCCCATCACCAGGTGGACCACGGCCACCAGGAGCACGGCCGCGACCGCGACCGGCAGCGGCGGCAGGACCCAGGCCGCCGCCGCGCACGCGACGCCGACCAGCGTCGTCGCCAGCCCGCCCGGCCGTTGCGCCCGCTTCCACTCGCGGGCCGGCGCCTCCGGCAGGTCCGGGGTGACCCTCGGCAGCGCCCGGCCCAGCGCGACCAGCAGCAGGCCGAGGGAGGCGGCCATGATCTGCTCGACCGGGACCGCGTACCCGGCGGTCCAGGCGAGCAGTCCCGTGTGGAGGACCAGCAGGAACGGCGGCACCGTGCCGAGCACCACGCTCAGCGCGGCCCGCGACGGCGTGAGCGTGAACAGCGTGTTCAGGACCGCCGGGGCCCGCCGCCCCACCACGACGCCCGCGCCCAGGGCTGCCACGACGAGCACCAGCGCGGCCGGGAGCGCCCCGGCGGCCAGCAGTCGCGGCACCCGGACCCCGGCCCGGTCGGGCGTGGCCTCCCGGGTCGTGATCAGCTCCGGCAGCGCGTCCCACAGCGCCCAGCTCACGGCCAGCATGGCGGCCAAGGAGAGCGTGGCGATGACGGCTCCTGTCCTGGGGAAGTTCATGGCACCGACCGTAGGTTCGCGGCCTACGGGCAGAACATCCGCTTTTTGTCATGTGCCGGATGTCATCTGCCCGCCCCGCGCGGCCCGCCGTATGCTGCGAGCATGCGGGGCTGGACGGAGTTCGACGGCGACCGGGCCCCGGTGGCGCTGGAGATCACCTTCTGGGGCGCCGCGCTGCTCAGCGCGCTCATCTACCTGGCGACCCTGCACCCCGACATCCGGCCCGGCCTGGCGGCACAGCCGCTGATCTCGGCGCTGTTCTGGATCGGCGCCGCCGCCCTGCTCGCCGCGTGCGTGCTGTGGTTCTTCCTGCCGTGGCGGGCCTCGGCGCCTGCCGGGCGCAAGGCCGTCACCGTGCTGTTCCTGGGCGCGAGCCTGCTCATGATGTCCGCGGGCAGCATCACCACGCTGCTCATCTCGTGCCTGGCCGTGGGCAACGCGCTCGTCGTGTTCGGCATGCGCGGCGCGGCGCTCTACCCGGTCCTGACCGGGCTGCTGCACTTCGGGGCCGGCCTGGTCAACCCGGCGCAGACGCTGTTCATGGCCGTGGTCAACGGGCTGCTCGCGATGTTCCTCTGCCTGGTGATCGTCCTGGTCATGATGGCGTTGCTGGAGGCGCACCGGCAGGCCGTACGGACCCGGCGCCTGCTGGCGGAGCTGGAGGAGGCGCACGCCGCGCTGCGCCGCCACGCCGAGCAGTCGCGTGACCTGGCCGTCGCCGACGAGCGCGCCAGGATGGCCCGCGACATGCACGACAGCGTCGGCCACCACCTCACGGTCATCAACATGAGCTTGGCCAACGCCCTGAGGTTCCGCACCGCCCGGCCCGCCTCGGCGTGGGACGAGGTGCGCCAGGCGCAGGAGCTGACCCTCGACGCGCTGAACGACACCCGCCGATGGGTCCGCGCGCTCAAGCCGCTGCGCATGGAGGGCCGCACCGGCGCGGCCGCGATGGAGCTGCTGGCCGCCTCGTTCCGGTCGGCCGACCTGGAGGTGGCGTTCACCGTGGACGGCGAGTGGCCCGCCGTGGCCGAGGGGCACGAGCTGGTCTGCTACCGGATACTGCAGGAGGGGCTGACGAACGTGCTGCGGCACGCGCGGGCCCGCCGCGTCGAGGTCGCGCTCGGCTGCGCGCCCCGGGAGATCACGGTGACGATCGCGGACGACGGCGACGGCGCCGACCCGGAGCGCGTGGCAGAGGGCTTCGGCCTGCGCGGGCTGGAGGAGCGGCTGGCCGGGATCGGCGGCGTCCTGCGGATCGACAACCGGCCCGGCGACGGATTCGCGCTGACCGCGACGGTGCCCGCGTGATCCGCGTCCTGCTGGTCGACGACCAGATCCTCATGCGCGAAGGGCTGCGCAAGCTGCTGGAGATCGAGCCCGGCATCGCCGTCGCCGGAGCGGCCCGCAACGGCCTCGACGCCCTCGAACTGCTCGCCGGGACGGCCGCGGACGAGCGTCCGCACGTCGCGCTCGTCGACGCCCGGATGCCCGTGATGGACGGGGTCGAGCTGGTGGGGCGGCTGCGCACGGATTTCCCCGACATCGCGGCGATCATGCTGACCACGTTCGACGACGACGCGTACATCTTCGGCGGGCTGCGCGCCGGCGCCCGCGGCTACCTGCTCAAGGACACGCCGCCTGACGAGCTCGTCGGCGCCGTGCGGCGGGCCGCCGCCGGGGAGACCGTGCTCGGCGGGCCCGCGGCCGCGCGGCTGGTCGCCGCGCTGCGGCAGGACGAGCCGCCCGCCGCGACGCCGCTCACCGGGCCACTCACCGGGCCACTCATCCGGCCACTCACCGGGCCGCTCACCGGGCGCGAGCTGGAGGTGGCCCGGCTGGTCGGACTCGGCGCGACCAACCGGGAGATCGCCCGGCGGCTGGACATCTCGGAAGGCACCGCCAGGAACCACATCTCCAGCTGCCTGCGTAAACTCTCCCTGCGCGACCGGACCCAGCTCGCCGTTTGGGTGACCCGGGGCTACTGACCGGCCTGTTCCAGGGGCTTGGCCGCCGCCAGGGCGCGCAGGAGCTGCTGCCTGCGCTCGGCGAAGGCGGCGCCGATCCGTTTCAACCGCTTGTCGCCCGCCGTCCTGGCCAGCAGCGGCAGCATCGTCGTCTCCTCCTCCCGCATGTGCGGGACGATCGACTCGGCCAGCAGCTCCAGCGTCTCCACGAACCCGGCCGAGCCCGCCTCGGCGCGCCGCAGCGCGTCGAGCAGGACCTCGGCCTCCTTGTGTGCTTCCAGCCCGTGATGGGCGTCGATGCCGGGATAGACCCGATCCTCCTCGGCACGAGCGTGCGCGGTGAGAAGGACGTGCAGCTCGGCCACGGTGTCCCGGCGCTCGCCCCGCTCCGCCTTGAGCCGGTCGAGCAGTGCTTCCACCCGCCGGTGATCAGCGGTGATGAGGGTGATGACGTCGGCAGCCATGGCAACGGGACTACCCCGGCCCCGGCCGGCCAACCTCAGCGGCCCAGGCGCAGGCTCTCCACCGGGTGCGGGCCCTCGGTCTCCAGCCGGTACTCCTCGCCCGACTTGCTGCGATTCTCCTCGATGACCCGCTCCGAGGGCGCCTTCTCACCGCCCATGATCGCGTCCTGCATCTTCTCGAACCGCTCGTGGGCCTCCTGCACGTAGCCGGTGCCCAGCGTCGTGTAGTCGATCTGCGTGGCGATCAGCTCGCGCAGGTACGCCTTGTTCGGCTCGAACGTGACCGGCGTCGGCAGCGCCGGGGCCACCACCTGCTCGGGGTCGCGGCCGTCATGCTTCTTGAACAGCTCGGCGGCCAGCCGCAGGTGCTCCAGCTCCATGTTCAGGTGCAGCTCCCAGATGGCCTTCACCTTGGGGTCGGACTCGGTCTCCATGAACGAGTGGTAGAGGTAGCACTCGTTGTACTCGTGGTTGAGCAGCATCTCCCACCAGCTCTCGCCCGGGTCGACCAGCGACTCGTAGTGGGTGACGTGCTCCTCCTCGATGAGCCCGATCTCCTGGTAGAGCTGGCGGGCGATCGGCTCCATGTAGGTGGGGCCGACGTTCATGTAGAAGTTCATGGTCTGCTGCTCGGCGGCCATGATGGTCAGCGCGTGCAGCTTGGAGATCGGCTCGGTGCTGCTCTTGTCGTACGGCTCGCGTACGTTGTCGACGGGGTCGCGGTGGTGCAGGTACGTCGGGCGGCCCGGCATCACCTCGGTGAGGTCGTCGACGATCTTCTCCGCCTTGCGGTGCTCGATCATCTCGTACAGGTTGGCGTACCGGTAGAGGTGGTCGAAGTCCTCCAGGACGCCGAACTGGTAGGCCTGCTTGAGATACGGGTCGGGCTCCATGCGGGCCACCCAGGCCGTCAGGTCGACGGCCACCTGCTCGTAGGCGAGCGTGGTCTCCAGCACCGAGGAGACGCCCGGCAGCAGCCAGTTGACCGCCTTCTGCTGCTGCGCCTCGATGTAGCGGACCCGGGCGAGCTGCTGCTTGAGCTCCAGGTCGGGGCAGTGCCGGGCGAGCTGGTGGCTGAAGAGGATCGCCTCCACCTCGATCCCGTTCATCGCGATGATCCGGCACCGGGTGTACGGGTCGGCGTGGTCGGGGTCGATGGGCATGACGTTCAGCTCGCGCCAGTTGCGTAGCTGTTTGTCGAGCGGGATGCCCCGCTCTTGGAGTGGGTCGAAGCTCATGGGCGCGACCTACCCGGGGGCACTTCGGACAATCTCCGCGCCACGCCTGGGGACGGCCTGCGGTTGGCCACGCGAGGCGTGACCAGCGCGTCCGAGGGTAGGCAGCCGCCGTATTCGAGAGGAGATCCACCCATGGCGACCGATACCGAGACCGACGTCATCGAACTGCTGCTGGCCCAGCACGGGATGATCAGAAACCTGTTCGACGAGGTCGAGCAGGCTCCCGCCGGGCAGCGTGGCGAGGCGTTCACGCGCCTGGTTCGGCTGCTGGCCGTGCACGAGACGGCCGAGGAGGAGATCGTCCACCCGTACGCCCGCCGCAAGATCGACGGCGGTGACGGCATCGTCGACGATCGCCTGGCCGAGGAGAACCAGGCCAAGAAGCTCCTCCAGCAGATGGACAAGGCCGGGCCGGACGCGCCCGACTTCATGGAGAACCTCCTGGTGCTGCGCGCCGCCGTCGAGGCGCACGCGCGCAGCGAGGAGCGCTACGAGTTCGCCGAGTTCCGCGCCCGCACCAGCGAGGCCGAGCGGCGCGCCCTGGGCGCCGGGCTCCGGGCCGCCGAGGCGATGGCGCCGACGCACCCGCACCCCGGCACCGAGTCGGCGACCAAGAACCTGCTCATGGGCACGCCGGTCGCGATGATGGACCGGGCGCGCGACGTCATCCGCCAGGCGATGGGCAAGCGCCCCTGACCGCGGTCACGGCTTGCGCGCCACCGCGCCGACGAAGGTGTGGTACGTGATGCCCAGCTCGGCCTGTTCGTCCCGCCCGTCGGGCCGCCACTCCGGCAGCGGGACCAGGCCGGGGTCCAGCAGTTCGAGGCCGTCGAAGTAGGCGAGGATCTCCTCCCTGGTGCGCCACCGGCCGGTGCCGAGCGTCTCGTTGAAGATCTTCTCGGCCGAGCGCGCCTGCTCCGCCACCTCGGGGTGGGCCCGGCCCGGATTGTGGAAGTGGGAGATCGCGAGATGGCTGCCCGGCGCCAGGGCCGCCATCAGCCGGGCGACGATGCCGCCCGGGTCCTCGTCGTCGGCCAGATGGTGCAGGATGCCGAACAGCAGCAGCCCCACCGGCCGGGTGAAGTCGATCAGCCCCCGGACGTCGGGGTGCGCCAGGATGGCCTCGGGCTCACGGATGTCGGCCTCGATCACGGTCGTGCTGGCGTCCACGGCCAGCAGCGCCCGGCCGTGCACGAGCACGATCGGGTCGTGGTCCACGTAGACGACGCGGGCGCCGGGCGTGATCGCCTGGGCGACCTCGTGCACGTTGCCCTGGGTCGGCAGCCCGGAGCCGATGTCGAGAAACTGGCGGATGCCGGCCTCGCCCGCCAGATGGCGGACCGTGCGCCGCAGGAACTGCCGGTTGGACCGGGCGGCCTCGGGGGCGTCAGGCGCGACCTTCAACGCCAGTTGCGCCACGTGCCGGTCGATCTCGTAGTTGTCCTTGCCGCCGAGCATGAAATCGTAGACGCGGGAGACGCTCGGCCTGGTGATGTCGATCCCTTGTGGCGCGCGCTCCTGCTCGTTCTCGGGCACTGGCGGGCTCCTTCGGAGGCCCAGGGGGCGATGTGCGTGATCATAACCTTTCGCCCGGCCCGCCTCGACGGGCTAATCCCGGCCGGGCACGACCAGCCCGGTCTCGTACGCGATCACCACGAGCTGCGACCGGTCGCGGGCCGCGAGCTTGCCCAGCAGGCGGCTGACGTGCGTCCGGGCGGTGGCCGGGCTCATCGACAGCACCCGGGCGATGTCGTCGTTGGAGCGGCCCCGGCCCACCTCGGCCAGCACCTCGCGCTCCCGCTCGGTGAGCGCGTCGAGGCGGCCGGTCTCCAGGGGCGGGCTGCCGGCCGCCGCCGCCCGCATCACCCTCCGGGTCACGCCCGGCGACAGCAGCGCCTCACCGGCCGCGACCACCCGCACCGCCTCGCGCAACTGCTCCGGCGTGCTGTCCTTCAGCAGGAACCCGGCCGCGCCCGCGCGCACGGCGTCGAGCACGTTCTCGTCGGTGTCGAACGTGGTCAGCACGATCACCTGGACCCGGCGCAGCTCAGGGTCGGCGATGATGCGCCTGGTCGCCTCCAGCCCGTCGCCGCCGGGCATGCGGATGTCCATGAGCACCACGTCCGGCTTCTCCCGGACGGTCACCGCGACGCCCTCGGGCCCGGTGCTGGCGTGGCCGACCACGGTGATGTCGCCGGCCCGGTCGAGCAGGGCACGCAGCCCCTCGCGCACCAGGTGCTGGTCGTCGACCAGGACGACGCGGATCACGTCCGGTCCCCGTACGGCACGCGCGCCTCCACCTCGAACCCCTCCGACGGCCGCGAGCCCACCCGCAGGGTGCCGCCCAGCAGCCCCACCCGCTCGCGCATCCCCATGATCCCCCACCCGCCGTCCAGCCTCTCACCCTCGCCGGGTCCGCCCTCGCCCTCGCCCTCGCGCTCGGCGGGGCCGCCTTTTCCGTCGTCGGCCACCCTGACGACCAGGGCCTCCTCCCCGTACGCGAGCTCGATCTCCACCCGGTGGGCCTCGGCGTGCTTGAGCACGTTGACAAGCGCCTCCTGGACCACGCGGTAGGCGGTCGCGTCGGCGACGGCGGGCAGCGGCACCGGCGTGCCGCGCACGCTGACCCCGACCTCCAGCCCGGCCTCGCGCGCCGGCCGCGCCAGCTCGTCCAGCCGGTCGAGCCCCGGCACCGGAGCCAGCCGGCCCTGATCGCCGAGCCCCCGCATCGGAGTCAGCCGGCCCTCGTCGGCGAGCGGCGGCTCGCGCAGTGCGCGCAGCGAGGCGCGCAGCTCGGCGACCACGTCGCCGCAGGCGTCGCGGACCACCGCCAGCGAGCGTTCGGCGGCGTCGGGGTCGTCGCGCAGCGCCTCGCGGGCCACGTCGGTGTGCAGCGAGATGACGGAGATCGTGTGGCCCAGCAGGTCGTGCAGGTCGCGGGCGATCCGCAGCCGCTCCTCGCCGACCCGGCGGGCGGCCTCCCGCTCGCGTTCGGCCCGCGCCGCGCGGGCCTGCTTGTCGAGCTCGGCCCGCCAGCCGCGCCGTGACCGCACGGTGTCGCCCAGCGCGATCACCGCGGCCATCAGGCCCACCGACGTGGCGAGCTCGAACCCGTACAGATAGGCGGGGTCGTCGCCGTGGGCGGTGCGCGCGGTCGTGGAGATCACCAGCAGCGCGACGGCCGTGCCGACGGCCCACCGGAGCTTGCCCTGCTCGGCCGCCGAATAGAGGGCCGCCGCCACCGGCACGGCCAGCCCGACCGGCGGATAGGACAGCAGGTAGTAGACCAGCAGGGCGGCGGCCGTGACGACGAGCGTCGCCACCGGCCAGCGGCGGCGCACGAACATCAGCCCGCTCAGCAGCAGCCCGAACCCGTAGGCGGCCACGGGCGGCTCCGCCCCCGCCGAGCCCACGTTGGCGCTGATCGCGGTGCCGACCACGACGAGCACCACCATGGCCAACCCCAGGTCGGCCGCCTGCTGCCGTCGCTCGCCCCGGATCGTCACCGCCTCCTCCGCCCTAGTCGTCACCCGGCCGCAGCCCCGGCACCAGCCGCGACAGCACCCAGCCGACCGCGCCCACCGCGGCCCCGACCGCCAGCCCGGTCATCAGGCTGCTGCCGAACGCGAATACCCGCAGCAGCAGCCCCTCGACCGCCGGTGACAGCGCGCCCGCCAGGTTGCCGCCGAGCGAGGGCGGATCACCGCCGAACGACTCGGCCCACAGCACCTGGTGGGTGAGTCCCAGCAGCACACCATAGGCCGCGCCGATCGCCAGCAGCGTCATGAACGCGTTGGGCACCCGTTTCCACAGCACGACCGCCAGCCAGACGGCGATCGGCACGAACACCAGCAGCGCGTTGACGGACGGGCCGACCAGCCGCAGGTCGTGCGCGACCACCCGGGGCACGCCGAGCGCGGCCAGCCCGACGACGGCGACCAGCGGAAGCCCCAGACCCTTGGCACTCATCTCGACCGGATCCTTCCTGGTAGGAGGATTCGAGGCTAGGTCCGGGGCGGGGTCCGGGACATCGGTCTCGCGACCCCTTTCGCCTACGCGTCTGTACGTATCCGTCCCGCTTCGCCGTACGTCGCGGGTCGGTCGAAGGATGTACGCCCGGGTCGGTCGGGCGCAGGATGTGGCCGGTCGCGCCAGGCGGGAGGATCGGGGGATGACGATCGGACTGATGCTCACCCTGGCCGCGCTGGCACTGGTCGACAGCACCAGCTTCGGCACCCTGGGCATCCCGGTCTACCTGCTGCTGACCACGCGGACGTCACGGCTGCTGATCTACCTGGTGACCGTGGTCGGGTTCTACTTCCTGGTGGGCGTCGGGCTCATGCTCGGTCTGTCCACAGTTGTGGACAACTTCGGGCAGGCGCTGGAGAGCCAGGCGGCCCATTGGGCGCAGTTCGCGCTCGGGGTGGGGCTGTTCGCGCTGAGCTTCCGGTTCGACCCGAAACGCCGGGCCAAGCTCGGCAAGCCGGAGCGCCGCTTCGAGCCCCGGGCCGGCGGGCCGCGCACGATGGTGATGCTGGCGCTGACCGCCGGACTGCTGGAGGTGGCCACCATGCTGCCCTACCTCGCCGCCGTCGGGATCATGACCACCGCCGAGCTGCCGCCGGGCGTGTGGGTGCCGCTGCTCGCCGCGTACGTGCTGGTCATGATCGTGCCGACGCTGGTGCTGCTCGCCCTGCGCACGGCGGCCGGCGAGTGGCTGGAGCCGAAGCTGGAGCGGCTGCGGGCGTGGCTGGCCAAGCACTCGGCCTCGATGGTGAGCTGGACCCTGGCCATCGCCGGCTTCCTGCTGGCCAGGGACGCCGCCGTTCCGCTGTTCTTCGCCTAGCCGTCCATCCTTCGCCTGGTCAGGCCCTCGCGCCGCCGTCCGTCCTTCGCCTGGTCAGGCACTCGCGCCGCCATCGGCGACCAGGTCGTGGCCCAGCACGAACGCCGACTCGGGCGCGGCCAGCCACAGCACCGCCGCGGCGATCTCCTCCGTCCGGCCGACCCGGCCGATAGGGAGCTGCGCGGCCATCCGGGCGTCGCGGTCCTCGGCGGTCTCGCCGGGCCGCATGCTCATGGGGGTGTCGACCGGGCCGGGGCTGATCGCGTTGACCCGGACGCCGTCGGCGGCGTGGTCCAGCGCGGCGGCCCGGCTGAGCGCGCTCACGGCGGCCTTCGACACGGCGTACGCGCCCAGGCCGGGCAGCCTGCGGTGGGCGCCGATGTTGGAGGCCATGTTGACGATCGCGCCGCCGCCGTGCGCCCGCATGTGCGCGATCTCGGCCTTCATCGACAGGAACACGCCGGTCACGTTGGCGTCCATGAGCGACGACCACGCGGCGGGGTCCACGTCGGCGAGCGGGCCCACCGCGCCGAGCACGCCCGCGTTGTTGAAGGCCACGTCCAGGCCGCCGTGGCGCTCGACGGTGGTGGCGACCATGCGGGCGGCGTCGTCGGCGCTGGTCACGTCGGCGGTCACCCAGTCGGCCCGGCCGCCCTCGGCCTGGACGCGCTTGGCCGCCTCGGTCAGCCTGGCCGCGTCACGCCCGGCGAGCACCACCGTGGCGCCCTCCGCCGCGAACGCCCGCGCCGTGACTCCGGCGATGGCCCCGGCGCCGCCGGTGATGAGAACGATCTTGCCGTCGAATCGCGTCATGATGCAAATTCCTATCAGAATGATCGGTTTTTAAAGAAGGCATGGGTTCGTCACCCGAGCAGGACCAGAGCCTGGCGGGCCGCGTCACGCAACCGGTCACCGTTGCCCTCGGTGCGGCCCAGCACGCGCATCCCCTGCAGAAGCACCAGCAGCAGCCTGGCCAGCGCCTGCGGGTCCCGGTCGGCCGACAGCTCGCCCTGCGCCCTGGCCCGAACCAGCGCCGACGTCAGCGTCGACTCCAGGTGCCGCCAGCTCGACTCCACGAACCGCCCCGCCTCCGGATCGCGCGCCGCCAGCTCCACGGCCGTGTTGACCACCA
Source organism: Nonomuraea sp. NPDC003214 (assembly GCF_053590035.1). NCBI lineage: Bacteria > Bacillati > Actinomycetota > Actinomycetes > Streptosporangiales > Streptosporangiaceae > Nonomuraea > Nonomuraea sp. NPDC003214. The sequence continues at coordinate 267,822 of NZ_JBSFSX010000009.1, read as the reverse complement.
TGCAGCCCAGGTGCCCCTCGGCCGAGTCCTCCGCGTACGACCAGATCAGCTCCCGCAGCGCCGGCAGCACCGGGCCGGGCTGCGACAGCGCGTCGGTGATGCTCGGGTCCTGCGTCCGCAGATAGCGGCCCAGGGCCTTGAGGTAGAGCTCGTGCTTGCCGCCGAACGTGGCATAGATGCTCGCCCGCGCGACGCCCAGGTGCTCGACCAGATCCGCCATCGACGTCGCCTCGTAGCCGCGCTCCCAGAACAGCTCCTGCGCGCGCCGCAACGCGACCTCCGGATCGAACTCCTTCGCCCTCGCCATGCCCCGACCCTATGCCTTTCGAGAACGATCGGTCAACATAACGCCCATTGCGGCCAGCTCGTCCCTGCCCTCGGCCTCCCGGCCCGGCACCAGAAGCAGCGTCCGCGCCCGCTCGTACCGCGCCCCGACGCCCTCCCAACCAGCCACCGCCCGCTCCAACGCCTCCACCCCAGCCCCAGACCCACCGGGCGCACCCTGACTACCGGATCCGCCTTGGCCGCCGGACCCGCTGGACCCACCGGATCCGCCTTGGCCGCCAGACCCGCCCTGACCGCTCGCTCCGCCCGATCCGGCCGCTCCGTCCGACCGGGCCGCCAGCCGGCCCTGGGCCCGTGCCAGGCAGGCCGCCGCCCAGGCGTTCTCCCGCCCCACCGGCTCCGCGGCCGCCAGCCACTCCGCCGCATCCGCCCGGCCCGCCACCACGGCCAGCTCCGCCCGCGCCGCCACGGCGTACCCGGCGAACATCCCCCCGGCCCGCCCGCCGAGATCCGCCTCGGCCAGCGCCCCACCCACCCGGTCAGCGCCCTCGCCGTCGGCGATCCGATCCGTGGCCGTACGCGCGTCGATGAACGCGAACAACGCCACCAGCCTCGTCCCGCCGACCGCCTCCGCCCGGCCATACCACCCCTGCGCCGCCGCCGAGTCTCCCAGCAGATCGCAGGCCAGCCCCATCCACGCCAACGCCGGAGCCATCCACCGGCCCGGCGGCGTCTCCATCCGCGCCTGGCTCTCCCACATCTCCACGCCCAGGGCCAGCGCCTCCCGGAACGCCCCGGTCAACACCAGCGGCGCGATGAGCCGGCTCCTCGCCAACGCCGGATGGCCACCGGTGACGTCATCACGCATCGCCTCCTCCGCGATCTCCAACGCCCCAGGCAGATCGCCCACGGCCACGGCGTAGACCGAGGCCGTGTGCAGGGAGTCGACGATCTCGATGCCCGAACGCGGATCGTAGGGGTCCATCGCCGCCCGCAGCACGAGCCGCTCCCTGGCCGTCCCGTACGCCTCCCGCAGCCGCCCCTCCCCGGCCGCCTCCAGCACCACCCCGTCCATCGCCCCGCTCACCAGCACCGCATCCCCGACAGCCTCAGCCGCCCCCAACGCCCACCGCGCCAACGACCCGCCCTCCCCCAGAACCCGCCTCCGCTGCTCCCGAGGCGCAACGGAGGCACCGGGCGGCTCCCCGCCCACCGGAAGGGTGCCTGGGGTAACGGGCTGCTCAAGCTCCACCTGGGAAGCGGCGGGGCTGCCCGGCTGCGTCTGGCCCGTCGGAGGAGCGGCGGCGGAATCCGCGGGCCCCTCCGATGGAGCGACCGAGCTGCCCAGGTGCGCCTGCCCCGCCGGAAGGGCAGCGGGCCGCGCGGTGCCCGCCGAAGGCGTAGTGGAGCTGCCGGGCGGCGCCTGGTCCACCGGAGGCGCGGCAGAAGCGGCGGGCCGCGCAGCCCCGGCGGGAGGGGCGGGGGAGCCAGCCGGGTGCGTCTGGTCTGCCGGAGGGGCAGCGGAACCTGCGACCCCCGCCGAAGACGCGGTGGAACTGTCCGGGTGCGCCTGGCCTTCCGGAGGGGTGGGCTGTGTGGGGTCCGTTGAAGGGGGGTGGGGGGTCAGGGGGTGGGTGGTCCAGGCGTAGGCGGCTGCTACGTGGGCCGTCACGTACGGGTTGGCCGGGTCGCCGGCGGTGGCGGCTTCCTCGGCGAGGGCGTGGAGCTGGGCGGGGGTGACGGTGAGGCCGGTGCCGAAGCCCGGGTGGCGGCTCGCGATCACCGCGGCCCTGGCCAGCGCGATCGCGCGGGCGTCGCCGTCGCCCGCCTGACGGGCGTGCTCGGCGGCGGCCAGGTGCAGCTCGTACGCCAGCGCCGAGTCGGCGAAGGCCAGCGCGCACTCGGCGGCGGCGCCCAGGTCTGCCGCCGCGTCCCGGGCGTTCGCCGCGGCCTGCCCCGGGGTGGGGTGCGGTTCTGCGGGATCGTGCCGGGTCAAGGCCAGCGTGGCGGCGTGGCGGAAGTGGGCGATGGCCTCCCGCAGGAAGCGCCGCCCGTACGCGAGCCGCCCCAGCGCCCTGGCCAGCCGGTGCGCCATCTCCCCCGGCTGGGCCCTGGCCAGCGCCGCCCGCAGATCGTCGGCCACGGCGTCGAACTCCGCCCACCACGCCACCCCGGCCCGTGCCGCCCCGGCGCGCCCGCCTTCCACGGGAACGGCGGCCCACGCGGGCGCCCCCTCCGGGCGGGCCTCCCCCGGACGGGCAAGCGCGCCACCGGCCGTCCCGGCGGGGGCCTTCTCCCGAAGGGGGCCCGCAGGCGCGCCACCGGCCGCCCCGACCGGGGCGTCCCCCCGAAGGGAGCCCGTAGGCGCGCCGCCGGCCGTCCCGGCGGGGGCCTCTCCCAGGTGGGGTGATGGCCGGACCGCCTCCCCCGGACGGGAGCCCGCGCCGCCGGTCATCCAGGCGGGGATGGGGGCGGGGGTCGGGGCGGGGGCGTCGGCGGGGGGCAGGAGGCGGGCGGTCAGGGATTCGGCGGTGGTGGCGGCCCAGGTGAGGTGGCGGGCGTGGGTGGCGGGGGTTTCGCCGGCGGCGGCGAGGTGTTCGGCGGCGAAGGCGCGGACGGTCTCCAGGAGCCACCAGCGGCCGGCCCCGCGCTGGAGGAGGCTCTTGTCCACGAGGCGGCCGAGGAGGTCGGCGACGTGGACGCGGTCCTCGCCGGTGACCGCGACGGCGGCGGGGAGGTCGAAGGCGCCGGTGAAGGCGGACAGGCGGCGCAGGAGGGCGCGTTCAGGGTCCGCGAGGAGGTTGTGGCTCCAGGCGAGGACGGCGCGGAGCGAACGGTGCCGCTGGTCGGCTCCGCGCCCGCCGGCGAGCAGGCGGAGGTGGTCGTCGAGGGCGGCGAGCAGTCCTTCGGCGCCGAGGGCGGCGCTGCGGGCGGCGGCGAGTTCGACGGCGAGGGGAAGTCCGTCGAGCCGGGCGCAGATGGTCTCGACGGTGGCCGGGTCGAGGGCGTCCTGTCCGGCGGCGGCGGCGCGGTCGTGGAAGAGGGTGACCGCGTCGGTGCCGGCGGGCAGGGGTTCGACGGCGATGACGCGTTCGCCGGGCATGCCGAGGCGTTCGCGGCTGGTGGTGAGGACGCGGACGCCGGGGCAGCGGGCGAGGAGCCGGTCGACGAAGCCGGCGACCTCGTCGAGCAGGTGTTCGCAGTTGTCGAGGACGAGCAGGGCGGGTGTGGTGCCGAGCCGGTCGGTGACGGCGTCGGCCAGGGGCTGTTGCGGCTGCTCGGAGACGCCGAGGGCGGCGGCGACGGCTTCGGTGACGAAGCCGTCGCGGACGGGGACGAGGTCGGTGTAGGCCCCGCCGTGGCCGAGGGCGCCGGCCACGGCCACGGCGAGGCGGGTCTTGCCGACGCCGCCGGGCCCGGCGAGGGTCACGAGGCGGGAGGCGGCGAACGCGGCGCTGATCGCCTCCTGCTCGGCCTGCCTGCCGACGAACGAGGTGCGGGTGACGGGCAGCCCGGCCAGCTCACCGGCGGGGACGGCGAGCGCGGCCAGCTCCTGCCGGTCGGTGACGCCGTACTTGCGCAGCAGCGACGAGACGTGGCTTTCGACGGTGCGGATGGAGATGTGGAGCCGGCCGGCGATCTGCGCGTTCGTGAGCCGCGCGCCGAGCGCCTCGAGGACTTCCGCCTCGCGCCTCGACACCCCGCCCGGACCTGACACCGTCACGTCCACATCATCGCCTATCAGGACTTTCCGTGGTGAATCCGTGGTGACTACGGATGTGTTCGGGGGGTGCCCGGCGGGAGGCTGGAGGCAGTCGGGAAACAGGAGGTCAGGGACATGGTGCAGCAGCTCGCGGACAGGACGTACGGGATCGCCGGCTTCCGTGGAGCCGTGCACCGGCCGGGTGGCGAGGGGTACGAGCGGGGGCGCGCGGCGCTCAGCCCGGCCGTCGACGCGCGGCCTGTGCTGGTCGCGGAGGCGTCGGGGCGGGAGGACGTGCGGGCGGCGGTGGCGGCGGCGGGCGAGCTGGGCCTGCCGCTGGCGGTGCAGGCGACGGGTCACGGCACGCACGTCCCGTCGGACGGCGGCATCCTGCTGCGGACGACGGCGCTGGACCGGGTGGAGATCGATCCGGTCAGGCGGGTGGCGCGGGTCGGGCCGGGCGCCCGCTGGGGTCAGGTCCTGGCGGCTGCCGCGCCGTACGGGCTGGCGCCGCTGTCGGGCTCGTCGCCGGACGTCGGCGTCACGGGCTTCACGCTCGGGGGCGGCGTCGGGTGGCTGTCGCGCCGGTACGGGTTCGCGGCCGACAGTGTGCTGAGCGCCGAGGTGGTCACGGCCGACGCCCGGATCGTCACGGCGGACGCGCACCGGGACGCCGACCTGTTCTGGGCGCTGCGGGGCGGCGGCGGCAACTTCGGGATGGTGACGTCGCTGGAGTTCCGCCTGTATCCGGTGGCTGAGGTGTTCGCGGGCATCGCGTTCTTCCCGTACGAGCGGGCCGGGGAGACGCTGGCCCGTTACCGCGACTGGGCGGCGTCGGCGCCGGACGAGGTGAGCACGGCGATCATGCTCACCAAGGGGCCCGACGGCGGCCGGGCGGTCGGGATCAAGGCCATGTACGCGGGCCCGGCGGAGCGGGGGCGGCAGGTGCTGCGCCCGCTGTGGGAGGCGGCCGGTCCGGCGCTGGCGGACGGCGTGCGGCCGGTGCCGTACGCGCGGGCGGCGATGGGCGGGACGCCCGCGCGCTACCTGGACCTGTTCCCGTCGCTGCCGGACGAGCTGATCGGCGCGCTGGTGGAGACGGGCCGGGAGGCGACGGTGGAGCTGCGGCACTGGGGCGGCGCGATGGCCCAGGCGGGGCCGGACGCGGGGCCGGTCGGCCATCGCGGGCTGCCGTTCTCGATCATCGTGGACCAGGCGCTGCCGGGTCTCGGGGAGAGGCTGGGGCAGCACGGCATCGGCGGGACGTTCCTGAACTTCCTGGCCGACAGCACCCGGGTGCGGGACGCGTACACGGAAACGGACTATCGGCGGCTGGCGGCCGTGAAGCGGTGTTACGACCCGGGCAACGTGTTCCGGCTCAACCACAACATCGTTCCGCAGGGCTGAACACGCTCGCTGGGGGCAGAGGACGGGTCCCGCCCTAGGAGATCCCCTCGTGACGAACCCCACGCAAGAGCACGCGCAGCCCGACGGACGCGCGGTGCGGGTCGAGGGCTTCGCGCCGCGCGTCCCGGCCGCGCGGCGCGGTGAGAAGGCCCCGTTCGGCAAGCCGGGCCGGCCGGTGAGCGGGAGCCCGTTCATGTTCGGGTTCACGGCGGCGCTGGGCGTGCTGTCGGCCTGGCTGCTGGTGCAGGCGCTGACCGTGACGGCGTCGGCGTTGATCCTGATCGTGGTGTCGCTGTTCCTGGCCGTCGGGCTGAACCCGGCGGTGCGCCGGCTGGAGGAGCGCGGGCTGCGGCGCGGCGCGGCGATCGGGATGGTGTTCGCGGCGGTGATCGGGTTCTTCGTGCTGTTCGGCGTGGCGGTGGTGCCCGCGCTGTCGCAGCAGACGGGCCAGTTCGTCGAGCAGTTGCCCGCCTACATCGAGCAGCTTCTCGCCAACCCGGGCGTCCGTGAGCTGGACCAGCGGTTCGGGCTGCTGGAGCGGGCGCAGGACTACCTGCTCAGCGGCAACATGGGCACGCAGGTGTTCAGCGGGCTGCTGGGCGCGGCGGGCGTCGTGGTGAGCGTCCTGTTCTCGGCGCTCACGGTGCTGATCCTGACCCTGTACTTCCTGGCGTCACTGCGCTCGATCACCGGGCTCGGCTACCGGCTGGTGCCGAAGAGCCGCCGCGAGCGGGTGCGGCTGCTGGGCGACGAGGTGCTGCGGCGGGTCGGCGGGTACGTCGCGGGCAACCTGATCATCTCGCTGATCGCGGGCGTCACGTCGTTCCTGTTCCTGTCGATCGCCGGGGTGCCGTACGCGCTGCCGCTGGCGATCATCGTGGCCGTGACGGACCTGGTCCCGCTGATCGGCGCGGCCATCGGCGCCGGGGTCGCCTCGATCGTCGGCTTCTTCGTGTCGATGCCGGTGGGGATCGCCTGTCTGGTGTTCTTCATCGCCTACCAGCAGGTGGAGAACTACCTGATCGCGCCGCGCGTGATGAAGACGTCCGTGGACGTCCCGGCAGCCGCCACGATCGTGGCGGCGCTGATCGGCGGCGCGCTGCTCGGCATCGTCGGCGCGCTGCTCGCCATCCCGGTGGCCGCCGCCATCCAGCTCATCCTGGCCGAGGTGGTGCTCCCCCGGCAGGAGAGCCACTAGCCCTTGGCCTGCACCACCGGCGGGCCCTCGCTCGCCTGGACCAGGACGAACCCCTGTCCCTGGAAGGCGAGCTGCATGGCCTCGCCGCTGCCCCGGCCGATCAGCGCGCCGGCCTTGAACGTGCGGTTGACGCCCACCTTGAGCGACGTGCTCCAGCACACGGCCGACTGCCCGTCGGCGTACGTCGGCATGGCGGCGGCGTCGAGCACGACCGGCGTGCCGTGGGTGGTGACGGCGACCCAGCCGGTGCCGTTGAGCGTGGTGTTGAACAGGCCGCCGGCCGCCATGCCGGCCCCCTGCACCCGCTGGATGTCCCAGGCGAGCTGCGGCTGGAAGGCGAGCAGGTTGCGGCCGTTGACGGTCAGGCCCTCGTTCTCCAGGAAGAACAGGTGGATGTCGTCGGCGTTGTCGGCCAGGTAGAGGTTGCCCTGCCCGCGCACCCGCATGAGCGAGGCGCCCTCACCCGTCATGGCCTTCTTGAACAGCTTGCCGAGGCTGCCGGACCCTTCGTAGTCGAAGTCCATCTGCCCTTGGAAGGCGACCATCGAGCCCTGCTTGGCCAGCACTTCGGGAAGCTGGACGCGCAGCATCTTGGAGTTCTGCAGGGCGAAGCCCGGTGGGAGCTGCTGGGGGTCCATGTTGCCGAAGAATGCGCTGCGCACGCTCGCCCCTTTCGAGATGGATGTCCGTTGAGTCCCACGATATGGGGTCAGGACACGCCCACGTGGGCGGCGTGCCGGAGGCCGGAACGGGGGGCGTAGGCGGGACGGGTGAGCATCGCCTGGGCGAGCGTGGCCTTGACCAGCGCGGCGCCGCGCAGCACCGGCACCAGCGTCAGCGCGAACAGCACGCCCACGATGACGTTGAAGGTGATGTGGGTCGCCATGTCGGTGCCGAAGCCGAGCAGCGCGGGCAGCCCGCCCTCGTGGAAGCCGGGCAGACCGGTCAGGAGCCAGCCGTAGACCGGGAAGGTCAGGCCCGCGATCGCCCCGGCCCACCACACGACGGCGAACACGAACGAGACGATGGCGATCGGGAAGGACAGGATGGCGTACAGCAGGTCCATCGGGGCCTGCGCGTTGAGCACCGGGTTCATCGTGCGGCGGAACCAGCCGGCCCACGCCGGGGCCTCGCGGTATTCGGGGCGGGCGAGCGGGCGGCCGAGCACTTCCGGCAGCGCGGCCCGCTCCACGTCGGCGAAGCGCCGCGCCATCGTGGCCGTGGCGGCCAGGATCGGCAGGCCGACGAAGGCGACGGCGCTGCCCAGCCCGGCCGCGATCCCGGTCACGATCAGGCAGAAGCCGATGACGGCGAGGGGGAAACCGGTGAGGACGTAGCGGGTGTCGACGGCGATGCGGCGGCGGAGGTTCGTCATGTACCTCAACGTACGGTTCGGACCCCTGCCGCCACTCTCCCGCTCGCTGGCCTCTTGGGGTAGGGCTGTCCCTACCCCTTACCGGCCGCGCACAGCACGCCTGCCAGCGCGTGCGCCGCCGACGGATGCCGGGCCAGGAGCGCGGCCACCTCGGGGGCCGCCCCGGGCACGGCGTCGCCGGAGCCGAGCGGCGCCCAGCCGCCCTCGCAGCCGAGCAGCGCCGCCACGGCGTCGCTGGGGGCCGGGTGCGCCGCCAGCAGCTCGGCGACCGGCCCGCCCGCGACGGCGGCGGGAGCCGCCCGCACGCCCGGCCCGTCGCCGGGCGCCCGCTCCCACGGCGCCACCCAGGCGTCCACGGCCGCGAGCGTCGCCGGGAACGTGCGCCCGGCCTCCCGGATCAGGATCGGGACCAGCTCCGGGGCCTCCTTGCGCAGCGTCTCAATGAGCGTCGGCAGCCACGGCAGCAGCACCCGGTCGGGCAGCTTGGCGAACGCACCGGAGATCACCTCCACCACGAACGGCGTCAGCGCCGGGGCCGCCTCCAGCGCCTGCACGAACCCGCTCAGGTACTGCGGGAACGACGGCACCACCAGCGGGTTGTCCAGCAGCTCGGCACACCGCTCCCGCAGGTCGGCGATCGCCAGCACGCCGAGCTGGAACTGGGCCGCCCACAGCAGCGCGATCTTGCCGGGCGTCTCCGGATGCGACTGGCGCACGGCCAGTTCGAGCTGCGCCCGGTCGCAGCCCAGCGACAGCGCCAGGCTCTCCATCGACGACAGGAACCCGAGCATGGCGGCCACCTGCCGCACCCCGACGTCCTCGGCCACGAACGCCGTGGGCAGCAGCGTGCAGTACTGCGCGTAGCCGGTGGTCACGAACCGCTCGCACCACTCAGGCAGCGCCGGCTCGGTGGCCCGGTAGTGGGCCAGCAGCCGCCGGATGCGCCGCAGCACGTCCGGCGCGTCGTCGACGCTCCGCTCGGCGGCGAGCAGGTCCACGGCCCGCGCCCCGAGCTCGTCGGCGACGCGCCGGCCGCCCAGGAACAGGATGGCCTCCTCGACCGCCTGCAACGCGTCGGCGGCGGTCGCCTTCGGCTCCCACACGCTGCGCCGCAGCCGCTGCTCCAGCACCTGCTCGACGGTGACGCCCTCGTAGCCGAGCTCGATGAGCGCGCGCTGGTGGTGGCCGAGCGCGACGTCCCAGCTCTCCTGGATGGAGCGCTCGCCGAGCTGCTTGCTGCCCATGATGGGCCGCACGGCGTGGTCGTCGGGCATCAGCCGCCGCAGCACCCACAGCAGTTGGGAGCAGGGCCGCAGCTCGGGGGTGGCGTTCAGGTCGAGCAGCACCCGGTGCACGGCCCGCTTCTTCATGTCGAAGCCGAGCGGCTCCAGGCGTTCGAACACGTCCTGGGCGAGCGGCGGCAGCGACTGGTAGCCGACCTCGCCGATCCGGTCGCCGCCGAGCAGGATCTCGCACAGCCGCCGCACGTCCCGGCGGCCGGGCACGGTGTCCTTCTCGATGCAGGTGACGGCCGCATCCTGGAAGTCGTACGGCGTCGGCCTGGCCCTGCCCCGGATCCCGGCGAGCAGGATGGACGTCTCGTACACGGCGATGGCATCCGCGGTGCTGGACAGGTAGCCGTTGCGCCGGGCCAGCCGGACGATGTCGACGCACCAGCCGAGCAGTTCGGCCTCGTCGAGCGGGTCGCGCTCGGGCGGCCTGGACAGGAACCCGGTGAGCTGGTCGGCGGGCACCAGGGGCGCGGCGGGCTTCGCCTTGGCGGGCCGCTTGCTCGACGGCTGCCCCTTGAGCGCGTACGGCTTGACGCCGCCGCGCGTGACGGCCTTGGCGTACGTGGCGGCGGCGATCGACACCGACCCGGGGGCCAGCCCGAACTGGGCCTCGATGGCCGAGTGGCTGGACGGGATGAGACCGTACAGCCAGTTCGTGGCGGTCCGCGGGGAGATGTCGAAGTCCGTACGCGTCGCGTCCAGGCCGAACTCCTCCACCCGGCTGGCCGCGTGGAAGGCGCCGCACACGTACAGGCAGCGCTCGGGGTCGGCGCCGGTCGCGGCCAGGTGCTCGCGCATGCGCGTCCACATGTACCGCTCGCGGTCCTCGTCCCGGTCGAGCTTGGCCGAGTCGTGCGGGCGCAGCCGCCTGAACAGGCTGCCGATCAGCACCATGACCTGACGGTAGGTGTCGTAGTCCGCACTGGACAGCGGCTGCTCCACGTACTGGTCCCACCACTCGGACCAGTGGCGGACCTTGCCGTGGTGCAGCAGGTGCTCCTCCAGCTCGGCGAAGCGGGGCCGCAGGTCGCCGATCTCGACGCCGACCGCGTCGCCGTGCAGGCCGGCCTCGTCGGCGGGCCTGCCGGGCTCCTCCCGGGGATGCCACTGGAAGACGTGGTCGGAGGACCGGTCGACCAGCACCAGCTCCACGCCGGGCGTGTCGAGCGCGTAGGCGATGGCCTGATACTCGGCGGACGCCTCGGTGATGGGGGCGACCACGCTGAGCGGCCCCCAGCTCTCCGGGAAGCCGTCGAGGTCGGTGGCGAACGCCTGGAGCGCCACCGGCAGCTTGCAGGTCCGCAGCTCGTCGAGGAGCGGCCGCAGGTCCTCGCACAGCTCCAGGTAGATGACCTGCGGCTGCTTCTCGCGCAGCCGCCTGGCCATGGCCAGGGCCGAGGCCGGCGAGTGGTGGCACACCGGGAAGATCTCCAGCCGCTCGCCCAGCGCCCGGTCGACGTCGTCGACCATGCCCGTGAGGATCTCGGACAGGGCGCCGGGCGACCCGGCGAAGGTCTCGGCGGCATCGTTGAGCTGCTCGCGCAGCGCGCCGAAGAGGCTCATGACAGGGTGGCGATGGCCTGGCGGCCGCCTTCGAGGAAGCCCTGCCACTCGCCGCCGTCCTTCTTGCTGCGCGGCTCGACGACCCCGTGCCAGTACTTGTTGAGGATGGCCAGGTCCTCGGGGGTGCGCCGGGCCAGCGACCCGACGAGCGAGCCGGCCAGCGTCTCGGCCCTGAGCGTGCGGTCGCCGAAGAAGTTGCTGTGCAGGATCGCGTCCTCCAGCACGCCGATCTGCTCGGCCGTGGACAGCGCCGACTCCAGCTTGCCGTCGTCGCTCTGCGCGGACGCGGCGGCGGCCCGCAGGTCGGCGAAGCTCTGCAGCAGGATGTCGAGCAGCGTGGGCGGCAGCTCCAGGTCGATGTTGTGGCGGCGCAGCAGCTCGGTGGTGCGGAAGCGGACGATCTCCGCCTCGCTCTTCTTGTTCGTCACGACGGGGATGCGGACGAAGTTGAAGCGCCGCTTGAGCGCGGACGACAGGTCGTTGACGCCCCGGTCGCGGCTGTTGGCGGTGGCGATGATGGAGAAGCCGGGCTGGGCGAAGACGATGTTGTCGTCGTCGAGCTCGGGGATGGACACGTACTTCTCCGACAGGATGGAGATGAGCGCGTCCTGGACGTCGCTGGTGGAGCGGGTCAGCTCCTCGAAGCGGCCGATCACGCCCTGCTCCATCGCCGTCATGATCGGCGAGGGGATCATCGACTCGCGCGACTGCCCCTTGGCGATCACCATGGAGACGTTCCACGAGTACTTGATGTGGTCCTCGGTGGTGCCCGCGGTGCCCTGCACGACCAGCGTGGAATTGCGGGAGATGGCGGCGGCGAGCAGTTCGGCGAGCCAGCTCTTGCCGGTGCCGGGGTCGCCGATCAGGAGCAGGCCGCGGTCGGAGGCCAGCGTGACGATGGCACGCTCGACGAAGCTCCGGTCGCCGAACCACTTCTGCGCGATCTCCCGGTCCAGGCCGTCGGAGCGCTCGGAGCCGAGCACGAACAGGCGGACCATGCGCGGGCTGAGCCGCCAGGAGAACGGCTTGGGGCCGTCGTCGATCGACTCCAGCCAGTCGAGCTCCTCTGCGTACTTGACCTCGGCGGGGGCGCGCAGCATCTCGTCGGTCATTCGGGGATTCTCCTAGTTGAGGAAGTTCTTGAGCTCGAACACGAGTTTGCGGATGTGGCCGGAGATCACCGGCGTGCCCAGGTCCTTCAGCTTCTGCTTGAACCAGGAGTCGACGCTCTGATGTCCGGAGCTGCTGACGGACCCGACGGGGATCAGCTTCACGCCGGAGCGGTGCAGCGACTCGAACTCGGTCTGCACGTCCCGGTTGTCGTAGAAGTCGGAGATCCACACCAGCGCGGTGTTGCGCGGGTCCATGATCTTGGGGCGGGCCAGGCTCATCGCGACCATGCCGTTGGTGCCGCCGCCGAGCTGGGTGCGCAGCAGCACCTCGAACGGGTCGTGCACCCACGGCGTCAGGTCGAGCGCCCGGTGGTCGTAGGCGATCAGGTGCACGTCGACCTTGGGCAGCCCGGCGAAGATGGAGGCCAGGATGGTGCAGTTGACCATCGCGTCCACCATCGAGCCCGACTGGTCGACGACCACGATCATGCGGGCCGGGACCGTGCGCTTGGCGGTGTGCTTGTAGAAGAGCCGGTCCACGTAGAGCCGCTCGTCGTCGGGGCTCCAGTTGGTGAGGTTCTTCCAGATCGTCCGTTCGATGTCCAGGTTGCGGAACACCCGCTTGGGCGGCACCGACCGGTCGATGGTGCCGGCGCTGGTCTGCTGCACCTGGGTGCGCAGCACCTGGGCGACCTCGTCGACGTAGCGGCGGATCAGCGCCTTGGCGTTGGCCAGGGCGACGCCCGACAGGTTGTCCTTGTCGCGCAGCAGTTGCTCGATGAGCGACATGCTGGGCGTGAGCTGCCGCGACAGCGCCGGGTCGGCGAGCACCTCGCGCAGCCGCATGCGCTTGACCAGGTCGCCTTCGAGGCCGGCGAGCACTCCGCCGAGCCCGTTGCGGCCGGGCTGGGCGCGCAGCTCGCCGGGCTCGCAGCCGAGCGCCTGCTCGAACCAGCCGGCGTCCTGCTGCCAGGCGGCCAGTTTGGTGGCGGAGACGTCGCCGCTGCCGGTGGCGAACAGGTTGAGCAGCAGCTTGGACGCCAGCGCGGCGGTGCGGGCCCGGTCGCGCGGCTCCTCGTCGTCCTCGCCGGGCGCCATCAGGCCGCGGAACTCCTCGGCCAGCTCGGGGAAGCGCTGCACCAGCGTGTCGACGGACACCGACGGGTCGAGCAGCGCGGGCGGCAGCCCGAGCGCGTCGACGGCGGCCACGCTGGCCGCTTCGAGCGCCGGCTGCTCGTCGGTCTCGAACACGCGGGCCAGCAGCCGCCACAGCAGCACCTGGCGCCGGTTCTCCTCGGCGCGGGTATCGGTCATTTCCTCAGCAGCCGTCCTGCTCGTTCGCGGAGTACGGCCACCGCGTCGCCCGATCTGGCCAGCGACTTGACGACCTTGGGGTCGGTGGGCCCGAGCGCCCAGTCGCCGTTGTGCACGGCGACCTGCTGGCGCTTGACCGTCGACTGGACGGCGAGCGGCTGGAGCAGCCAGCGGCCGTCCCAGCGCAGCAGGCCGATGCAGGCGGTGGAGGTGGCCAGGAGCTGGGGCGTGAGCGGGCCGCAGCCGGGCAGCCGGTCGGTGGTGACGGCGATCGCCTGGTCGCCGAGCCGGAACTCGATCCCTTCGTCCACCTTGACGGCCTTGTAGCCCTCGACGAACACCGGCTCGGCGATGGCCACGGGGTGCCGGTCGATCGGCGGCCCGGCGGGCGCGAGCGCCCCGGCGAGCTGGACGCGGGCGACGGCGAACGGGGCGGCGAGCTCGCCCGCGGCGGCCTTGGCGTCGTCCCACAGCAGGTCGCCGCTCGCCAGCAGCGGCATGTCGGTGAGGTCGAGCGACAGGTGCCTGGCCAGCGCGCCGAGCAGCGCCGGGTAGTCCTGGAGGACGCCCCACACGGCGGGGCCGACGACGGTGTCGACCTTGGTGGCGGAGATCGCGGTGCGCACCAGCCGGGGCGTGCCGCCGTCCTTCGGCTCCAGCAGGCCGTGCACCTGGACCTGGACGGCGGTGGCGTGCTCGTGCACGTCGGCGCCGAGGATGAGCAGCCGCCCGGACACCGGGACGCCGGGGTCGGCGCCGGCGCGGCCGGGCTGGGTGAGCATCAGGGCGCGGGTCCACAGGTCGGCCCAGCGGCGTTCCGGCAGCCTCTCCATCGTGGCGACGGGGCTGGAGGCGCGCAGCTCGGCGGCGAGCCCGTCGAGCAGCACGGCGGCCCGGCGCAGCGCGGGCTCGCCGAACATGGCCTCGATGGCCTGGTCGGAGGCGGCGACGAGGTCGTGGCCGACGCCGCGCCAGCCGGTGATGGCCACCTCGTGCAGCCAGGACCGGCAGCCGACGAGCAGGTTCTCCGGAGCTTCGGCCGGGCCGGCGGCGGGCTCCTCCCAGGAGGCGCGGGTCCGGCCGAGCGCCTCGTCGAGGCGGGCCAGCAGGGCGTCGGCGACGGCGCCGAGCAGCGCGGCACGCGCCCCGGCCAGCATCGTCAGGTGGTCGCCCGCGACCGAGCCGGTGGCGATCTTGTCGGCGGCCTCGACGGCCCGGTCGCCGAGCGGGGTCGCGGCCACGGCGGCGGCCAGCCCGGTGATCGCCTGGGCGCCCTGCTCGCTGAGCCGGCCGAGCCCGGTGCCCAGCGTCTCGTCGAAGGCGGAGACCAGGTCGAGGGCCTCCTCGACGCCCGGGGGCAGGCCGGCGTCGAGCGCGCCGAGTTGCACGTCCAGCATCAGCGCACCGCCCCGGTCGAGGGGAACCAGTGCATCTCGGCGAGCGGCGCGGTGCCGGCCGGCAGCTCCAGGTAGCCGAGGTGGCGCAGGAACCGGCTGAACACCACGGCGGCCGAGCCCGGCTCGTGCCCGCCGGTCAGGCGCCTGATCAGGTCGTGGCTGGTCTCGACGGTCTCGGCGCCGTCGACGCGCAGGTAGCGGGCGACGCGCCCGGCGCCGTACTGCACGATCGCCTCGGCCACCAGCGAGTTCAGGTGCTTGCACGGCGAGCTGTAGAGGCCGCCGCAGGGCCGGTTGTTGTTGGTGCTGCAGTTGAAGTCGTGGGTTCCGGCGGCGATGAAGGACACGTACACCCGCCCGATGTCCGATCCGCTCGACACGACGCCCTGCAGGCGTCCGTCAGCCAGCTCGACGAAGGGCACCTTCGCCAGCTTGCGCGGCTGGACGGGCGGCACCACGAGGGTGACGCTGCGCCGCTCCCACGCGGTTGGGTCCGCGTTCACGATCCTCTGACCTCCAGGGCTCTTGATCAACGAACCGGAAATGTAGCGGAGGCCACCGACAAGAGTGGGCGGTTCACGCAGAATGACTAGGCTTGGACGGTGATCCTCTGGTACGACCGACCTGCCGCGACCTGGGAGAGCGAGGCGCTGCCCATCGGCAACGGCGCGCTCGGCGCGACCGTCCATGGCACCGTGGCGACCGAGCGGTTGCGGCTCAACGAGAAGACGCTGTGGACCGGCGGCCCCGGCGAGGACGGCTATCTGTCGGGCAACTGGCCGAGCCCCCGGCCCGGCGCCGTCGAGAGGATCCAGCAAGGCATCGACGAGCGCGGCAGCCTGCCGCCCGAGGAGGTCGCGGCGGAGCTCGGCGCGCCGCCCACCGGGTTCGGCGCGTACCAGACCTTCGGCGAGCTGCTGCTCGACGTGCCGGGCGCGCCCGCCGAGCCGGCCGGCTACCGGCGCGCGCTCGACCTCGGCGACGCCGTCGCCACCGTGACCTACCGGGACGCCGACGGGGTCACGTTCACGCGCGAGTACCTGGCCAGCCATCCGGCCGGGGTGATCGCCGGGCGGATCACCGCCGACCGGCCGGGCCGCGTGAGCTTCACGCTGCGCTTCGCCGGCGCGCACCCCGGCTGCGAGCGGGTCACGGCACGTGACGGGCGGCTGGTCGTGCGGGGCGCGCTCCCGGGCAACGGGCTGCGTTACGAGGGCCAGATCCAGGTCCTCGCCGACGGCGGCGCCCGTACCGACGGGGACGGGTGCGTGACGGTCAGCGGGGCCGACGGCGCGACGTTCGTGTTCTCGGCCGGCACCGACTACGCGCCCGCGTACCCGCACTACCGGGGGCCGGACCCGCACGCGCGGGTGACGGCGGCCGTGGACGGCGCGCCGCCGTGGGAGGAGCTGCGGCGGGCGCACGTCGCCGATCACCGGGAGCTGTTCGACCGCGTACGGCTCGACCTCGGCGAACCGCTGCCCGACGTGCCCACGGACCAGGCGCTCGCCGGGCGGGGCCGGGGGCTGCAGGCGCTCTACTTCCAGTACGGGCGCTACCTGCTCATCGCCTCGTCGCGGCCCGGCTCGCTGCCCGCCAACCTCCAGGGCGTCTGGAACGAGTCCAACACGCCGCCGTGGGACTGCGACTACCACACCAACATCAACCTCCAGATGAACTACTGGCCCGCCCAGGTCACCGGCCTGGCCGAGACCGCGGAGCCGTACCACGCCTTCGTCGAGGCGCTGCGCGAGCCCGGCAGGCGGACCGCGAAGGAGCTGTTCGGCACCGAGGGCTGGGTGGTGAACCAGAACACCAACCCGTTCGGCTTCACCGGCGTGCAGGACTGGGCCACCTCGTTCTGGATGCCGGACGCGGCCGGCTGGCTGGTGCGCGAGCTGTACGAGCACTACCTGTTCGGCGGCGACGCGGACTTCCTGCGCGAGCGGGCCTACCCGGCAATGCGTGAGGCGGCCCTGTTCTGGCTGGCCAACCTGCGGACGGACCCGCGTGACGGGCTGCTCGTCGTCTCCCCCAGCTACTCGCCCGAGCACGGCGGCTTCACCGCCGGGGCCGCGATGCCGCAGCAGATCGTGTGGGACCTGTTCACCTCCACGCTGGAGGCGGCGGACGTGCTCGGCGCGGACGGCGAGCTGCGCGAACGGCTGCGGGCGGCGCTGGACCGGCTCGACCCGGGCGTGCGCGTCGGCTCGTGGGGCCAGCTCCAGGAGTGGAAGGCCGACCTCGACGACCCGGACGACGAGCACCGGCACGTCTCCCACCTGTACGCGCTGCACCCGGGACGTCAGCTCACCGAGCCCGCGCACCTGGAGGCCGCCCGGGTCACGCTCGGCGCCCGCGGCGACGGCGGCACCGGCTGGAGCAAGGCCTGGAAGATCAGCTTCTGGGCGCGGCTGCGTGACGGCGACCACGCGCTGCGGATGCTGACCGAGCAGCTCAAGGACAGCACGCTGGCCAACCTGTGGGACACGCATCCGCCGTTCCAGATCGACGGCAACTTCGGCGCCACCGCCGGGATGGCCGAGATGCTGCTGCAGAGCCACGCGGGCGTCATCGACGTGCTGCCCGCGCTGCCGTCCGCCTGGCCGGACGGCTCGGTGGACGGCCTGCGGGCGCGTGGCGGCTTCACCGTCGGCGTCACCTGGGCCGGCGGCCGGCCGACGGAGATCCGCCTGACCTCGAACCTCGGCGGCACCGCCAGGCTCCGGTATCCAGGGTCCGGGATCCTGACGGTGCCGACCGAGGCGGGCGGCTCCTACCGCGTCGCGTAGGCCCTGATCACCTCCTGCGTGACGCCGTTGCCGTGGACGTCGGCGGCGGTCAGCCGCAGCGAGACGAACCCGGACCGGTGCCGCTCCACCTTGGCCTCGTACCGCTTGTCGCCCTTGTTCTTCAGCTTGGCCGGCTTCCAGGTGGCGCCGTCGTCGTAGGAGACCTCCAGGGTCACGTCCTTGACGTCGCTCTGCTCGGCCCCTTCCTGGTGGAACAGCCGCACGCCGAGCTTGGTGGACGTGGCGCGGTTCTTCAGGTCGACCGGGGCGTCGAAGCTCGCCATGAGCAGCGGGATCACGGTCGTGTCCGCCGTGTGCGCCGAGCCGAACGTCCACACGCCCTTCGTCCGGGTGGACAGCCTGGCCCACTCCGCCTCGTTGCGCACGTCGTACTCGATCCGGTAGGACGCCTGCTCGGCGGGCAGGTCGACGGTGCCCGTCGGCAGGTAGTTCGTCTGCGTGACGAGCGTCTCGCCCTGGTAGAGGCGGAAGTCGGTCTTCATGCCGTGCTCGAAGTCACTCGTGTACGTGTCGCCGAAGTTGCCGTCGGCGTCCACGAAGCCCTGCATCGAGATCGACAGCCGGTCGCCGTCGCGGCGCAGCGGGTTGCGCGGGTTGGTGCCGGGCAGCAGCGGATGCCGGAACCAGCTCCGGCTGACCTTCTGGCCCGCCTCGAAGGTGGCGAAACCGGGCAGCGTCAGCGTGACGTACGGGGTGTCGGGGTGCGGCCACATGCTGTTGTAGTGCCGCTCCGGCGTCCCGGCGCTGGTGGTCCAGCGCAGGTCGGCGCCCGGGCTGACGTAGTCGACGCGGGTGCGCGGCGCCTTGGCCAGCGGGCGGTTGGTGGTGATGGCGAAGGTGTCCCACGGCTCGAAGACGTAGCGGGCCTCGTTGACCGTCACGTCGTCGGCGAGCTGGCTGCGGAAGTCGGTCTCCACCCTGGCCAGCGACTTGGCGCGCACCACGTAGTCCAGCGAGCCGGGCACCCGGCCGACCTCGCGCAGATACAGGTCGTAGGCGTACGGGCTGGCGACGATGCCCTTGGCCAGCACCGGGACGGGCAGCCGCTTGAGCCGTTCGACCAGCTTGAGCCCTTCCTCGTGGCTGAGCCGGACGGTCGGGACGGCCAGCTTGACGCCGTTGCCGCCGGAGCTGACGTCGGAGCCGGGCGTGTCGCTGTAGATGGCGACCAGCTTGGCCCCGGCCGCGGCGGCGGCGTTCGACTGGGTGGACACGGGCACGCCGGGGGTGCGGCGGATGACGGCGAGCTTGCCGCGCAGGCGGGCCCGGGCGATCTCCTCGGCGCTGCCCCGGCCGGCGTCGGCCGCCATCAGCAGGGCGGTGCCGTCGAGGCGCGGGTACTCGGTGGAGAAGTCGCTGAAGTGGACCGGGTCGTAGTAGAAGGGCTCCAGGTCGAGGCCGGGGGCGCTCAGCGTGATCGCGGGAGCCTCCAGCCGCCACCGGGTGGCCACGGCGAACGTGCCCTTGGTGACCTTCTTCGTCGGCTGCACGAACAGCCGCTCCTCGATCTGGCCGCCGGGCGAGATGTGGGTGCCGCCGCGCAGCGCCGTGCCCTTGTCCGCGGCGCGGTACCACATGAGCTGGGCCGCGGCCCCGACGTTGCGCTTGGTGCGGTGGTCAGGGGTCTTGATGTTGACCTCGACGGCCTTGCGGGCGTCGAGCACGACCTCGGTGTTCTCGGTGATCTCCATCTCGGGGTCGCCGACGAGGCTCTCGTGCAGCGGCTTGCCGCCCGACGTGCTGTCCTGGCCGGCGGGCATGGTCCAGATGTGGCCGAGCACGGAGTACGTGCCGGGCGTCACCAGCAGGCAGGTGCCCTGGCCGTACTTCTGCTCGGTGCACGGCTGGGCCGGGTCGCCGGGCAGCACGCGCCCGGCGAGCGTGCCCTCGTCCAGGTTGAGCACGGTGAAGCCGCCGCGCCCGTCGCGCCCGTCGCGGGCGATGCCGCGTACCCGCAGCTCGACGCGCTTGGGCTCGACGCTCGCCGACAGCAGCGTGCGCACGGTCGCGCCGCCGGCGGCGGTCGCGGTGAGGTGCTCGCGCAGCAGGGCGGGGGTGTCGCCCTTCAGCGTCACCGTGGCCTCCGCCGTCCCGGCGGCGGGCACGGTGAGCTTGGCCGGCTCCACGGTGAAGGGGCCGCTGACCGCCAGGTCCAGCTCCACGGGCGCCTGCCCGAGGTTGCGGTAGGCGACGGTGGCGGTCTTCGTCTCGCCCGGCTTGACCTTGCCGAACCCGGCCGAGCCGGTCGAGGCCACGACCGTGCCCTTGATCGCCGCGGCCACGTCGATCCGGCCGTTGCCCTGCGCGTCGGCCGCGATGTCCTGGCCCGGCTTCGCCGTGCCCATCAGCAGCGCCTTCAGCTCGGCGCCGGTGATGCCGGGCCGGGCCTGTCGCAACAGCGCCGCCGCCCCTGCCACGTGCGGCGTCGCCATCGAGGTGCCCGACATGGGGGTGTACGGCCGGTCCTGGGCGGTGCCGCCGGTCCGGGCCGCGACGATGCCGACGCCCGGCGCGGTCACGTCCGGCTTGACCGCGAGCGTCGCCGCGATCGGGCCCCGGCTGGAGAAGCCGGCGAGCTTGTCCTCGCGGTCGACCGCGCCGACGGTCAGCGCCTCGGGGGCGTCGCCGGGCGTGCCGACGCAGCCGTCACAGCCGTCGTTGCCCGCCGCGACCACGAACAGCGTGCCGTACTGGCGCGTCAGCGCGCCGACGGCCTCGGTGAGCGGGCCGCCCGGCTCCGGGCTGCCGAGGCTCATGTTGACGATGCCGGCGCGCTTCTCGCCCGCCGCCCACTCCATGCCGTCGATGATCCACGAGAGCTGGCCATTGCCGTCTCCGTCGAGCACCCGGCCGTCGACCACCGTCGCGCCCGGCGCCACGCCCTTGCCCCGGCCTTCGGAGGCCGCGCCGCTGCCCGCGATCGTGCTCGCCACGTGGGTGCCGTGGCCGTGCGGGTCGCCGGTGACGTTCTCGCCGGTGAAGTCGCGCCGGTCGGCGACCTTGCCGGCCAGGTCGGGGTGCCGGCCGTCCACGCCGGTGTCGAGCACGGCCACGGTCGTGCCCGTGCCGTCGAAGCCCGCCGCCCACGCCTCGGGCGCGGCGATCTGCGGCACGCTGTGCTCCAGCGACGGCTCCACCTTGCGGTCGAGCCAGATCTTCTCCACCGCCGCCAGCGGGCCCGCCGCGCGGGCCGCGGGACCGGCCCCGGCGAGCTTGACCAGCTCGGCGCCGAGCCCGGCCGCCTCCGAGGCGGCCAGCTCCACGCCGGCGCCGCCGATGCTCTCCAGCGTGCGGGCCTGCTTGACGGCCGGGAGCGCCGCCTTCGGCACGTTGTCGCGGTAGGTGAGGATCAGCGGGATCGACGTCCCGTAACCGTCCCTGGCCAGGTCGGTGACGTTGAACAGCGCCGGGTCCAGCCGGTCCGGCACCAGGGCCGCCACGTCGTCCGGGATCACGGTCAGCTCGCCGTCCGACTCCAGCGTCCGGAACGCCGGGACGTGCCCGTCCGCGCGCGGCGCCGGGGTGACCGCCACCGTCCGGTGACCGCCGTCGACCGCCCGCACCCGCACCCGGTCACCGGTGATCAGGGTGATCTCGTCGGCGGCGCCTAACGCGGTGGCCGCCGGGACACTCTCGGCTCCCGCGCCCGGCGCGCTGAGCGCCGACACGGCCAGAACCGCCGAGACGCCCACCACCGCCCCTCGGCGCCATCGCCCCAAACCAGACATTCGACCGTCCTCCAACGCATGTGGTAAGCACAACTACCGAATTCCTAAGGGGCGCGATCTGCCGGTGTCCATGAGATCGGCGTGGCTGGAACCGGACTTGTCATGAATCCGCCACCCATTCCGGCCCGCGCGGTGGTCGTTCTCGGTGTTCATTTGGGGATTGCGATGGAATAGTCGGAAGGAGGCGAGGCAATACCTGCGGCATTCGGCTGCTTAGGGGTATGTGATGGTCTCTGCACGGCGAGTTCTCGGCCGGCTGGCGTACGGCACCCGCTACGACCGCGTCCCCTGGGGACAGCGCGTCTACGTCCGGCCCGGCGAACGCCTCGTCCGCGAGGCGCAGTGGCGCTGGCGACTGCGCCGGGCGCCCGTCCTGCCGCTGGAGGACTACCAGGCCGATCTGCCGCTGGGCGAGATCGAGGAGTTCCTCGCCTGCATGATGTGCGGCGACGAACGCCAGCAGCCGCTCTTCCGGCCCGCTGGCGAGAAATGGCGCTACCGCGTCGTCCGCTGCCCCTCCTGCGGCTTCCTCTACCGCAACCCGAACATCCGCCCAGAACGCCTCGGCGACCTGTACGCCACCGGCTACAGCAAGTTCCTGACCGGCAAGTACGCCGCCAACCGGCAGCGCCGCTACACCCTCACCATGCAGGCGTTCTCCCCCATCCTGGACGCGGGCGAAGGTAGGCGGCTGCTCGACTTCGGCTGCGGCGCCGGCCTCTTCCTGGAGCTCGCCGAACAGCGCGGCTTCGACGCCTACGGCGTGGACCTCTCACCCGACTCCGTCGCCCAGGCCAACGAACGCCTCACCAAGGCCCGCGCGTTCTACGGCGCGCCCGAGGACGTGCCCGAGATCGCCGAGGGCGGCTTCGACGTCATCACCCTCTGGTCGGTGCTCGCCCACCTGCCCCGCCCGCTGGACGACTTCACCCGCTTCCGCAGCCTGCTCGCTCCCGGCGGGGTGCTGCTCATCCTCACCGTCAACGCCCGCTCCCTGCTCCTGAAGGCGTACGGGTCGGCGTGGAGCGGCTTCACCAAGAACCACCTGATGTTCTACTCGTCCGACACGCTGCCCACGCTGCTGAGGCGCACCGGGTTCGCCGGGGTCGGCTACGCCCCGCACTACGGCGACACCGTCGAGGCCGGCACGTCCCGCCTGCCCGATCCGCTCCGCGCCCGCCTGCGCCGGGCCGTCGAGGCCACGGACGGGGGCAACATGATGCGGGCGATGGCGTTCGCCGACGACGAGGCGATCTCCCGATGGGGCGGCGCCCTCAAGGTCCGGCGGCTGCGCGAGTCCCCCGCCTCGGCCCCGCTGGAGTCGGCGGGCCACTGACCTCCGGGCCCGCTCCCGAGCCGGTCGCGGCGGCGGCGTAGCGGCGGGCCAGCCGGGCGAACGCGTCCCTGAGCTCGGCGGGCCCCACCACCTCGATGTCGGCGTCGAACCTGCCGAGCGCCGCCGCCAGCCCCGGCCACGACCACGAACCCAGCACGACCCGGCAGCGATCCGGCCCGAGCTCCTCCACGAGCGCCTCACCGGCGAACCGCGACACCTCGGCGGCCGGCAGGCCGAGGATCACCTCGCCCCGGCAGGGCCAGTCGCCCGGCCCGCCGGCCCCCCGGAACCTGCCCGCCACGAACGCCGCCGCGTCACCCCCGGGCAGCGCGCGCGGCGTGAACCGGGGCCCCGCCGCCGGGACGCGCGGCGTGATCCGATCCGCCCGGAACGTGCGCCAGTCGCCACGGTCGAGATCCCAGGCGACGAGATACCAGCGCCCGCCCCAGGTGACGAGATGATGCGGCTCCACGCGCCGCGCCGGTCCGGGATCGCGCTCGCCGGTCCACCTCCTGTAGTCGAACCGCAGCACCTCGCGGGCGTGCACGGCCGCGCTGAGCGTCATGAGCACCCCGCTGTCCACCCGCGTCCCCGGCCGGACCGCGTCGGCGGCCGTGACCTGGAACGTGTCGATCCGGTGCCGCAACCGCGCGGGCATCACCTGCCGGACCGTGTGCAGCGCCCGCGCCGCCGCCTCCTCGATCCCCGCCCCCGACCTGGCGGCCCCCTGAAGCGCGATCGCCAGCGCCACGGCCTGCTCGTCGTCGAACAGCAACGGCGGCAGCTCGCTCCCCGCGTCGAGCCGGTAACCGCCGTCCGGCCCCTTGATCGCGAGAATCGGATAGCCGAGCTCCCGCAACCGGTCGACGTCCCGCCGCACGGTCCGCGAGCTGATGTCCAGCCGCTCGGCCAGCAGCGCCCCCGGCCAGTCGCGGCGCGCCTGCAGCAGCGAGAGCAACGCCAGCAGTCGCGCTGAAGTCTTCGGCATGTTTTCCATGGTGCCGCAAATAGCGGCCACACCCTGTCCTGTACTGCTGCGACTGTTGACCCCGTACCGAGAACCACCCACCGAAAGGCCGGTCCGCCACCATGCCCACTCCCGCGACCACCACCCTCGACGCCGAGCGCGCCGACCTCCTCGCCGAGCTCGCCGCCGTCCGCTCCGCCCTGACCGCCACCGTCCGCGGCCTCACCGACGAGCAGCTCGCCGAACGCCCCACGGTCAGCGCCCTGTGCCTCGGCGGCGTGATCAAGCACGTCGCCGCCATGGAGGAGCAGTGGCTGCGCTTCGCGACCGACGGCCCGTCGGCCATGAGCTACGACCTGCCCGACGGCGTCACCTGGGCCGACATCGCCGCCGGCACCGCCCGCGAGTTCCCGCAGTGGATGATCGACCACCAGAACGACTTCCAGATGCTGCCCGGCGACACGCTCGCGAGCATCCTCGCCCGCTACGAGGAGGTCGCCGCCCGCACCGAGGAGATCGTCGCCGCCGTCCCCTCGCTGTCGGCCACCCACCCGCTGCCCGAAGCCCCCTGGCACCAGCCGGGCGCGGTGCGCAGCGTCCGCCTGGTCCTTCTGCACGTCATCGCCGAAACCGCCCAGCACGCCGGCCACGCCGACATCCTCCGCGAATCCCTCGACGGCCAGAAGTCCACCTGACCCAGACTTCGACATGAGTACAGTTATGATAAGTGCACCTATCGTAACTGCGAGGAGCTGGCACACGGCGCCGTCAGGGCAAGACCTTCCTGCTCAGAGCCCCTCCGCCCGCACCAGCCACGAACTCGACGTCGTCGCCCACGGCCTCGACGAGGACGACCGGCAACCCCTGCTCGGCATCGGCGAGGTCAAATGGGGCGACGTCATGGGCCTCGGCCACCTTGACCGGCTCACCCGCATCCGCGCCCTGCTCACCGCCCAGAACCGGCCCGGCGCCGCGACCGCCCGCCTCCTGCTCTACAGCGCCACGGGCTTCACCACCGAACTCCGGGCCCGCGCCGCCTCCGATCCGGGCATCGTCCTGGTGGGAGCCGAAGACCTCTACACGTCCCACTCCGCCGCCTCCAAGCGCCGTTCTCGTACGAAATCCGCTTGATAGCCTCTTACGCAGGGTAACCTCAGCTTCGAGGAGGTCGGATGCTGCTCAGGTTCCGTGTCGCGAACGTCCTGTCCCTGCGCGATGAGCAAGTCCTGTCGTTCGTGGCGGCCCACCCCGGCGCTCCCGCCGCGCGTGACACCGGCCTGACGATCGACGGCAAGCCCGTACGCGCCCAGCCGGTCATAGGCGTGTACGGCGCCAACGCCTCAGGCAAGTCGAACGTGCTGCGCGCGATGGAGCTCATGCGCGACGCCGTGCTCGATTCGCACGCCGAATGGGCGAAGGGCGAAGGCGTGCCGCGCAAGCCCTTCGCGCTCGATTCGTCCTGTGCCGCCGAGCCGTCGTTCTTCGAGGTCGACGTGGCCCTCGGCACCCCTCCCGTGCACTACACGTACGGGTTCACGCTGAGCGACAGGCGGGTCGAGCACGAGTGGCTGTACGCGTATCCGAGCGGCAGGCGGCACACCCGGCAGGTGTGGTTCACCCGGGACGCTTCGGCCCGCGTGCCCTTCGAGTTCCCCGGAGACCACCTCAAAGGGCCGAAGTCCACGCTGGCGAAACTCACCAGGCCCAACGCCCTCTTCCTCTCCACCGCCGCCGCCAACAACCAGCGGCAGCTCACCGCCCTGCAACGATGGTTCGCCGACGACTTCTCGCTGCTGACCCCGGAGAGAAACCGCACCGTCCTGGAGAACGACACGAGACGGCAGTTGCTCGGGCCGCTCAAACCCTGGGTCGAGGAAATGCTCCGGCATGCCGAACTCGGCATCGAGGGGATCGACGTCATCGCGAGAGACCCGGACCCGCCGGAGATCCGATTCGTCCACCGCGCCGGGGCCGACCGGGTGACGCTGGACTTCGCCGACGAATCGCTCGGCACCCGCACCTGGTTCTCGATGCTGGGACCGGTCCTGCTCAGCCTGAGCCGTGGCTCCGTGCTCCTGGTGGACGAACTCGACGCCAGCCTGCATCCGGCCATCTCGGCCGAGCTGATCCGGCTCTTCAACGACCCCCAGGCCAACCCCGCCGACGCCCAGCTCGTCTTCACCTCGCACGACACCACGCTGTTCGGCAACCTCCCGGGCGGACGCCCGCTGGACCGCGCCCAGGTCTGGTTCACCGAGAAGACGGACGAGGCGGCGACTGAGCTCTACCCCCTGGCCTCGGCGAAGCCACGCCCGGACGAGAACCTTCACCGCGGCTACCACGAGGGCCGTTACGGCGGCAGACCGTCGATCATCCCCGGTGACCTCGCCTGGCGGATCGGGCTGCGAAGAGCAGGCGAGGGCAGAAGCTGATGCCACGCCCCACCCCCGGGACCCCCCTGCACAGTGGCGGCGGACGCTTCCGCTCCCGAGTTCCCGTCTACTTCTTCGTCGAGGGTGAGACCGAAGAGGACTACATCCGCCACCTGGGGAGAAGGACGGCTGAATACTCGTTCTTCCTCCAGAAGAGGCACACCGACAGGGCATGCCTCGTGGATGAGGCCGTCGCGCTGCGCAAGAAGGAGTTGAAGAAGGACCAGCTCCGCGACCCCGACACCGGCCCGCGAGTGTGGTGCGTGTTCGACTTCGACGGGGATCATCGTGTCGATCGGCTCTTCCAGCAAGCCGCCCGGCACGGGGTTCGCATCGCCTTCTCGCACCCCTGCCTGGAGCTCTGGTGGCTGCTGCACTTCCAGGCCGTCACCGCGACCCTGGACGCTGAGACGATCAAGCTGAAGCTGGGGCGCCAGTCCGAGGCCTTCCGGGGGCTGAGCAAGAACAAACGCCTCACCCCACAACGATGGGAAGCCCTGCGGGGGCTCTACCCGACCGCGTGCCGACACGCCGACAGGCTGATCTCTCACTGCGGCTGCGCATGCGAGCCGCCACGCCACGGTGACGACTGCCCGCCGTCCAAGCGGAGCCCTTCGTGCAACCTCGCGGAACTGGTCGGCTCCTTCGCGATCACCTACTGACCCGTCCGCGCGTTGTTACCTTCCGGCGCCCCTCCCCGTCATATGAGCGACGGCCGCGGACGCGGGCCGACGACGAGATGGGACACCGGAATGCTGACGAACATCATGTACGTGACGATCCCCGTCACCGACCAGGACCGGGCGCTGAGGTTCTACACCGAAGGGCTCGGCCTGGAGAAGCGCATCGACTTCCCGGGGCCGGAGGGGCGCTTCCTCACCGTGGCCGTGGCCGACAGCCCGGTGCAGCTCCTCCTCTGGCCGCACGCCGGGCAGCCGGTCGAGAAGCAGCCGGACGCCGAGGCGGGCCTGCTCATCCTCGAGTCGGACGACCTGAGGAAGGATTTCGAGGTGTTCCGCCGGCGGGGCGTGACATTCGACCAGCCCGAGCCGGAGGATTATCCGTTCGGCGTGCGCATCGAGGCGGTGGACCCGGACGGCAACCGGATCTCCCTCCGCCAGCAGCGCCGCCCATGACCCACGAGCAAGCCGACCCGAGGAACGCCACAGGATGACTGACACCAGCCGGACGGACCTGCTGGCCGCGGCCTTCGAGGCCGAGCGCGACCGGCTGGGCGCGGTCGCCTACCGCGTGCTCGGCTCGCACGCCGACGCCGAGGACGTGGTCCAGGAGGCGTGGATGCGGCTGGCCCGCCAGGACACGACGGCCATCGCGAACCTGCCCGGCTGGCTCACCACCGTGGTCGGCCGGATCAGCCTGGACGTCCTGCGGTCCCGCCGGACCCGCCCCGAGGCGGCCTACGGGGACGGGCTGTCCGAGCTCGTGATCACCGTCGACGACGGCGACGAGCCCGGCGAGACCGTGTCGGTCGGCGACTCGGTGGGGCTCGCGCTGCTCGTCGTCCTGGACGTGCTCGGGCCCGGCGAGCGGTTGACGTTCGTGCTGCACGACCTGTTCGCGGTGCCGTTCGCGGAGATCGGGCAGATCCTGGGCAAGTCGGCCGACGCCACCAAGATGATCGCCAGCCGCGCCCGCAGAAAGGTACGGGCCGCCGAACGGCCGCTGATCGCCCGGCGCGAGCAGCGGCGGGTCATCAGGGCCTTCCGCGAGGCCGTCACGGACGGCGACTTCGAGGCGCTGCTGCGCGTGCTCGACCCGGACGTGAGGCTGACGGTCGACACCCCCGGCGGCGAGGTCGTCACCCTCGGCGCCACCGCCGTCGCCTCCGGCGCCCGGCTGTTCTCCGGCGCCGTCGCCCGCCACCGGGCCGTCCTCGTCAACGGCCTCCCCGGGTACGTCTCGTGGCGCGAGGACGGGACGCCGCTCTCGATCATCTCCTTCGCGGTCACCGACGACCGCATCACCGCCATCACCATCGTGGCCAACCCGCCCCGGCTCGCATCCATCCCCCTCCCCGCCCCTGCCTGAGCCGGTACCGGCCTCCCGATCGACCGGCCCCTCGGGGCGGCCACCCTGGGGGGCGCCCATCCTTGGGGGCGGCCATCCTTGGGGGCGGCCAGCCCTGGGGGCGGCCAGCCCTGGGGGCGGCCAGTCCATCCGGACCGCGCGCCTACCCTTCTCCGCTGGTCAGGGGCGCCGGGAGTCCGACCGGCCGCCGCTTCCGGAGGATCGGGCGGCGCTGTGGGCCGCCCAGCTCGCCGTGCGGCAGTCGGTGCGTCCTGGGCTCGACGACGCCCCTGGTCGCCGCCGCATCGGCCCCCACCCAGGCCCGGCTGGGGCCACGGTAGGGGTGCGGCTTCAAGGCCGCGGTGCACTGTGTCGGCGGCTCTCCGCCCAGGTGGTTGGCCATGCGGCGGTCGCGCGGCGCTCGGGGGTGCAGGGGGCCGGAGGCCCCTTGCCAAGGGGGTGTGGGGGAGCTCGGCTCCCCCACTGGACACAGCCCGAACCCATCGGGCGCGAAGCGCCCCCCGGTGAGGGCCATGCCGTCAGGGGAGGCGGTCGAAGACGAAGCCGAGGGAGCCGTTCATGCGCACCAGTGAGGCGCGCACCCCAAACACCTCCTCGATGAGCTCCGCCGTGAGCACCTCGCCCGGCGGCCCGCCGGCGACGATGCGGCCGGCCGACATCACGTACAGCCGGTCGCAGTACGCCGCCGCCTGGTTGAGGTCGTGGAGCACGGCCAGGGTGCTGACGTCGAGTTCGCGTACGAGGTGGAGGACTTCGAGCTGGTGCCGGATGTCGAGGTGCGAGGTGGGCTCGTCGAGGAGGAGCAGCCCGCTGCGCTGGGCGAGGGCGCGGGCGATGAGGACGCGCTGTTTCTCGCCGCCGGACAGGACGGCGTAGCGCCGGTCGGCGGCGTGGGCCATGCCGGTGCGGGCGAGGGCGTCGGCGCAGATGCGGTCGTCGTCGCGGGTGGTGCGGTCGAGGGCGCGTTTGTGTGGGGTTCGGCCCATGTGGACGACTTCGGAGACGGTGAAGTCGAGGTCGTCGGGGGTCTCCTGGGGGACGACGGCGACGCGGCGGGCGGCTTCGCGGGAGGGGAGGCGGGTGAGTTCGTCGCCGTCGACGGCGATGAGACCGGCGGTGGGGCGCAGGGCGCGGTAGACGGATCGCAGGAGGGTGGATTTGCCGCAGCCGTTGGGGCCGATGAGGCCGACGAGTTCGCGTTCGCCTACTTCGAGGTCGGCGCCCTGGACGATGGGGCGGCCGTCGAGGGCGACGCGGACGCCGGAGACGGTGAGTTTCATGCGCGCCTCCGCAGCAGCCAGAGGAAGAACGGCACGCCGAGCACGGCGGTGACGATGCTGAGGGCGAGTTCCTGGGGTGCGCTGATGGTGCGGGCGGCGAGGTCGACGAGCTGGAGGAAGACGGCGCCGAGCAGGGCGGTGACCGGGAGCATGCGCCGGTGGTCGGCGCCGACGAGCATGCGGGCGACGTGCGGCACGATGAGGCCGACGAACGCGATGGCGCCGGTGGCGGCGACCATGACGCCGACGAGCAGTGAGGTGATGACGAAGAGCTGGGCTCTGAAGAGGTGTACGGGGATGCCGAGGGAGAGGGCGGTCTCTTCGCCGGCGGTGAGCGCGTTGAGGCCGCGGTGCTGCACGAGGAGCAGGGCGAGGCCGATGATCATGACGGCGGCGGGGAGGGGCAGGTTCTCCCAGCGGGCGCCGCCGAGGCTGCCCATGAGCCAGAAGAGCACCTGCTGGGCGGCGCGTCCGCTCTGGGCCTGCTGGAGGACGAAGCTGTAGAGCGCCTGGAACAGGTAGGCGAGCGCGACTCCGGCCAGCACGAGCCGGGCGGGGGTGAGGCGTCCGCTGCGCTGGGCCAGCGCGTACACGAGGGCGAGGGCGAGCAGCGCGCCGAGGAAGGCGGCGGTCGGCAGTGAGAGGCCGCCGAGCACGGTGGGCCCGGCGATGAGCACGACGACGGCGCCGAAGGAGGCGCCGGAGGAGACGCCGAGCAGGAACGGGTCGGCGAGCGGGTTGCGCACGACGGCCTGGAGGACGGCGCCGACGACGGCGAGTCCGGCGCCGACGAGCAGGGCGAGGAGGGCGCGCGGGAGCCGGTAGGTCCAGACGATCTGTTCCTGGGCGGCGGTCCAGGTCTGCTCGACGGCGCCGGGGATCAGCCGGTTCACGATGATTCCCCAGCATTCGGCCACGCCGACGGGGACGGCGCCGATGCCGACCGACAGCAGTGTGGCCACCACGATGGCGGTGGCGAGGCCGAGGACGAGCAGGGAGAATCCGGTACGCCGCCGCCCGGTGGGTGGGGCGGCGGTCAACGCCTCGGTGCTCACTCCTTGAACGCCTCGGGGTGCAGGTGCCGGGCGATGTCGAAGACGGCCAGGACGTTGCGGTAGCCGGGGTGCGCGGCGGCGGCGGGGACGGGCAGGAACTCCTTCTTCGCGGCGAGCGGGCTGCCCTTGGTCATGCCGTACGCGAGGTCGGCCTTGGCCTTGGCGGCGGGCATGTTCTCGCCGCGCAGGTTGGCGTAGTCGAGGACGAGCAGCGCCTCGGGGTCGGAGGTGGCGACCTTCTCGACGCTGACCTCGGTGTAGTCGGCCTTGACGTCGGCGAGGACGTTGACGCCGCCGGCCAGGGTGATGAGCTGGTTCATGATGCCGGCGCCGCCGAAGGCGTTGACCGGGCCCTCGCCGCCGTCGGTGGCGAGCACGCGCTTGGGCGGCAGGTCCTTGACGCGGTCGCGGACGTCGTCGAGCCGGGCCTGGAGGTCGGCGACGACGGCTTCGGCCCGCTCCTCGACGCCGAAAATCTTGCCGAGGTTGCGCAGGTCGGTGAGCGTGTCCTCGACGGTGAACTCGAGCTGCTCCTGCGGGCTGCACCAGCCGCCCATGATGTAGACGGGCGCGCCGGCGGCGTCGAGCTCCTCGACGGTGGCGTAGCCGCCGGCGGCGTCGAAGCTGGCCATGCTGTTGTCGAGGACGAAGTCGGCGCCCTGCGACAGCATGATCTCCTTCTGCGGCAGCATGATCGTGCTGGAGATCTCGGGGATGGCGTCGTAGTGCTGCTTCTGGCCGGGCAGGAAGCCGTCGGGGCCGAGCTCGGTGAAGTTGGTGCGGGCGGCGACCTTGTCCTGGAGCCCGAGGGCGAGCAGCGTCTCCAGGGCGGGGTGGTAGCCGGTGACGACCTTGCTCGGCGGTTTGTCGAAGGTGAGGGTGCGGCCGCAGTTCTCGATGGTGACGTGCTTGCCGGCGGCTTGGGGTTGCGGGGCGGGCGCCGCCGCGCAGCCCGTCGCCAGGAGCAGCAGACCGGCGAGCCAGTAGCGCATGCGAGGACCTTCCAGAGTGGTACGGCGCGGCAGGGCGGACGGGTCCGCCCTGCCGCATAGCTCGCACCAATCTAGCAATTGCGAACTATTTGCAGCTATCGGGGCGTGATCTCCGCCGCCGACAGGTACTGGCCGTTGTGCCCGCGCGTCCCTTCCAGCCGTACGTAACGGGCGGTCACGGCGGGGAAGGCGACCGTCTTGAGCCGGGCGTCCAGCGCCCACGACCCGCTCGCGACCTTGGTGAACTCCTTGCCGTCGGCGCTGACGTAGACGTGGTAGTCGAGGATGGTGCCGTTCAGGTTGCCGTCGAAGCGCGGCTGGTAGTCCAGCGCGCTCACCTGCCGGGTCTCGCCCAGGTTGAGCGTGATCGACTGCGGCAGCGGGGTGAGCGGCTGATACTCCGAGTGCCAGAACGTCGCAATGTCGCCGTCCACGGCCAGCTCGGGCCCGTTGCCCGCGTGGAAGCTGGTGGCGTACACGGCGGGCTCGGAGCAGGTCTCGGTGACGGTGACGGGCACCTCGGTGGTCCCGGAGCCGGCCCGGACCGTCAGCCGGTGCTCGCCGGGCGGCGTGTCGCGGGGCGCGGTGACCTTGACCACGACGCCGCCGCCCTGCCCGGCGGGCACGTCGAGCGCGGCCGGGGCGGTGGCCGCGAGCGGCGCCGGGGCGTCGACGGTGACGGGCAGCGACACCGGCTCGCCGGTGTTGTTGACGGCCCGCACCACCACGTCGGCGACGCGGACGGCCAGCTCGCAGTGGTCGAGCGCGATGCGGGCGGGCGTCACCGCCTGCTGGACGTCCCGCCCGGCCGCGAGCAGCGCCCAGCTGAACGGCGCGTCGGCGTAGTAGTCGGACCGGCACGCGGGCGGCGCGGTCCCGGACCGCCCGGCGTCGAAGGCCGCCTTGCAGGCGGCCACGTCCGGCAGGTCGCGGTCGTAGCCCGCCGCCAGCACGTCGCCGCGGGCGAACAGGTAGCCGGTGAGCGGCCGCGCGTGCGCGTCCCCCTTGTCGAAGAGCGCGTCACTGTACGCCCCGGGCCCGGTCAGGCTCGACCAGAACGCCTGGGGCGCGCAGCCGGCCGCCTGGTCCTTGCTCGGCGTGGCGCAGCGGCCCGCCCGGAAGTCGCCGCCGAGCACCGTTACCTGGCCTCGGGCGCGCGGGAAGCGGTCGGCGAGCTGGGGCACGGCGGTGGCCGGGTCGCCGCCGGGGTGGGCGGCGAGCAGTGGCACCCGCAGCGTCCCGTCACGCCGGGCGGCGGCCACGTACGCCTGGTCCTCGTCCTGGACGCGGTGGAAGCCGCCGGGCTGTTCGGCGAGCATGGTGTCGGTGTTGAGGATGAC
The DNA here is from genome assembly GCF_053590035.1 of Nonomuraea sp. NPDC003214. Lineage (NCBI taxonomy): Bacteria > Bacillati > Actinomycetota > Actinomycetes > Streptosporangiales > Streptosporangiaceae > Nonomuraea > Nonomuraea sp. NPDC003214. The sequence continues at coordinate 235,184 of NZ_JBSFSX010000009.1, read as the reverse complement.
GGCGTTCTCGCGGACGGCGCCGTCCGGCAGGAAGGCCGTGCGCTCCCCGGCGGCCATGACGCGATAGCGGTAGCCGGTGGCCTGGCTGAGCTTGGTGGCCAGGCGGCGGGCGCCGGGGCCGAGCACCTCGGTGAGCACCAGGGCGTCGGGCGCGGCTGGGACCTTCCCTGCCAGGCGGCGGGCGAAGGTGTCGAGGTCCCGGGTGTCGCGGGCGTCGGCGGGCCGTACCGAGTCCTGAAGGCCGGCCTGGACGACCAGCACCTGGCCGGCGGGGGTGGCGGGCAGGCGCGGGGCGCCGGTGGCGGGGACGGCGAGCGCGCCGAGGGCGAGGGCGGTCGCGGCGGCGATCCGTAGGTGTCTCATGGGGCCTCACACGTCCTGGAGGGCCGGGCGGCCGGACTCGACGGCGAACGACCTGCGGACCGAGGCGCCGCCGCCGGGCGTGGTGACCCGGTCGACGACCACGAAGTCCGTCCGCAGGAGGTCGCGGGACAGGGTGCAGCGCACGTATCCGCGCTGGCTGTTGAAGAACTTCAGGTGCGGGTTGGCGGCCAGCCACTCCTGGCCTCCGGCGGTCATGTCGGCGCCGTTGCCGCCGGAGCTGATGGAGGTGCCCATGAACTCGACGCCGACGGTCGCGGAGTCGGGGTTCGCCCAGTCGGCCTTGAGCTCGGCGGCGGAGTTGACGTGCGCGTCGCCGGTGATGACCACCGGGTTGGAGACGCGGCGGCGGGCGATCTCGGCCCAGAGGCGGTCGCGGCCGGCGGCGTAGCCGTCCCAGGTGTCGGGGTTGAGCTGCTGGAGCCCGGGGTCGGTGAGCCGGTCGAGCTGGAACATCTGGACCTGGTTGGCGATGAGGTTCCAGGTGCTGCGGGAGGAGGCCAGGCCGTCGGCGAGCCAGCGCTCCTGCTCGTGGCCGAGCATGGTGCGGTTCGGGTCGAGGCGCTGGGTGATGTTGGCGGGGCTGCGGAACTGCCGCTCGTCGAGGATGTGGAAGGTGGCCAGCCGGCCGTAGCGGAGCCGGTGGTGCAGCGACATGTCGGGGCCCTCGGGCAGGGTCGAGGGGCGCACCGGCTGGTTCTCGAAGTAGGCGCGGAAGGCGGCGGCGCGGCGGCGCAGGAAGTTCTCCGGCACCATGCGGGTGGGCGACAGGTCGGCGCCCCAGTTGTCCTCGACGTCGTGGTCGTCGACCATGAAGAACCAGGGCGCGACCGCGCGGGCGGCCTGGAGGTCGGGGTCGGAGTTGGTGAGCGCGTAACGCAGCCGATACTGCGAGAGCGTCATCACGGCGGCGTTGTGCGCGGCCGACAGCGGCGTCCTGCGCTGGCCGCCGGTGGCGCCGATGCCGTACTCGTAGATGTAGTCGCCCATGTGGCCGACCAGGTCGAGGTCCTGGGCCGCCAGGTCCTTGTAGGCGGTGTAGAAGCCGGCCTCCCACTGCTGGCAGGAGGCGAAGGCGAAGCGGATCTCGGGGGCGCTGCGCGGGTCGGGCGCGGTCTTGGTGCGGCCGACGGCGCTGGCGTCGCCGCCGACGGCGAACCGGTACCAGTATTCGCGACCCGGCCGCAGCCCGTTCACCTCGACGTGCACGGAGTGGGCGAGGTCGGGGTGGGCGGTGGCGGTGCCTTTGCGGATCACCCGGCGCATGCCGTCGTCCTCGGCGAGCTCCCAGCGGACCGGCACCCGCTCGCGCGGCATGCCGCCGAAGCCGTCGTCGGCCAGCGGCTCGGGGGCCAGCCTGGTCCACAGCACCACGCTGTCCGGGCGCGGGTCGCCGGAGGCGACGCCGAGCGTGAACGGGTTGGCGGGCAGCGCGGGCGCGGAGTCGGTCCAGCCGCTGGGCGCCTGGCTCAGGGCGGCGAGCCCGGCGAGGCCGGCGGCGTAGGAGAGGAGTTGTCTTCGGGAGGCGGGGGTCATCCGGTGTGCCTTTTCGTCGTTCCTGGGCCGTTCAGGGGCTGGGAAGGCGAAACCTCTCATGTGGTGATCAAACACCGAGGAACGCCGACACACCACAGGCGAGACGACAGGTGAACGAATGACCCCTAAGGGCTAGAAACGCCCCTTCTTGAACCTGCGCACGAAGATGTGCGTGTGCGAGCGGCTGAGCACCTCGACCTTCCGGCGGCGCGGATGCTCGTACATCGTGACCTTGAGGCACTTCAGCGTGACCCGGCGCGGCCCGCGCAGCGCGTCGAACGCGATCGTCTCGGTGTCGAAGCCGCGCCCGTCGTCGATGCCGATGCCGAGCTCGCGGCGGAACTTGAAGGAGCCCGGCGGGTTGAACGGCTTGGTCGCCACGATGGCCCGGTTGGCCTCGAACGGGCAGCGGACCAGCACCCGCACGTCGCTGTCCTGCCGGGGCCGCCGCGGCCTGATCTTCACCCCGGTCCACTCGTCGGTCCAGCGCAGCGGGCCGTGGTCGGCACGGGCCGGGGCCGGGGCAGTGACCTCGGCCGTCAGGCCGCCGGCCAGGCCGAGCGCCATGACGATTCCGATCCCAACGAACAGCCTCATGTTCTCCCCCATCGTCGGCGTTTCGGGGGGAGCTGATCAAGTATCGATTACTGTGAGTAGTGAATCAATCACTCTTCGAGAGGAGTCGCGGTGAACGACGGAAATGTGCTCCGCCGGTGTGCCGAGCGTAACTTCAAGGATCTCGACACCGATGGCGACGGCGCCCTGACCAGGGACGACTACGTGGCTCTGGCCGAGCGCCGGTGCGCCGCGGCCGGCGTCGCCCCCGGCAGCCCCCAGGGCCGGTCCGTCGTCGAGGCGTACGCGGCCACCTGGGCGTCGCACGCCAGGGCCATGGACCTCGACCACGACGAGCAGATCACGCTGGACGAGTACGTCCGGTCCTTCGAGTCGATGGTGCGCAGCGGCACGATGTCGCAGGTGCTCGCGCCGATGTTCCGGGCCACGTTCGAGCTGGCCGACCGCGACGGCGACGGCGCCCTGGCGGCCGAGGAGTTCAGGGCGCTGTGGAGCCGTCCCGCCGACGGCCTGGCGGCGGCCTTCCAGGAGGCCGACGCCGACGGCGACGGCCGCATCAGCTACGAGGAGTACGCGGACGTGCGGCACCGGCTGCTCGTCGGCGACGCCTGACGCGCGCGGCGGTCAGCCGCGGGGCAGGGCGAACCAGGTGGCCTTGCCCGTCCGGTCGGGGCTCGTGACGTAGCGCTGCGGGTGGCAGCCGTAGAAGCCGTCGGACAGCGCAGCCACGATGTGCAGGCCGCGCCCCCGCTCGGCGTCCAGGTCAGGCGGGCGCTGGGCGGGCAGCGGCCTGCCGCTGTCGACCACCACGCAGACGATCTCCTTCCGCCCGGCGTTCACGGCCAGCTCGTACGGCGCGTCGCCGTACAGCAGGGCGTTGGTGACCAGCTCGCTGGTCATCAGCACCGCATCGTCGACGAGGCCGGCGGGCAGGCCGAGCCCGGTCAGCAGGTCCCGGATGGTGGTGCGGGCGTGGCGCACGGCCAAGGCGTCGCCGGGCAGCGGCCATGCGTACTGGATTCGGCTCTGCGGAGCGGATCGCAGCATGTCGTCCCTTTCCTCAACCGGGCGGAGGGTGCCGTCCCCAACCTGTACGAACACAGGAGGTTGCCAGGTTGAACCCCCGGCTGTCCCGGGGAAGTGACAACTTCGCTACTGTCCGGCCAGGCCCGTGTGCGCCACGCCACGGATGATCTGGCGTTGAAACAGGACGAACACCACGAGGAGCGGCAGCCCGGCGAGCATGACCGAGGCCATGATCTGCGCGTACCTCAGGCCGAACGTGCCCTGGACGACGTTGGCCAGGCCGACCGGCAGGGTCATCGTGTTGGGGTCGGTCGAGACGAGGAACGGCCACAGGAAGTTGTTCCATGTGGTGATGAACGTGAAGATCGACACCGCGCCGAGCACCGGCCGCGACAGCGGCAGCACGATCCGGAAGAACACCCGCCAGCGCCCGGCCCCGTCCACGAACGCGGCCTGCTCCAGCTCCGGCGGCACGTCCTGGAAGAACTTGAACAGGATGTAGACGATCAGCGGCGCCGCCACCTGCGGCAGGATGATCGCCCACCAGGTGTCGACCAGCCCGAGCGAGACCATCTCGGCGAACAGCGGCGCGATCAGCACCTGCGGCGGCACCATGATCCCGGCCAGGATGAACCCGAGCAGCGCCCGCTGCCCCCTGAACCGGGTGCGGGCGAACCCGTAGGCGGCCATGGCCGACAGCAGCACGGTCAGGAAGGTGACGATGATCGAGGTGACCGCCGAGTTGATCGCCCACTTGACGATGCCGCCGGTGCCCAGGACCAGCGCGTACGCGTCGAGGGTGAGCTCGCTGCCGAACCAGCGCAGCGGCAGCAGCGTGGTCTCCGACTCGGGCTTCAGCGAGGTGGCCAGCCCCCAGGCGAACGGCGCGATCCACACGACGGCCAGGACGAGCGTGACGGCCAGCAGGACGAGCCTGCCCGGGCTGAACCGCTTGGTCATGACGCGACCTCCTCGCGCTTGCGGAACAGCCGGAGCTGCACCAGGGACACGACGACGATGATGACGAAGAGGATGTAGGAGACGGCCGAGGCGTAACCGATGCGGTAGCCGGTGAAGCCGACGTCGTAGGCGTACTCGATGATCGGCCGGGTGGAGTTCTCGGGGCCGCCGCCGGTCATCAGGTAGATCTGGTCGAAGACCTTGAGCGAGGCCAGCAGCTGCAGCACCACGATGAGCGCGGTGGTCCGGCTGAGCATCGGCAGGGTGATGGAGCGCAGCTTCTGCCAGGCGTTCGCCCCGTCGATGGCGGCGGCCTCGTACAGGTGCTGCGGGATCGACTGGAGCGCGGCCAGGTAGAGCAGGAAGTTGAAGCCGACGGTCCACCAGACGGTCGTCAGCACCATCGACCACATGGCCACGCCCGGGTCGCCGAGCCACAGCACGTCGGTGCCGAGGGTGCCGTTGAGCAGCCCGTATTCGGGCGGGTAGATCATCTGCAGCCACAGCACGGCGACCACGGCCGACGGCAGCAGGAACGGCCCGAAGAACGACAGCCGCCACAGCCACTGCATGAACCGCAGGTTGTGCACGAGCAGCGCGAACAGCAGGCCGAGCAGCACCAGCGGGACGGTGCTCAGCGCGGTGAAGACGAGCGTGTTCCACAGCGAGCGCCACATGAGCGGGTCGCCGAACGCCTCGGCGTAGTTGTCGAAGCCGACGAGCCGGTCGTTGGTGCCGGCGATGTTGACGCTGGAGAAGCTCATCCGGAGCCCGAGCAGTGTCGGCCAGACGAGGAAGGCGAGGTAGACGAGCAGGAAGGGGGCGACGAACAGCAGCCCGTGCTGGGTCCAGCTCCGGTGCACCCTGGCTTCGGCGACGGCGGTCGTCATCATCGCTCCTGGGCGGGGAAGGGGTTCGGGGCGGACATCAGCCGGGTCAGCGCGGCCTTGGCGTTGGCCAGCCCTTCCTCGGGGGTGCGCTCCCCGCTGATGACGGGGGAGAACGCCTCGCCGAACTCGATCCACAGCCGGGAGGCCGAGCCGGTGTACCAGACCTGCGGGTCGAGGGCGACGTCGGTGATGACCGAGCGGTACTCCGACTGCGGTTGCAGAGCCAGGTACTCGGGCTGCTGCAGGGTGGGCAGGTAGGCGGGCACGTGCCCGGCCACGGCCCAGTCGGCGCTGTTCTTGACCAGATAGGCGATGAACCGGTAGGTGGCCCGCTCCACCTCGGGGTCGCGGTGGCGCTGGTGGGGCAGCACGAACGCGTGGCAGTCGGCCTGCGCCGCCCCGCTGCCGAACACGCTGGGGAAGCGCGTCATGCTGAACGGCGTGCCGCGCTCCTTGAGCCCGGTGGTCTCCCAGTCGCCGTTCCACAGGAAGGCGGCCCGGTTGTTGGTGAACTTGGCGACCGAGGCCCCGTAGTCGGTGGTCGGGTCGCAGAGCCCTTCCTCGCCGAGCGTGCGCATGAACCGGAGCGCGGCCAGGGCCTTGGCGTCGTCGATGGTGATGCGGCTGCCGTCGTCGGAGAGGAGGGTGCCGCCGCTCTGCGGGTAGAGCGACCACCACACGCGCCACGGGCCGACGGTGCCGAGGCCGAGCGCGTCGAAGGTGAGCGGCGGCTGCCCGCCCATGGCGTCCTTGGCCTTGCGCAACGCGTCGAGCAGTTCGCCGGGGCCGGTGGTGGGGCGCAGCTTGCCGTCGGGGCCGAGCAGCCCGGCTTCGGAGCAGATGTCGGTGTTGTAGTACTGCACCATCGGGTGGGCGTCGAAGGGGACCGCGTACAGGGTGCCGTCGAGGTGGGCGCGTTCCCAGATGGGCGGGCTGAAGTCGGCTCCCCGCAGCCCGGCCTCGGCGAGCAGGTCCACGTCGATCGGGTCGAGGAGCCGGCCCGCGCCGATGCCGGCCAGCCTGGCCAGGTGGAAGGTGGCCAGGTCGGGTGAGCGGCCGCCGGCGCCCGCCATGGCGACCTTCGTGTAGTAGGGCTCGCCCCAGGCGAGCACGTTCTCCTCGACGAAGATCTCGGGATGCTGCTCGGCGAAGCCGCCGACCATCTGATGCATGATGATGCCGTCGCTCGCGCCGAGGAAGTGCCAGTACCTGACGCGGGTCTGCGACGAGCCGAGCCCTACGGGGAGTGCGCATCCTGCCGCGCCGGCGCCGAGGAGGGCGAGGCTGCCGCCGAGGAGGTTCCGGCGGCTGATGGTGGGGGGTGGGTCGTGCACAGTGGCCTCTTCTCGCCGGGCTGATCGAGGTGGCCACGAGTGTTAGCGATAACACAGGCGCTGTCAAGGCTTCCGCTGCAACCGCTTGCCGCACCCTTGACCCCACTTGCTGATAACGCTAACAATCGGGGGACCCCGGTATTGAGGAGCAGCCACGTGCAGACGGCACACCTGACGATCGACCCCGCGTTCCGGGTGGCCCCCGTGCGCCGCCGCACCTTCGGCGCCTTCGTCGAGCACCTGGGCCGATGCGTCTACGAGGGCATCTACGAGCCCGGCCACCCCGGCGCCGACGACGACGGGTTCCGGCGCGACGTCCTCGACCTGACCCGCGAGCTGGGCGTCACCACCGTCCGCTACCCCGGCGGCAACTTCGTCTCCGGCTACCGCTGGGAGGACGGCATCGGCCCCAAGTCTCGGCGCCCGCGCCGGCTCGACCTGGCCTGGCACAGCACCGAGACGAACGAGGTCGGCGTCGACGAGTTCATGCGCTGGTGCCGCAAGGCGGGCGTCGAGCCGATGATGGCCGTCAACCTCGGCACGCGCGGCATCGCCGAGGCGCTCGACCTGCTCGAATACTGCAACCACCCGTCCGGCACCGCCCTGTCGGACCTGCGCGTCGCCAACGGCGCCAAGGAGCCGCACGACATCCGCATGTGGTGCCTGGGCAACGAGATGGACGGCCCCTGGCAGACCGGGCACAAGACCGCCCGCGAGTACGGCAGGCTCGCCGCCGAGACCGGCCGCGCCATGCGCGTGCTGGACCGCGACCTGGAGCTCGTCGCCTGCGGCAGCTCCGGCTCGGGGATGCCCACGTTCGGCGCGTGGGAGGCGACCGTGCTGGAGGAGACGTACGACGTGGTCGACTACGTCTCCTGCCACGCCTACTACGAGGAGAAGAACGGCGACCTGGGCAGCTTCCTGGCCTGCTCGACCGACATGGAGTACTTCATCCGCTCGGTCGTCGCCACCGCCGACCACGTCGGGGCCCGGCTCAAGTCCCGCAAGCGCATCGACATCTCCTTCGACGAGTGGAACATCTGGTACCTGTCGCGCTTCCAGGCCGCCGAGCCGCCCGCCGACTGGCCGGTGGCGCCGCCGCTGCTGGAGGACCACTACCACCTGGCCGACGCGGTGGCCTTCGGCGGGCTGCTGATCACGCTGCTGCGCAACAGCGACCGGGTGACCGCCGCCTCGCTGGCCCAGCTCGTCAACGTGATCGCGCCGATCATGACCGAGCCGGGCGGCCGGGCCTGGCGGCAGACCACCTTCCACCCGTTCGCCCAGGCGTCGCGGCACGCGGCCGGCGACGTGCTGCGCGTCGAGCCGGTCTCACCGAGCTACGAGACCGCCGAGTACGGCGAGGTGCCGCTGCTGCACGCGGTGGCCACCCGCTCCGACGCGGGCGTGACGGTGTTCGCGGTCAACCGCTCGACGGACGCGCCGCTCTCGCTGGAGATCGACGCCCGCGCGCTGGGCGGCGCCCGCATCACGGCCGCGACCACGCTGACCGACGACGACGTGTACGCGCGCAACACCGCCGACGACCCTGACCGGATCGCCCCCCGCGCCAACCCGGACGTCGAGCACGACCCGATGCGGGTGCTGCTGCCGCCGGTGTCGTGGAACGTGATCCACCTGGCCTAGCGGGGCGGGGGCGCGGTGCTCTCGCGGACCACGAGCTGCGGCTCGACCAGCCGCCGCGCCCCTTCGCCCTTGCCCGCCATGCGGTCCAGCAGCAGGTGGAAGGCGTGCCTGCCGACCTCGCCGAAGTCCTGGCGCACGGTGGTGAGCGGGGGCGAGTAGTAGGCCGACTCGGGCACGTCGTCGAAGCCCACGACGCTCACGTCCTCGGGCACCCGGCGGCCGGCCTCGCGCAGGGCGCGCAGCATGCCGAGCGCCATCTGGTCGTTGCCCACGAACACGGCGGTCACCGCCGGGTCGGCGGCCAGCCGCCTGCCCAGCTCGTAGCCGGAGCGCGGGGACCAGTCGCCGCGCAGCGGCTCGTGCACCGGCCGGTCGTGGTCCTCCAGCACCGCCCGCCAGCCGTCGATCCGGTAGTTGGCGTCGAGCCAGTCGACCGGCCCGCCCAGGTGCCACACGCTCTCGTGGCCGAGGTCGAGCAGGTGGCGGGTGACGTGCTCGGCGCCGGCCCGCTGGTCGACGGTGACCACCGGGACCGGGATGTCCTCCCCCGCGTCGACCGCCACCACGGGCAGGTCGGGCGGCAGGTGGCGCAGGCCGTCGGCGGCCGACTCGTGCGGGGCGAGAATGACGACGCCGTCGACCGACTGGGAACGCAGCCGGTGCACGGCCTCCTCGATGGAGTGCCGGCTCAGCAGGCTCAGGCTGGCGATGCTCACGCTGTAGCCGCTGAGCCTGGCGGTCTGCTCGATGCAGTAGAGCGTGGACGCCGGGCCGTACAGGGTGGTGTCGATGCTGACCACGCCGAGCACGCCGGAGCGGCCGGTGACGAGCTGGCGCGCGGCCGAGTTGGGCCAGTAATCAAGCTCGCGCACGGCGGCGAGGACGCGCTCGCGCGTCTCGGCGCGCACCCGGTCGGGCTTGTTGAGCACCCGGGAGACCGTCATCGCCGAGACCCCCGCCAGTGCGGCGACGTCCCCCAGCACCGCCGGCCTGGTGCGCGGGCTGCGTTCGTCGGACTTCCCGGCCATGGCCGCTCACCCCCTTGCCGATAACGCTAACAGGACAGGGCCGGTTTCAGCGCCCTGTTATCTCCATCAATCGATTGATAAGTTCGGGCCATGACCACCCCAGCGGAGACGATCCTCAAGGTCGCGACGGAGCTGTTCGCGGCGCACGGCTACGCGGGCACCTCCACCAGGCGGATCGCCGAGGCCGCCGGGCTCAACATCGCCACCGTCAACTACCACGTGGGCGGCAAGCGGGAGCTCTACCTGGCGGTGATGGAGCACGCCCACCGGGCCGAACGCGAGGCGCTGGAGGCGGCGCTGGCCGAGCTGCCCGGCGACGACCCGGTGGCCGCCATCCACGGCCTGATCGACGCCTACCTCGACTTCTGCGTGGCCCGCCCCGAGGTGCCCGCGCTGTGGATGCACCGGTGGCTGTCCGACGCCGGCGACGTCAACGAGCTGGAGCGGCGCTACGTCCTGCCGCTGGTCGGCGCCGTCGCCGCCGCGCTGCGGCCCTCGGTCGAGTCGCGGCTCATCGACCCCGGCCTCGACCTGGAGTACGCGGTGTGGTCGGTGGTCTGGTGCGTCCACGGCTTCGCCAAGGGCGGCGTGCTCGACGCCGACGGCCGCCGCCGGGGCGCGGGCGACCGCGAGGCGCTGCGCCGCTTCCGCGCCCATCTGCACCTGTCGCTGCACCGCACGCTCGGCCTGCCGGGCCAGGCGCCGTGACGACCGCCGGACGCCTCGGGCGCGGGCGGCTGCTCGGCTACGGCGCGGGCTCGGTCGGCACCGGCGTCTTCTCCGCCGTGCCGGGACTGCTGCTGCTCTACTACCTGACCGACATGCTCGGCGTGCCCGCCGCCGTGGCCGGGGCCGTGCTGGTGACGCCGAAGATCTGGGACGTGCTGCTCAACCCGCTCGTCGGCGCGTGCAGCGACCGCGAGGCCGTGCGCACCGGGCGGCGGACCCGGCTGCTGCTGGCGGGCTCGGCGGCGCTGCCGGTGACGTTCGCGCTGATGTTCGCCGTGCCCGGCGACGTGCCCGGCTGGCTGTGGGCGGGCGGCGCGTTCCTGCTTGCGGCCTCCGCGTTCGCCTGCTTCCAGGTGCCGTACGTGGCGCTGCCCACCGAGATGTCGGCCTCCCCCGCCGAACGCACCCGGATCATGTCCTGGCGGGTGGTCTGCCTGACCGTCGGCATCCTCGTCGCCGGCGGGCTGGCCCCGGCCGTGGTCGACCTGGCCGGCGGCGGCCGGGGCGGCTACGCGGTCATGGGCGTCACCGTGGCCGCCGTGATGGCGGTCGCGCTGGTCACCGCGACGCTGTCCACCCGCTGGGTCGACTCGCGGCCCGGCCCGCGCCCGCTCGGCGTCGTGGCCGCCTTCCGGCTGGCGCGCGGCAACGCCGCCTTCTTCGCGCTGCTCGCCGCGTTCGTCACGCAGGCGCTTGGCGTGGCCGTCATGCTGGCGGGCGCGCCGTACGTGGCCTCCTACCGGCTGGGCGACTACGGGCTGACGACCGTGCTGTTCGTCTGCCTCGTCGCCCCCAGCACGGCCGCCGTGCCGGTGTGGGCCCGGCTGTCCCGGCGGCACGGCCCGGTGCGCTGCTACCTGGTGGCCACGGTCGGCTTCGGACTGGTCGCGCTCGCGCTCGTGCCCGCCGTCCAGGCCCGCTCGCTCACCGCCACGCTGGCGCTCGTCGCGGTCGCCGGCGTCTGCTACGCCGCGCTGCAGCTCCTGCCGCTCGCCATGCTGCCCGACACCGTGCACGCCGACAGCGCCCGTACGGGACACGCGCAGGCGGGCGCGTTCACCGGGCTATGGACGGCGGGCGAGACCGCCGGGCTGGCGCTCGGCCCCGGGCTGTTCGCTCTCGTGCTCACGCTGTCCGGGTTCGCCTCCGCTCCCGCCGAGACGCCCGTTGCCCAGGAGCCGGCCGCGCTGACCGGGCTGCTGCTCGGCTTCACCGCGCTGCCCGCCGTGCTCATGCTGCTCAGCCTGCCGTTCATCGCCCGCTACGGGCGGCTCGCCCGAATCAAGGAGACCCTGTGAACCTGCCCGCGACCGGACGCACGCCCGAGGACCTGCTGGCCGAGCTCGCCACGCTCAGGGAGCACGACCTGCCGGTGCGCGGCGGCCAGGTGACGTCGTACGTGTACGACACCGGGCGGCCCGAGGTGCACGAGGCGGCGGCCCGCGGCTACATGGAGATGCTGGAGGTCAACAGCCTCGACCCGACCGCCTTCCCGAGCATCGTGGAGATGGAGAAGCAGGTCGTCGGCGCCGTCGCCGACCTGCTCGGCGGCGGCCACGGCATCTTCACCAGCGGCGGCACCGAATCGATCATGCTGGCGGTCAAGGCCGCCCGCGACGCCGCCGGGCGGGCCCGGCCCAACCTGGTGGCGCCCGTCACCGCGCACCCCGCCTTCCACAAGGCCGCCCACTACCTGGGGCTGGAGGTCAGGGCGGTGCCCGTGGACCTCGGCACGTACAAGGTGCCCGTCCAGGCCGTCGCCGACGCGATCGACGAGGACACCGTGCTGGTCGTCGTGTCCGCGCCCGCCTACCCGCAGGGGGTGATCGACCCGGTCGAGGAGGTCGCCGCCGTCGCCGCGTCGGCCGGGGTGCGCTGCCACGTCGACGCCTGCGTGGGCGGGTGGCTGCTGCCGTGGCTGCGCGAGGCCGGGGCGGACGTGCCGCCGTTCGACCTGTCGGTGCCGGGCGTGACGTCGATCTCGTGCGATCTGCACAAGTTCGGGTACGCGCCGAAGGGGGCGTCAGTGGTGCTGTTCGCCGACCCGGCGCTGCGGCGCCGGGCCTACTTCGCGTCCGCCGCCTGGCCCGGCTACACGATCATCAACGCCACCGTGCAGAGCTCGCGCACCGCCGGGCCGCTCGGCGGCGCCTGGGCCACCCTCCAGGCGCTCGGCCGTGACGGCTACCTGGAGCTCGGCCGGACCACGCTGGAGGCCGCCGCCCGGCTGCGCAAGGGGATCGCCGGGATCGACGGGCTGCGGGTGCTCGGCGAGCCGGAGTCCACGCTGATCGCCTTCACCGGAGACGACGTGGACGTGTTCGTCCTGGCCGACGAGGCGCGGGCGCGCGGCTGGTTCCTGCAACCACAGCTCTCCTACGCGGGCATCCCGGCGAACCTGCACATCACGGTCACCGGCGTGACGCTCGCCGGGGTGGACGCCATGCTGGAGGTCATCGCCGAATCGGCCGCCGCCGCCCGGCGCATCGGCCCCGCCACCCTGCCCGACGGCCTCGTCGACCTGATCGCCGGCCTCGACCTGGACGCCCTGGACGACGCCGCCTTCGCCGAACTGGCCGCCTCCGTCGGCGTCGACCTGCGCCCCGGCGCCGGGCAGCCCCGCATGGCCGTGGTCAACACCGTCCTGGACGCCCTCCCGGCCCCCGTCCGCGAGTCCGTCCTGGTCCGCTTCCTGTCGGTGATCTACGGCTGACGCCGCCGCGCTCACTAGCATGCTCAGCGACGAGAACCTGATCCACCTGCGAGGAGTGGCGGCATGTTCGAGAAGTTCACCGGACGGGCGCGGCGCGTCCTCATCCTGGCCCAGGAAGAGGCCAGGATGCTCAGCCACAACTCCATCGGCGGCGAGCACCTCCTGCTCGGCCTGATCCATGAGAACGAGGGCCTGGGCGCCCATGTCCTCAAGAGCCTGGGCCTCACCCTTGAGGGGCTGCGCTCCCAGGTCGCGGAGAGCAGGGGCCGGGACGGGCAGCCCGCGCAGGGCTACCTGCCGTTCACCCCGCCGGCCGAGCAGGCGCTCAAGGCGGCGCACGAGGAGGCCGTGCGGCGCGGCCTCGACTACGTCGGCACCGAGCACCTCCTGCTCGGCCTCGTCCGCGACGGTGCGAGCCCGGGCGCCCAGGTGCTGGTCAAGCTCGGCGTCGACCTCGGCCGGGTCGAGCGCGCCGTGGACGAGTTCGTCCAGCGGACGCTCGGTTCAGCGGTCGTTGACGCAGCGCAGGACCGGGGGTGAGGTCAGGGCGTCCGGGTCCAGCGATTCGCCCGACGTCACGTGGAAGGTCGCCGTCTCGCCCGGCAGGAGGGTGACGAGCAGGTCGTCCACCGAGGCCGCCGGGTCGAGGCGGTCGGGGAAGAGCGCCAGGTCGCGCAGGACCGTGCGGGCGGTGACCGTGACCCGGTAGCCGCCGTCCACCGGCTCGGCGCTCGCGTCGTAGGCCGCCGGGGGGAACGCCACGGCCGGGTCCTCGGCGAAGAACGCCACGGTGCGCCGGTCGCCGAGCGAGGCCGTGAGCAGCTCGCCCGACGGGTCGTCCGGCGCCGACAACGCGGGCGGCAGCGGCACCCGGACGACCGAGCGCGGCCCGGCCTCGACCGGGACCGACTCCTTGGCCAGCGGTTCGCCGGCGAGGGTCCGGCGGACCAGCAGCAGCTCGCCGCGCCACGCCACGCCGCCGCCGTTGACCACCGCCACCTCGTCCCCCTGCACGCTGAGCAGCCGGTCGGCGTAGACGCGGCGGAGCGCGTACCAGAGGGGCTTGCGGCGGCCGTCGCCGTCGACGGCGGCCCACGAGGTGACCGGCCAGCAGTCGTTGAGCTGCCACACGATCGTGCCCATGCAGTGCGGCGCGAGCGCGCGGAACCGCTCGATGCCGAACGTCATGGCCCTGGCCTGGTTGAGCTGGGTCAGGTAGTGCCAGTCGTCGAACGAGCCGGGCCGGGGCAGGTGGTCGCCGAGTCCGCGCAGCAGCTTGGCGTTGCCGTCGTCGGCCTTCTGGTGGTGCAGCACCAGCGGCGCGTCGGCGGCCAGCTCGCCGGAGACGGCGCGGCGCAGCGTGGCGTACGCGGGCGGGCCCTGGAAGCCGAACTCGGCGACGAACCGGGGCGTGTAGGCGGCGTAGCGGGTGTAGTCCTCGCGGTTCCACACGTCCCAGATGTGGATGGTGCCGCTCGACGGGTCCTGCGGGTGCCGGCCCGGGTCGGCGGAGAACGGGCTGCCCGGGATGTACGGGCGGGTGGGGTCCAGCTCGGCGACGATCGACGGCAGCAGGTCGTGGTAGAAGCCGCCGCCCCAGCTCCGGCCCTCCAGCGGCTCCTGCCAGGACCAGTCGGCGTACCCTTCCAGGTTCTCGTTGTTGCCGCACCACAGCACCAGGCCGGGGTGCGGGGCCAGCCGGGTGACCTGCTCGCGGGCCTCGGCGGTCACCTCGGCGCGGAACGGCTCCTCCTCCGGGTAGGCGGCGCAGGCGAACGGGAAGTCCTGCCACACCATCAGCCCCAGCTCGCCGGCCAGGTCGTAGAAGTCCTCGCTCTCGTACAGCCCGCCGCCCCACACCCGCAGCAGGTTGACCCCGGCGTCCACGGCCTGGGCGAACCGGGCGGCCAGGCGTTCGCGGGTGACGCGGCTGGGGAAGCAGTCGTCGGGGATCCAGTTGACGCCCTTGACGAACACCGGCTCCCCGTTGACCGACAGCCGGAACGCGTCCCGGTCCAGCTCGACGCTCCGGAAGCCGATCTTCCGCTGCCAGCGGGACCCGCCGAGCCGCACGGTCAGCTCGTACCGGTGCGGCTCGCCGTAGCCGCGAGGCGACCAGAGCAGCGGGTCCGGCACGGACAGGGAGACGACGGCGGTGCGCTGCCCGGCGGCGAGCGGCACCTCGGCGCTGACCCCGGCCACGTCGGCGGTGAGCGTGAGCGGCGCCTCGGTGGCGCGCTCGACGCGCACGTGCACGTCCACCACGCCGGCCGGGCCGTCCAGCCGCACCTGCGGGCGGACCTCGGCCAGCCGGGCGCCGCTCCAGCTCTCCAGCCCGATCGGCCGCCAGATCCCGGCCGTGACCAGCGCGGGCCCCCAGTCCCAGCCGAAGTTGCAGGCCATCTTGCGCACGAACGGGTACGGGGCCGCGTAGGCGCCGGGCCGGAAGCCGAGCCGTTCGCGCAGCGCCTCGGCGTGGGCGACGGCCGGCTCGAACGTCACGGTGAGCGTGTTGGCGCCCTCGCGCAGCAGGTGGCGCACCGGGAACCGGTAGGAGCGGTGCTGGTTGGCGGTGCTGCCCACGGTGACGCCGTTGAGCGTGACCGTGGCGACCGTGTCGAGGCCGTCGCACACCAGATCGGTGCGCTCGTGCTCGTCGGCCTGCCAGGTGAGGACCGTCGTGTACGCCCAGCGGGTGTCGCCGATCCAGGCCAGCCGGTTCTCGTTGTCGTCCAGGTAGGGGTCGTCGATGAGGCCGGCGGTCAGCAGGTCGGTGTGCACGCAGCCGGGCACGCTCGCGGGCACGTCCGTCGGTCCGGCGTCGCGCGGGATGGCCGACAGGGTCCAGCCGTCGTGCAACGGTCGGTACGCGCTCAAGTAGGTCTCCTTAGCAGTCGCTGAGCTGGGCACATGCCACGAAGTGCCCGGGGTCGGCCTCCAGCAGCCCGCCGGTGGCGCCGCGCTCGTGGTAGAGGCAGGTGGTGACCGGCGCGGCCTCCTCCCAGGGCGCGTGCAGCCGGGGGACGGCCGACAGGAGTTGCCTGGTGTAGGGGTGCAACGGGTCGTCGAACACCTTCGCCGTCACGCCCATCTCCACCACCGTGCCGCGCCGCAGCACGACGGTACGCTCGGCCAGGTAGTGCCCGAGCGACAGGTCGTGCGTCACGTACAGCACGCCGAGACCCCGGCCCTTGAGCTCGGCCAGCAGGTTGAGCACGTCGATGCGGGTGGAGGCGTCGAGCATGCTGGTGATCTCGTCGGCGATCAGCAGCTTGAGGTCGAGCAGCAGCGCCCGCGCGATGAGCAGCCGCTGCAACTGGCCGCCGCTGAGCTGGTGGGGGAACTTGCCCAGCACCTCGTCCGGGTTGAGCCGCACGTCGCGGACGGCCGAGCGGACCCGTTCGGCCCATTCGGCCTCGGGGACGGCCGGGTAGTAGCTCTCCTTGATGAGCCGGAACACCCGGTCGGCCTTGAAGACGGGGTTGTAGCAGCTGAACGGGTCCTGGAAGACGCCCTGGACGGACCGGTAGTACTCCTTGCCCGGCCGGACCGCGACGCCGTCCACGGTGATGGAGCCGCTGGTGATGGGGACGAGGCCGAGGATCATCTTGCCGAGCGTGCTCTTGCCGCTGCCGCTCTCGCCGATGAGCGAGACGACCTCGCCGGGCCGCACGTCGAAGCTCACCGCGTCCACGGCCGTCATGGTCCTGCCGCCGAAGGTGCCGACCTTGTACACCTTCGTGACGTTGTCGACTTTCAGCATCAGGCCTTCCAGCACGCGACGAAGTGGTTGGGCTCGATCTCGACCGGCGGCGGGTCCTCGGCGCACTCCTTGCCCGCCATCGGGCACCGGTCGCGGAACCGGCAGCCCTGGGGCGGGTCGAGCAGCGACGGCGGGCTGCCCGGGATGCCGGTCAGCTTGCGGTCCTGGTGGCGCACGCCGATCTCCGGCAGCGAGTTGATCAGCAGCCGGGTGTACGGGTGCCGCGGGGCCTTGGTGAGCCGGTCGGAGGGCGCCTTCTCGGCCAGCCGGCCGGCGTACATCACCATGATCGTGTCGGCGATGTGCGAGGTCAGCGCCAGGTCGTGGGTGATGAAGATCATGCTCTTGACGTAGCCGCTCTCCCGGAAGCCGAGCAGCGCCTTGGCCACCGCCTGCTGCGTCGACACGTCCAGCGCCGAGGTGATCTCGTCGGCGATCAGCAGCGACGGGTCGAGCAGCGTGGAGATGACCATCACCATGCGCTGCTTCATGCCGCCGGACAGCTCGATCGGATAGCGGTCGAGCACGTCGCGCGGCAGGCCCACCAGGTCGAGGCGGCTCTCCAGCTCCTTGACGTCGAGCGTGACCCCGCGCGAGCGCAGCAGCTCGCCGACCATCCTGCCGATCCTGCGGGTCGGGTTCATGGCGCTCATCGAGTACTGCGGGATGAGCGACACCTCGTGGAAGCGGAAGGCGACCATCGCCCTGTCGTCGCCGATGGGCAGCTCGCGGCCGTCGAGCTCGACCGTGCCGCCCGCGTGGCGCATCCGGCCGTCCATCCGGATCAGGCTTTTGCCCAGCGTCGTCTTGCCGCAGCCGGACTCGCCCGCCAGGCCCAGGATCTCGCCGTCCGCCATGCCGAAGGAGACCCCGTCGAGCGCCTTCACCTCACCCCTGAGCGTGCGGTAGTGCACCCTCAGATCGTTGACCCGCAGACTCATGTCTCCCTCAGCTTCGGGTTGAAGACCTCGTCGAGGCCCACGTTGGCCACGTACAGGGCGCCCACGACGGCGGTGATGGCCGCGCCCGGCGGGACGAACCACCACCACAGGCCGAGCTGGAGCGCGCTCCACTGGGTCGCGTTCTGCAGCATCAGGCCGAGCGAGACGCCCTCGGTCGGCCCGAGGCCGATGAAGTCGAGCGAGGCGGCGATCAGGATGGAGCCGCCGAACAGCAGGATGAAGGTCATGAACAGGTACGAGCTCATGTTGGGCGCGATCTCCCGCATGATGATCCTGCGGGTGCTCACGCCGCTCAGCCTGGCCAGGTCCACGAACTCGCGGCTGCGCAGCGAGAACGTCTGCGCCCGGATCGCCCGCGCCGCCCACGGCCACGAGGTCAGGCCGATGAACAGCGCCTGGAGGCCGACGCTCCTGATGCCCAGGTAGGCGTTGATGATGAGCAGCACGGCCAGCGTCGGGATGACCAGCACGACGTTCGTCAGCATGGTGAGCACCTCGTCGACCAGGCCGCCCCGGTAGCCCGCGACGAACCCGATCGCCATCGCGATCACCGCCGCGATCCCGCCGCCCATCGCCCCGGCCAGGAACGTCGTGCGCAGCCCGTGCACGAACTGGGTGAACACGTCCTGGCCGAACGTCGTCGTGCCGAACCAGTGCTCGGCCGAGGGCGGCAGCATGGGCCCGGCCACGTACTCGTTGGGCGGGGCCGAGCCGAGCAGCAGCGGCCCGAGCAGCCCGACGAGCAGCAGCACGAGCACGATGCCGAAGCCGATGAGCAGCTTGGTGTTGCGCACCGCGAAGTACAGCGCCTCGCGGCGCACCACCCGCTCTTCCGCGGGCAGGGTGGTGGTCGTGGTCATGCGGCACCCGCCATTCCCGCTCGTGTCCGGGGATCGACGATCACGTACACGATGTCGATGATGAAGTTGGCCAGCAGCACCCCGATCACGATGAACATGAACGTGCCCTGGAGCAGGAAGAAGTCCTGGTTCTGGATGGCCTTGAGGATCAGGCTGCCGAGCCCCGGGTAGGAGAACACGATCTCGGTCACCAGCGCCCCCGCGACGAGCACGCCGAGCTGCAACGCCAGGCCGGTGATCTGGGGCAGGATCGCGTTCCTGAAGGCGTAGCGCCGGATCAGCCGGGTCGGCGCGCCGAGCGCCGCCAGGTAGTTGGAGTAGTCCGACTCCAGCTCGTAGATGATCATGTTGCGCATGCCGATCGCCCAGCCGCCCAGCGCCACGATGAACAGCGACAGGAACGGCAGCGTCCAGTGGTGCAGCAGGTTGACCAGGAAGGCCCAGCTCCAGCTCGGCTGCAGCGCGAAGCTGTAGCCGCCGGCCACCGGGAACCAGCCCGCCGTCACGCCCAGCCCCCACGCCAGGATCACGGCCAGCCACATGTACGGCATCGCCGTCAGGACGTAGCCGACCGGCAGGACCGTGTTGTCCAGCAGCTTGCGCCGCGCCGCGAACGCGCCCAGCCGGTTGCCGATCCAGTAGCTGAGCAGCACCGCCGGGATCATCAACCCCAGCGTGTACGGGACCGCGCCGAGGATGACGTCGGTCACCGGGGTCGGGAACACCCAGATGCTGATGCCGAAGTCACCCCGGAACAGGGCGCCCCAGAAGTTCAGGTACTGCTGCCAGATCGGCTGGTCGAAGCCGAACAGGTTCGTGTAGTAGGCCCGCATCGCCTCGACGGCCGCCGGCTGCGACACGCGGGCCCTGGCCAGCATGCTCGCGACGGGGTCGCCGGGCATGAAGCGCGGGATCATCCAGTTGACGGTGACGGCGACCACGAAGGTCAGCCCGTAGATGAGCAGTTTCCTGCCGAAGTATTGGCGCACGTGAGGTCTCCCAAGCGGCCCCCTCCGCCCGGGGGCGGGCGGAGGGGGCACCCGTCATCCGGTCAGCCGGCCGCCGGCTGGAGCTGCGTGAGCGTCTCGAACCCGCCCAGCTCAAGCCAGTTGCGCCACATCACGGGAGCCGACTTGGGCGTCCCGGCGGCCGACGACGGCCAGTTCTTCCACACGCTGGTGCTGGACTGGGACCACAGGCCGTTGTACCAGAGCGGGATGATCGGCATCTCCTGGAGGTGGATCTTCTGGATCTCGGAAATGACCTTCTTCATGCCCTCGATGTCGTCGGTCTTGACCCGGTCGAGCTGCTGGACGAGGTCCCAGGCCTTCTTGTTCTCGTACCGCCCGAAGTTGACGGTGTTCTGCTGCTTCCTGATCGGGAGCTGGAAGATGTAGTCGTAGTAGGTCCACGGGCTGCTGGAGAGCTGCCGCTCGTTGTTGACCACCAGGTCGAACTTGCCCTCGCCGCGCTTCTGCACGAGCGCGTTGAAGTCGGGGAACTCGGGGTTGACGTCGATCCCGGCCGCCTTGGCGCTGCTGGAGATGACGCGGGCCGCCTCCATCCAGTCGGTCCAGCCGGCGGGCACCTCGATGGTCAGGCTGATCTTGGAGCCGTCCTTGTTCTCCACCAGCCCGTCGCCGTCGGTGTCCTTGTAGCCGGCGTCGGCCAGCGCCTTCTTGGCGGCGGCGGTGTCGAAGGTGAACCCGTCGGAAGCCACCACGCCCTGGTCGACGAACTGGTCCCACTGCGGCAGCAGGCCGGTCGGGCTGGCCGCCTTGACCAGGTTGCCGTAGACGCCCTCGACGATCTTCTTGACGTCCACGGACGCGGCCAGCGCCTTGCGGAAGGCCGGGTCGTCCATCGGCTTCTTCGTGGTGTTGGGCACCAGCCAGGCGGTGTTGGCCGACAGCATGTACGGCGGCTCGTTGTAGAACGTCGTGATGCCGAAGTTGCCCTTGACCAGGTTGGCGACGCCGGGCAGGAAGTTGTTGCTCATGTCCATGCCCTTCTGCAGGAGCATGCCCATGGCCACCTCGTTGCTGGGGGTGGCGACGTCGACGATGTACCGGGGCTTGGGCTCCATGCCGAGCGCCGTCTTGCCCCACCAGTCGTCGCGCTTGACCCACACCACGCGGTCCTGGTCGTGGCTCTGATACTTGTATGCGCCGCTGCCCACCGGGTTCTCGTTGACGCCGTTGAGCACGTCCTCCTCGGAGCGGTCCTTCCAGACGTGCTCCGGCACGATGACGCGGCTGTAGAGGTTGAAGTCCCATTCCTGGTAGTTGGCCTGGGAGAACGTGAAGCGCACGGTCTGGTCGTCGACCGCCTCGACGCTCTTCAGCCAGTCCCAGATGTTGTGGTACGGGATCGTCTCCATCTTGCCGAGGCTGTAGGAGAACGCCACGTCCTTGGCCGTCAGCGGCTTCCCGTCGGACCAGGTGACCCCGGTGCGGATCTTGGCCTCGTACGTGGTGTCGTCCACCCAGCTTCCGCTCTCGGCGATCCACGGGGTGAGCTTGGCCGCGTTCGGGTCGTAGTGGAACAGGCTCTCGTAGACCAGGCCCTTGGTGCCGGTGGCGGAGTCCCATTCGCGGATCGGGTTGAAGTTGGCCGGCGGGCCCCACTGGGTGCCGGTGGTGTAGAGGGTCTCGTTGCGCGGCAGCTCGCCCGTGGCGCCCTGGCCGGTGGCGGCGGGGGCGGCTTGGGTGTTCTGGGTGGCCGCCGGTGTGGCGCCGCCGCCCGTACAGGCGGTGGCCGTCAGGCCAGCCGCGAGGAGCGGTATCAGGATCCGCGCCCGGGTCTGCATCTGTTTCTCCTTCCCCCACCGAAGCGGAGGTCGACCGTCCTGTCCAACCCCGAGATCGGCGGCCCGGGACGTGTGACGCCGCCGCTTCCTCGGCCCGGCGAAAGCCCGCTGACCTGCGCAGGAGCTCCTTGGGAGCGCTCCCGCAACCGGCCGTGCCGAGCGCTGTCGCTGAACCGGTGAAGTACCGAGACGGTCAATACGGCGTGACGACGGCGTCAAGAGTCGTGATGCGTTTGAGACGATGGGGCCGCCGAAGTGCGGTTGGGGAGGGCGGTAGTAAAGTTCGGGTGCACTGACTAACCGGTTCACAAGTGGAGGCTCGGTGAAGCGACCGACGATCGCCGACATCGCCCGGCGAGCGGGCGTCTCCAAAGTGGCCGTCTCCTACGCCCTCAACGACCGCCCCGGCGTCTCCCCCGCCAAACGCGCCGCCATCAAGGCCATCGCCGAGGAGATCGGCTGGCGCCCCAACTCCGCCGCCCGCGCGCTCAACGGCGCCCGCGCCCGCTCCGTCGGCCTCACCGTGTGCCGCCCCGCCCGCATCCTCGGCGTCGAGCCGTTCTTCATGGAGCTGATCAGCGGCATCGAGAGCGAGCTGGCCAGCCACTCCTACGCGCTGATGCTCCAGGTCGCCGCCTCACCCGACCAGGAGACGGACATCTACCGCCGCTGGTGGGGCGAAGGCCGCGTCGACGGCGCCATCCTCGTCGACCTGCGCTTCTCCGACGCCCGCGTCACCGCGCTCAAGGAGCTCGGCCTGCCCGCCGTCGTCATCGGCCACCCGTCGGAGGCCGGCGCCCTGACCCCCGTCTGGTCCGACGACGCCGTCGCCATCCGGGAGACCGTCGAATATTTGGCGGCACTCGGCCACCGCCGCATCGCCCGCGTCGCCGGCCTGCCCGAGCTCGTCCACACCGTGCTGCGCGACCAGGCATTCACCGCAGCCTGCGACGACCTGGGCCTCGACCGGCCCGCCATCATGCACACCGACTACACCGGCGAGGAGGGCGCCCGCGCCACCCGCCGCCTCGTCAGCGCCGCCACCCGGCCCACGGCCGTCGTCTACGACAACGACATCATGGCCGTGGCAGGCATGTCGGCCGCTCACGAGATGCGCCTCGACGTCCCCGGCGACCTGTCGATCGTCGCCTGGGACGACTCGCCGCTCTCCCAGGTCGTCCGCCCCGCCCTCAGCGCCCTGACCCGCGACATCCCCGCCTACGGCGCCCACGCCGCCCGCGCCCTGCTCGCCCTCATCGCCGGCGAGGAGGTCACCGGCATCCAGGACGAATCCGCCCGCCTCGTCCCCCGAGGCAGCACCGCCCCACCCCGCCCCGCCTCTTCACCGGAGCGACAGGCGTAGAGCCTCCAGGACGTCCGGGCCACCCAGCACGATGTCGGCGCCCGGGGTCGGCATCGTCCGGTACATGGCGTGGAGCACGTCGAGAAACGGCTGCTCGCGCAACGCGTGCAGCATGATGGCGGCATCGCGGGACTCACCCGCGTTGCGCAGGCGCAGGTATTCGCGCAGCATGGCCTGACACCTCGGGAACGCGACCTCACGCCCTCTTCGCAGGTCAGCCCGATTGAGCTGGAACACCTCGATGGTCGCGCGGCCTCTGGGCGTGTTGCCGCGATAGGTGCCGGTCGAAAGGATCAACCGGAGATGGTCCAGCGGATCATCGCGTGTCGGGTCGACGAGCAGGCAGACCCCGGACTCGTCCACAGGAAACCGGTCCCTTTTCGCATTGCTGTTGCACGAGGAGCATGCGAGTAAATGGTTCAGCCATTCGAACGTGCGGAGCGGCGCTACCTGATCGGCTCGAAATGATCGATGTCCGTGCCTCGACTGTCACCGCAGTACATACAGCGCTCGACCGCCGCCGACATCTGACGCAGCGTCAGCCTGACGCCTTCTTTCTCAAGGGCGGCGCCGGACCACTCCCTGCGGGCAGCACGGTGATCCGCATCCGCCACTTTCAGCCGGTCCGTGCGCGTGCGCAGCCGCAGCGACAGCTCAGGGCCCAGATCAGGGCGGGAGATCCGGATCAATCCCGCCTCCCCAGACGGGAGGAGACCTCGTCCACCCGGGCCGAGAGTGAGCTCTCCAGCATTTTGCTGAGCTTTCGATATTCTTCGATCTCGGCCGTGGACGCCGAGCCCTCCAGGACTTTGTCCTCGAGGTCCCCGAGAATGCGCCGCACGTCCTCAGCCCTCCTCGAATAAGGACTGTCGACACCGAACAGCTCGGTCAGAATGGCATCGTCACCGCTTCCGAAGACGACGCGCTCATGAAGATCCCGGTCGACGACGTGTGCCGCCCTGGGCTCATGAGGTCCGGGAAGGGAAACCAGCCCGTTGGCGGCGGCGGTCTGACAGATGTACGGGCTGTGCGTGGTCACGATGAACTGGACGAGCGGAAAGTGGTCCGTCAGCCATTCACCGATCTTCTTCTGCCAGCTGACGTGCAGATGGTTCTCGACCTCGTCCACGAGAACGACACCCGGATACGCCAGCGTCGGCGTCTCGCCGGCATAGCTGACGCGCACCCTGCCATAGGCGAGATGCATCTGGCGGATGATGTCGAGCACGAGGGCCGTCACCGCCTTGTACCCCTCGCTCATCCGGCGCAGCGGCATCTCCGTGCCGTCATCCTGCCGCACCCACAACCCGTCGGAATCGACGCGCACCACCGTGTGGCCGTCGGGAAGCATGCCGTCGGCCAGCAAGGAAAGCACCGCCTCCAGCAGCTCGGCGGCGCCCGGACGCCCCTCCAGCTGGTAGAGATGCTGCTCGACCAGCCAGCTGACGCCCTCCACGAGACTCACGTCCTCGTCGAAGAGCGTCCGCAACCCCGCGTACATGGCTGCCCGCGGCGACTCGCCACGCCCCAGCGCGGCTGCGGACAACCGGCGGAAGGGCCCGTAGCCCGCGAAGAACCCTCCTTCTCCAGGGGCGAATCGCAAGCGTCTGGCGCCCTTGGCCCGGCCTGAGGTCATGGCCCACTGCGGAGTCAGGTGGGAGCCGTCGGAGTCGTTCCAGCGCAGTTCGAAGTCCTGCGGACCGAAGTCCAGCCCTCCGTCGAACTCCGAGTCCTGCACCACCGTGACACGTAGGAACCCCTGCTCACCCTCGGGCGCGCCTCGCCAGCCCTCCCAATCGCGGACGAAGTACTGGCCGATGACTCCCAGCGCTATCGCCTGCAGGATCGTCGTCTTGCCCGATCCGTTCCGTCCGGCGAGAACCGTCCAGCCCGCGTAGGAGCCGTCCGGACGACTGAAGTCGAGGTCCACCTGCCTGGGACCGGAGAAACCGCGAAGCCCCTGGATGACAAGCCGCGATATGTACATGGTGCGCCTCCTTCCAGGACCCTCCAGACCGGCGGTGCAACTCTACGACTTTCACCGGTGGGCGGCCGTGTCATTCGGCCGGGGTGCCCGCCAGGGGGGTCCAGCCGGTGGTGGCGTGCCAGGTGTTGCCGGCGCGGAGGTGGTCGCCGACGGCGCGTTCCAGGTTGGTGCGGCGGGGCAGGTCCGGGGCGAGCCGCGCGTCGGCGCCGAAGACGAACGGGACGATGCCGCCGTCGTCGTCCGAGCGGTAGGCCGGCCGGAAGCGGCGCTGGAAGCGGACGATGTTGGACTCCTCCGGCAGGTAGCGGGCGAGCTGCTCGTCGAGCAGCCACGAGCCGCAGAAGGCGTAGCGCGGCCGCTCCTCGGGGAAGTGGCGCGGGAAGAACGCGGCGGCTTCGGCGAAGGCCGCGTCACACGCCTCGGGCGTCATCGGGCCGAGGAAGTCGGGGATGTGCACGGAGAGCGCCGGTTCGCCCGGCTCGCACGGCAGCCCGGCGGCCTTGATCGACTCGGCCAGGCGCTCGTCGAGCGTGGCGCGCTCGAACTGCAGCCGCCCCAGCTCGTAGATCATGCCGCGGAAGTGCAGCATGAGCCAGGACGGCGCGTTGAGCCCGCCGGTGCCGAGCCTCTTGCGGTAGACGGCCATGTTGCGGCCCAGGTCGGCCAGCGTGCGCGAGGAGACGTCGTCCGGGATGCCGCGGGAGCGGTGGTATTCGCGGACATGCGGCGCGGCGGCCATGAACACGTGCACGTAGAAGTACGGGTCGGGCAGGTCGGGGAAGCGCGGCGGGTCGTCCAGGTCGCCCATGGCCGACACCAGGGTGTGCACGTTGCTTTCCAGCAGCCGCCACGCCTCGGTGCCCGGCCGGGGACGGGCCGCGAGGACCCCGGCCACGTCCTCGTGGGGCACCGTCAGGCGCAGGAGTTCGGGGACCGGGTCGGGCGGGAGGAGGTCTTTCATGTGCCCGAACGCTAGAGGGTGCCGCTTCGCTACTCAAGCCACGGACCCGGTGCGGGGCTTGCCCTCCCACGCGTAGGTCACGTACAGGACTCCGGCGCCCGTGGTGGTGGAGCCGGTGAGCTTCAGCCCGGCCGGCATGGTGCCCGGGGAAAACAGGCGCTTGCCCTCGCCGAGGACGACGGGGAAGACGAGCAGCCGGTACTCGTCGACCAGTTCGGCCCGCTGGAGCGTGTGGATGAGGTCGGTGCTGCCCTGGGTCATGATCTCGCCGTCGGTGGTCCGCTTGAGCTCGGCGACGGTCTCGGCGGCCTCGCCCGCCAGGACCGTCGTGTTGCGCCAGTCGGCGGTCCTGGGCGTGCGGGTGGCGACGTACTTGGGCATGCTGTTGATCCGGGCGCCGCCCTCCTCGTCGGGCACGCCGGGCCAGTAGGAGGAGAGGATGTCGTAGGACCTGCGGCCCAGCAGCATGCCGGACGCCTGCTCCAGCTGGTCGCCCATGATCTGGCCGAACACCTCGTCGACGTGCGGGGCCAGCCAGCCGCCGTGGGTGAAGCCGTTGGAGTCGTCCTCGCCCGGCCCGCCGGGGCCCTGCATGACCCCGTCGAGCGACACGAACGCCGACACCACCAGTTTGCTCGCCATGTTTCCGCTCCTTCTCGCTTTCGATGTGCCTTCAGCATCGCGGGGGCCGTTTACGGAATCCTTACGGCTTTCCTTCTCCGCTCCTGAAGGCGCGCCGTTCAGCCGGCGAGGCCGAGCGCCAGGGAGGCGATCACCGGGGCGGCGTAGATCATCGGGAACGGCAGGTGGGAGAACCAGCGGGCGCGGGCCACGGTGACGACGGCGCCGGTGAAGTACAGCACCAGGCCGATCGCCGCCGCGACGCCGACGGCCGGGACGAGCAGCCCGGCGGCCAGGCCGAGCGCGCCCGCCGCCTTGGCCGCGCCGAGCCAGGGCCACCAGGCGCGCGGGATGCCGTAGGCGGCCAGCGGCTCCACGACCCACTTGGCGCGCATGAAGACGGAGACGGCCGAGAAGCCGGTGGTGGCGGCGGCCAGCAGGGTGATGATCACGTAGGTGGTGGACATGGGTGACGCTCCTCTGTGTGTTTCTGCCTTCATCACCCCGACCCGCCCCGGCGGGGAGGTGTGACAGAGGGAGGAGAGATTTTTTCTAGGCGAACAGCCGCTCCGGGTGCATGCCGTCGACCAGGCCGGTGTCGGGCGGGTGGACGCTGTAGCCGAGCATGCGGCGGACCCGCCCGGTGAGCTGGCGGGCGACCTCGCGGCCCGGTGAGAGCGTGAACGCCTCGCGGGTGCGCAGCCAGGGCTCGCAGTAGTGGGCGGTGACCGTCAGCCGGGGCGCGGCCAGGTCGGGGAGCGGCGGGCGGGCGTGCCAGAGGGTGCCGAGGAGCAGCACGCACGAGCCGGCCTCGACGGGCAGCGGGACGCCGGAGCCGATCGGGGTGCGGCCGTCGGGCCAGCGGTGGCTGCCCGGCCAGACGGTGATCGCGGCGTCGTCGACGGGCCACAGGGCGGCCACCGACAGGGCGGGGCGCGGGCGGGGCAGCGGGTAGTGCCGGTCGTCCGGCGCGGGCGGGCGGGCCGGGGCGCCGGGGCGCACCTCGATCACTTCGAGCTGGGACAGCAGGAAGTTCGGCAGCAGGAGGCGGTCCAGGAAGGCGAGCGCCGCCGGGTGGTCGAGCAGGGGGTCGACGGCCCGGGTGTTGGTCAGGACGCCGAAGACCTGCCGGAGGTGGCCGGTGCGGAAGGGGTCGCGGCCTGCGGGGCCGAGCAGCGGGGTGAGGTCGGCGCGGATGCGCCGGCAGGCGGCCGGGGCGAGCACGCCGGGCAGCACGAGGAAGCCGTCGCGGTGCAGCGCGGACAGGGCGCCGGCGGCCATCAGCCGTCGCCTCGCGGGCGGGCGCCGAGCGCGGCGGTGCTGAACTCCCACAGCTCGCGCAGCACCGTCGCCCGCTCGGGCCGGGGGTCCTGGTCGAGGACGACGGTGAAGACGGCGCGCATGCCGCCCACCACGGCCGTGGCCAGCAGCTCGGGGTCGCGGTCCGCGACGACGGCGCCTTCGGCCTGGCCCGCGGCGACGTGTTTGGCGCCGAGCGTGATGACGAGCTTGAAGCAGCGCGCCTCCATGGCCGCCACCTCGGCGTCGCCGACCATGCGGCCGAGGACGACGGGGGCGAGCGGGTCGTCGTAGACGCGGTCGACCCAGGTGGTGAGCTGGGCCCGCCACCGGTCGAGCCAGGTGTCGCCGTCGAAGCTGACCAGGACGGTGTCGGCCACCAGCCGCTCGTAGAAGTCCTCCAGGAGCGCGCTCATCAGGCCGCTGCGGGTGCCGAAGTAGCGGTACGGCAGGCCGACGCTGAGGCCGGCGCGCCGGGCGACGGCCGCCACCTCGACGTCGCCGGTGGCGATGAGCTCGTCGGCGGCGGCTTCGAGCAGGCGGCGGCGGCTGGCGGCGGCGCGTTCGGACAACGGTTCCACGCCTCCATGCTGGTTGAGTTGAACTCAACTTGCAAGATAGGGCCTCCCGTAACGGGCTTTCGTGTGTTAAACGATTAACCACTATGACGCAGCACACACCCGTCATCCCGGTCGAGCATCACGTCGCTCCACAAAGGGCCCGGATAAAAACCTACTTTACATGCAGGGAATACTATGTTATTCGTATAACATGAGACCTACCGCCAAACAGGTGGCAGAGCTCGCCGGAGTGTCGATCGCCACCGTGTCGTACGTGCTGGGCGGCCGGGACAGGCGGGTGGCCGCCGAGACCAGGCAGCGCGTGATCGACGCCGCCGCCCAGCTCGGCTACACCCCCAACCAGGCCGCCAGGAGCCTGCGGCGGCGGCGTACCCAGCGGGTGTGCCTGGTGCAGTCGTCGTTCGGCGGCGTGCCGACCGACGAGCGGCTGGCCCGCGACCTGCACGAGATGGCCGACGGCCATGGCTACTCGGTCGTCACGCTCACCGTCTACTCCGAGGCGCGCGCCGTCGCGGCGGTCGACGTGCTGCGCGGCGGCATCGCCGACGGCGTGCTGATCCACGCCGTCGGCGACCACCTCACCGAGGACCTGCTGTCATCGGTCGTCGCCACCCGCATGCCGACCGTGGTCATCGGCCAGGAGAACGTGCCTCCGGGCTGCGACGTCGTACGGACGCCGGAGGCCGAGGCGTGCGCCGAGGCGGTCGAGCACCTGATCGCGCAGGGCCGGCGGCGCATCGCGTTCCTGGCCCAGCGCTACGAGCTCTACCGCGAGCGGCCCGCCGGCCGGCTGCTCGGCTACACCACCGCGCTCGACCGGCACGGCGTCAACCCGGCGTGCCGCATCGTGGTGCCCGGCGCGGACGACCGCGTCGGCGCTTACCAGGCGGCCACCGCGCTGCTGCGTGGCCCGGAGCCGCCCGACGCGATCTTCGCGGCCAGCGACCGGGCCGCGATCAGCACGATCTGGGCCGCCAGGGACGCCGGGCTGCGCGTGCCCGACGACGTCGCCGTGGTCGGCGTCGGCAACATCGACGAAGGACTCATCGCCAACCCGCAGCTCAGCACCGTTGGCCCGCTCAGGCACGACTACACCGACGTCGTGCGCCTGCTCTTCGACCGCCTCCAGGCCGACGAGCCACTGCCCGACCGCGAGATCGTCCGCTCCTGGGCGTTCCTGCGCCGGGGCTCTTCCTAGAAGGGAACCGATGAGATGTCCCCCGCCCTCTCCCGCCGCGACCTGCTCCGCCTGGCGTCGGCCGCCGCCGCCGTCCCCCTCCTGAACGCCTGCGCCGGCGCCCCGCCCGCCCCGTCCGCCGAGCCCGGCACGTTCACCGTCTACTGGAACGCCGGCCACGACTACCAGGCCTACCGCAAGGTGATCGCCGAGTTCGAGCAGGCCCACCAGGTCAAGGTCAACTTCCAGAAGTACCAGTGGCCCGACCTGCGCACCCGCCTGCTGGCCGACTTCGCCTCCGGGAGCGTGCCCGACGTGGTCGAGGAGCCCGGCGGCTGGGTCCAGGACTTCGCGATCTCCGGCAACGCCCTGTCGCTGCAGGAGTACGTCGACCGTGACGGCCAGGCGATGGGCTTCCCGTCCGACTGGCGTCCCGTCACCGTCGAGCGGAACTCGTACCAGGGCCAGGTGTACGGGGTGCAGCTCCACCTGACGTGCACGCTGCTGCTCTACAACAAGGGCATGCTGGACGCGGCCGGCGTCGAGCCGCCCACCACCTGGGAGGAGCTGCTGGAGGCGGCCGGGAAGCTCACCAAGGGCGACGTGTACGGCATCGCGCTCAACCAGGACCACGGCTACGCCGGGCCGTGGCTGATGCAGAACGGCGTGCGCTACTACGACCCGGCGACCAAGGGCGTGCTGATGCCGCACGACGCGGCCGTGGAGGCGATGCGCTTCCAGGCCGAGCTGGTGCACAAGCACAAGGTGGCGCCGGTGCCGGTGTCGGGCACCGACTACTCGGGGCCGCAGAAGCTGTTCTCCGCCAAGCGGGCCGCGATGATCATCACCGGGCCGTGGGACCTGGGGCCGATCAAGCAGACCAGCCCTGACATCGAGGTCGGCTACGCGGCCCCGCTCAAGGGCCGCGAGCAGGCCACGAACGCGGCGGGGACCAGCGTGTTCGTCCCGGCCAAGGCACGCAGGCCCGACCTGTCGTGGGACTTCGTCAAGCGGATCACCGCGCTGGAGGTCGAGCGGGCCGCCACCAAGGAGGTCGGCATGCTGATGCCGCGCCTCTCCTGGGCGGAGCTGCCCGAGGTGCAGGCCGACCCGGGGATCAAGGCGTTCGCCGACGCGCTCGGCATGGCCCGCGACGCCAGCCAGGAGATCAGGCTGACCGGGCAGTTCGGGCGCTTCGACGACGAGCTGAAGAAGATGTACCAGTCGGTGCTCATCCAGAACGAGCCCGCCGCCGCGGCCGTCGAGAAGTTCGCCGAGGCGGCCCGGGGTTACCTGAAATGAGCGTGCTGCGCCCGCGTACGCTCTCCGCCCGGTATGCCCGCACCGCCTATCTGTTCCTGCTGCCCGCGATCCTGTTCTTCGCCGCCTTCTTCTACCTGCCGATCGGGAACGTGGTCTCCACGAGCCTGATGACGGGGCCGTCCGCGGACCGGTTCGCCGGGCTGGGCAACTACGCCCAGGCGCTGGCCGATCCGGCGGTGCGGCACTCGTTCCTGGTCACCGGCGGGTTCGCACTGATCGTGGTGGCCGGGTCGATCGTCCTCGGGCTGGGCCTGGCGATGGCGCTGGACCAGCCGCTCAGGGGGCGGGTGGCGTTCCGGGTGATGCTGCTCGTGCCCTACCTGACGTCGGTGGCGATCGTCGGGCTGCTCTGGCGCAACATCCTCGACCCGGAGCTCGGCGTGCTCAACCGGACGCTGGCCGCCCTCGGGCTGCCGGAGCAGCAGTGGCTCAACACCAGCCCGCTGCTGACCATCGCCGCCGTCACGCTGTGGCAGAGCGTGGGCTACACGATGGTGCTGTTCCTGGCCGGGCTGCAAGGCATCCCCGAGACGTTCCACGAGGCGGCGAAGATCGACGGGGCCGACGCGTGGCACCGGTTCTGGCGGATCACGCTGCCGCTGCTCGCGCCGACGACGCTGTTCGTGTCGGTGATGGCGGTGATCTCCGGGCTCCAGGCGTTCGGGCAGGCGTACATCATCACGAACGGCGGGCCGGGCGACGCCACCGACCTGTCGGTGTTCCACATCTTCAACGTCGCCTTCCGGGCCCGCGACTTCGGCTACGCCTCGGCGCAGTCGGTGCTGCTGCTGATCGTGATCGTCGCCTTCACGCTCGTCCAGCTCCGGGCCGGGCGGCGCGGGGAGGTGCAGTACTGATGCGGCGCGCGCTGCTCTACACGCTGCTGACCGTGGCCTCGCTGGTGATGGTGCTGCCGCTGCTCTACATGCTCTCCCTGTCGCTGCAGACCGAGGCCGAGACGCTGTCGGCCGAGGCCGTGGTGTGGCCGGAGTCGCCGCAGTGGGGCAACTACGCCGAGCTGTTCGCCCGGGCGCCGTTCGGCGACTTCATCGTCAACAGCCTGGTCGTGGCCGGCGGGATCACGCTGGCGCACCTGCTGTTCGACCCGCTGGTCGGGTACGTGTTCGCCAAGTTCCGCTTCCCGCTGCGCAACACGCTGTTCGTGGCGTTGCTGGCGACGCTGATGGTGCCGTTCTTCGTGCGGATGATCCCGCTCTACGTGCTGATGGCGCACCTCGGGTGGATCAACACGTACCAGGGGCTGATCACGCCGTTCCTGATGGACGCGTTCGGGATCTTCCTCATGCGGCAGTTCATCCAGCCGATCCCGGACGACCTCATCCACGCCGCGCGCATCGACGGGGCCTCGGAGTTCGCCATCTACCGGCGGATCATCCTGCCGCAGACGCGCCCGGCGCTGGCCGTGCTCGGGCTGTTCACGTTCGTCTTCCAGTGGAACGAGTTCCTGTGGCCGCTGGTGGCGACCACGACGCCCGAGATGCGGACGATCCCCGTCGGGCTCACGCTGTTCAACCAGGAGTACTTCACGCTCTGGCACCTGACGGCCGCGGGCTCGGTGATCCTGTTCGTGCCCACCGCCGTCCTGTTCATCGTCACCCAGCGCTACTTCGTCCGCGGCATCGCGCTGACCGGCCTTCGTTAGGAGCTTCTTCTTGGCACGCCCGAACGTGATCGTGATCCTGACCGACCAGCAGCGGTGGGACACCGTCGGCCCCTTCACCCCCAACCTCGACAGGATGGCCAGGCACGGCACCCAGGCCACGGTGGCGCTCACGCCGCAGCCGGTGTGCGCGCCCGCCCGCGCCGCGCTGCAGACCGGGCGCTACCCGACGACGGTCGGGGTGCACCGCAACGGGCTCACGCTGCCGGCGGAGGAGCGCACGCTGGCCCACCGGTTCGGCGAGGCCGGCTACGCCACCGGGTACATCGGCAAATGGCACCTGGCCCAGGGCGACCCGGTGCCGGAGGAGCAGCGCGGCGGCTACCGGAGCTGGCTGGCGGCCAACACGCTGGAGTTCACCTCCGACGCCTACCGGACGATCGTCTACGACGAGGCCGAGGAGCCGGTCTTCCTGCCCGGCTACCGCTCCGACGCGCTGGTGGACGCCGCCGTCCGGTTCGTCGCCGACCACCACGGGGAGCCGTTCTTCCTGTTCCTGTCGTTCCTGGAGCCGCACCACCAGAACGAGGTCGACAACTACCCGGCGCCCGACGGCTACGAGGAGCGCTATCAGGGCCGCTGGCTGCCGCCCGACCTGGCGGCGCTCGGCGGCACCGCGCACCGGCATCTCGGCGGCTACCTCGGCCAGGTCAAACGGCTGGACGAGGGGCTGGGGCGGCTGCTCGACGCGCTGCGCAGCATGGAGCTGCTCGACGACACGATCGTGGCCTACACCTCCGACCACGGCAGCCACTTCAAGACGCGCAACGACGAGTACAAGCGGTCCTGCCACGACGCCTCGCTGCGGGTGCCGTTGGCCGTACGCGGTCCGGGCTTCGACGGCGGGGGCGCGATCGCGCGGCCGGTCAGCACCCTCGACCTGCCGCCGACGCTGCTGGAGGCCGCCGGGCTGCCGGTGCCGGGCGACATGCAGGGGCGCTCGTTCCTGCCGCTGCTGCGCGACTCCCGCGCCGAGTGGCCCGGCGAGGTGTTCTTCCAGGTGAGCGAGTCGGAGGTGGGGCGCGGCATCCGCACGTCCCGGTGGAAGTACTACGCGGTGGCCGAGGACGCCGACCCGTGGCACGACGCCGGCTCGCCGCGCTACCGCGAGCAGGCCCTGTACGACCTCGACAGCGACCCGCACGAGCTGGTCAACCTGGCCGGGCTGCGCTCGCACCTGGAGGTGTCGGCGGAGCTGCGCGAGCGGCTGCTGCGCCGGATCGCCGAGGCGGGCGAGCCCGAGCCGGTCATCGACCCGGCTCCGGAGCGCGACTCCGACGTGCTCGCCGATCCCGTCGTCCGCCTCGGCGGTCCCGCTCCGGCCCGATTCGGCCACCAAGCTCGCTAGGTTGGGGGGACGTGCGTCTGAGGGTTCGTGGGAAGGTGAGCAGTTTTGTCCATCTCTGTGCCCGCTGCCCGGGAGACGTCCCTGCACTTCCCCGCCGGATCGCTGGTGATCCTCACCGGCCTGCCCGGCGCGGGCAAGACCACGCTGCTGCGCCGCCTGTACGGCCTGACCGGGACCGAGAGCGGCCCGGTCACGGCGGGCGGCGCGGCGGTGATCGACTCCATGCAGTCGCGCCTGCACTGGGCCGGCGGGCTGCGCTGGGCCCCGAAGCCGGTGCGGACGTTCGTGGTGTTCTGCACGCACCTGTGGCGGATTCGCGCGGCGGTGCGGGCCGGGCGATCCGTGGTCGCCCACAACCGGGGCTGCGGCGCGTTCGTGCTGCGCGCGTTCGCCTGGATGGGCCGGCGGGGCGGCTTCCACCTGGTGTTACTGGACGTCACGCCGGAGGTGGCGAAGGCGGGCCAGCACGCCAGGGGCCGCGTCGTGCCGGACCGGACGTTCGCCCGGCACCACCGCCGCTGCCACGCCCTGCTGGCGCGCGCCCGAGCGGGCCGGCCGGCGCCCGCTCACAGCGCCAGAATCCTGGACCGGGCGGAGGCCGACCTGCTGGAGAGCATCCGCTTCGGCCGGCCGTGAGCTGAGGGCGGCTAGCGGCGGCGGGAGCGGAACCGGTCCAGGAACCGGCGGGCCTTGTGCTGGTTGCGGGGGTCTCGGGCCATCCGTTTGGCCTTCTCGATCGTCTGCCTGCCCTGGGGGCTGCGGAGGTAGGCGCGCACGCGGTCTATGAGGGTCATGCGCGCCCCCTACCCAGAACCGCGGGTCACACGCGGGTTATGCGCACGGCGTCGGCGATGACGTAACCCGGCGCGGAGGTCCAGCGGCTCACCCCCACCACGTTGTACGTGCCCGCGGCCAGCGAGAACGTGCCGAGCACGCGCCAGGCGCCGCCGCCCGAGCGCTGGTCCACGGTGACGGTCTGGTTGCCGCCCGCCGCGGCCACGATGTGCGGCGCGGCGCTGCTGTAGCCGGCGTTGGCCGGGTGCCACACCTCGACGCGGTAGCTGCCCGCGGCGGGGATCGCGGCCCGGAACCAGGCCGGGTCGCTGGCCGAGACCGGGTCGGCGAAGCGGTAGTCCGTGCCGTGGAGCTGCGGCGAGTAGGTGGAGGTGCCCCAGGCGGCGCTCGCGGTGAAGGCGGCGTCGGCGTTGTCGACGGTGACGCTGAAGGTCTCGCCGGAGCCGGTCACGGACCTGCCGGGGCTGGGGGCGCTCTCCTGGTGGGTGCGGGTGAGCGCGGTCACGTAGTAGGTGTAGGCGGTGCCGGGCGCGGCCGTGGTGTCGGTGTAGGCGGTCTTCGTCGTGGTGGCGACCAGGTTGCGGGCGTCGGCGAACGCGCACTCGCCGGCGGCTCCGGTGGTGCGGTAGATCGCGTAGTAGCGGGCGCCGGAGCCCTGGAAGGCGAGCGAGACGCCGTTCGTGACGCGGGTGGCCGAGGTGATCGACGGCGTGGCGGGCGCGGCGGCGGAGCCGCGGGCGGGCAGCAGCGCCGGCTTGCCGTAGTGGGCGGCGGCCAGCGTGGAGAACGAGCCGATGCGGTCGGCCCTGACGTCCTTGGCGCTGAAGTACACGTCGCCGGCGACCTCGGGGTGCTGCCGGTTGACGTGCAGGTGGTCGCTCAGCTCGGTGCGGTCCTGCCAGGCGGCGTCCTGGCCGGAGGCGCCCGCGCGGTAGGCGGCCTGGCCGATGACGAGCTGGGTGCCGGTGCCCCGGACGACCTCGGCCCACCAGGCGGTCAGCACCTCGTACGCGGCCGTGCTGAAGCCGATGTGCCAGTAGATCTGCGGCGAGATGTAGTCCACCCAGCCCTGCTTGACCCAGCGGCGGCTGTCGGCGTAGATCGCGTCGTACGACTGGAGTCCGGAGGTGCGCGAGCCGAGCGGGTCGGCGGAGGCGTTGCGCCAGATGCCGAACGGGCTGATGCCGAACGTCACGTGCGGCTTGGCGGCGTGGATGCGCTGGTCGAGCTCGCGTACCAGGAGGTTGACGTTCTCGCGGCGCCAGTCGTGGACGTTCATCCCGCCGCCGTGCTGGGAGTACGCGGCCGAGTCCGGGATGGTCTGGCCGCTGACGGGATAGGGGTAGAAGTAGTCGTCGAGGTGGACGCCGTCGATGTCGTAGCGGCTGACCGCGTCCATGATCACGTCTTCGATGAAGTCGCGGACCTCGGGCAGGCCGGGGTTGTAGTAGAGCTTGCCGCCGTAGGCGAAGCGCCAGGCGGGGTTGCGGCGCGCCGGGTGGGTGGAGATCAGGCGGCTGGGGTCGTCGTGGTTGGCCACGCGGTAGGGGTTGAACCAGGCGTGCAGCTCCAAGTTGCGGGCGTGCGCCTCGGCGACCATGAAGGCGAGCGGGTCGTAGCCGGGGTCGCGTCCCTGGGTGCCGGTGAGCCACTGCGACCACGGTTCCAGACTGGAGGGCCAGAACGTGTCGGCGGTCGGCCGCACCTGGACGACCACGGCGTTCATCCGGCGCTGTACGGCCAGGTCGAGCCAGGAGCGGAACTCCGCCTGCTGGGCGGCCACGCTCAGTCCGGTGCGGCTGGGCCAGTCGATGTTGGCGACGCTGGAGATCCACATGGCCCTGAGCTGGCGCTTGGGCGTGGCGGGGTCGACGGTGCAGGCGGAGGAGGCCGCCGCGGGTGCGGTCGCGGGCGCCACGGCGCCGGCTAAGACGGCCAGCAGGGCCGTCAGGACGAGACGCAGAAGCGTGGTCACGAAGGGAAGTTTCAGCCGACTTCCCGTAGAGCGCAATAGTTTTCACCACATTGGCGGGGGCCCAACCTAGCCCGCCATCCCCTTCGCGCGGGCGGAAAGTTTCCTTTAATACCTAAGTAATGTCAATTATCGACATCTGTCATGGAACGGCCTTACTGTGCGACCGATACCCCCCAACGAGGAGCGCCCATGACTCTCGCCCGAACGCGATTAGTGGCCCTCACGGCCGCGGTCATCACCTCCCTCATGGTCCTCACAGGTCAGCCGGCCCTGGCCCAGCACACCGCCAACCCCCTGTCCGAAGCCTTCGACCGGGCAGCCGCCGCCCACGACGTCCCCCGGGACCTGCTCGTCGCGCTCGGATACGCCGAAACCCACCTTGACGGCCACAACGGCGAGCCCAGCGCCAGCGGCGGGTACGGCGTCATGCACCTGGTGAGCAACCCCACCAACAAGAGCCTCGAACAGGCCGCCGAACTCACCGGCCAGCCCGTCGCCAAGCTCCGCAAGGACGACGCGGCCAACATCCTCGGCGGCGCCGCCGTGCTCCGCGCCCACGCCGACAAGCTCGGCCTCGACGAGGCCGCCCGCGACGACATCGGCCGCTGGTACCAGGCCGTCGCCGCGTACGGCAACGCCACCTCGCCCGAGCTGTCCCGCCTGTACGCCGACGCCGTCTACGAGAGCCTCGGCCTCGGCCTCCAGGCGCGCGGCGTGACCGTCGCCCCGCAGGAGGTCACCGCCGACCGAGGCGCGCTGGCCGACGCCCGCGACCTGAACGCGCAGGCCACCGTGGCCAGCGCCGACTACCCGCCCGCCGCCTGGGTCGCCGCCAACTCCGGCAACTACACCGCCTCCAGC
This sequence comes from Nonomuraea sp. NPDC003214, assembly GCF_053590035.1. NCBI lineage: Bacteria > Bacillati > Actinomycetota > Actinomycetes > Streptosporangiales > Streptosporangiaceae > Nonomuraea > Nonomuraea sp. NPDC003214. The sequence goes on along the minus strand of NZ_JBSFSX010000009.1, from coordinate 197,998 downwards.
CGCGAGTCCAGCTACAACATCGACCGGGTGATCATCCACGTCACCCAGGGCTCGTACGCCGGCACCATCTCCTGGTTCCAGAACCCGAGCGCCAACGTCTCGGCCCACTACGTGATCAAGTCCTCCAACGGCGCCGTCACCCAGATGGTCCGCGACAAGGACATCGCCTGGCACGCGGGCAACTGGACGTACAACACCCGGTCCATCGGCATCGAGCACGAGGGCTGGGTCGACGACGCCTCCTGGTTCACCGACGCCATGTACCGCGCCTCGGCCGCCCTGACCAAGCACCTGTGCGACAAGTACGGCATCCCGAAGACCCGTACCGGCATCATCGGCCACAACGAGGTCCCCGGCGCCACGCACACCGACCCGGGCCGGCACTGGAACTGGACCACGTTCATGAACTACGTCAACGGCGGAGGCGGCACTCCGACGTGGACCACGACCGTGGACAACTCCAGCTCCGGCTTCACCGCCAGCGCCAACTGGGGCACCTCGGCCTACTCCAGCCAGCGGCACGGCACCGACTACCGCTTCGCCGAGCCGGTCGCCGCCAGCGACCCGGCCTGGTACTCGGCCGCCATCCCGAGCGCCGGCACGTACCGGGTGGAGGTCTGGTATCCCAGCGATCCGGGATACAACAGCTCGGCCCCGTACATCGTGGCCACGGCCAGCGGCAACCAGACCGTGTACGTCGACCAGAGATCCGGAGGAGGCGCCTGGCGCAGCATCGGCACCTTCTCGCTCAACGCGGGAACGCAGAACGTGGTGGGCGTCAGCAGATGGACGTCCGGCACCGGGCTGGTGATCGCGGACGCGGTCCGCATCTCGCGCGTCTGAGTCCTGAAGTGAAGTCCCCGGCCCGTGCGCGGGCCGGGGGCTTCACCGCTCCCACCTGCGGGTTTGACGTCGGCGGGGGCGGAAAGGTCCCTCTGGGTGAGCGAGGCGATACTCCGGGCGGAAGGGCTGACCAAGTCCTTTCCCGGCGTGCGCGCGCTGGACGGGGTCGATCTGAGCCTGCGCGCGGGCGAGGTGCACGTGCTGCTCGGCGAGAACGGCGCCGGGAAGAGCACGCTCATCAAGATCCTGTCCGGCGCGTACCGGCCGGACGAGGGCCGCGTGCTGATGGACGGGCGGCCAGTGGAGATCCGCGATGCCGGTGACGCGCGGCGGCTCGGCATCTCGACCATCTACCAGGAGTTCAACCTGGTGCCGGACCTGTCGGTGGCGGAGAACCTGTCGCTGGGCAGGCTGCCGCGCCGGTTCGGGCTCGTCGACACGGCCGCGATGCAGCGCCGGGCCCGCGAGCTGCTGGAGCGCGTGGACGTGCGGGTCGATCCGCGCACGCCGGTCCGCAGGCTGGGCATCGCCCGCATGCAGATGGTGGAGATCGCCAAGGCGCTGTCGCTGGACGCCCGGGTGCTGATCATGGACGAGCCGACGGCGGTGCTCACCACCGGCGAGGTCGGCAAGCTGTTCGCGATCGTCCGGCGGCTGCGCGACGAGGGCGTGGCGATCGTGTTCATCACCCACCACCTGGAGGAGATCGCCGAGATCGGCGACCGGGTGACGGTGCTGCGCGACGGCCGCTCGGTGGCCGAGGTGCCCGCAGGCACGCCGCAGGACGAGCTGGTCAGGCTCATGGTGGGCCGGCCGGTCGACCAGCAGTTCCCGCGCCGCCCGGCCGAGCTGGGCGAGCCGCTGCTCAGCGTGCGCGGGCTGACCCGCAGGGGAGCGTTCGACGACGTCTCGTTCGAGGTGCGCGCGGGCGAGGTGGTGGGGCTGGCCGGGCTGGTGGGCGCGGGCCGCACCGAGGTCGCCAGGGCGGTGTTCGGCGCCGACCGCTACGACGCCGGCGAGGTGTTCGTGCGCGGGCGCCGGCTGCCGCCGCACGACGTGCACGCCGCGATGGAGGCCGGGCTCGGGCTGGTGCCGGAGGACCGCAAGGGCCAGGGCCTGGTCCTGGGCGCCGGCATCGGCGAGAACCTGGGGCTGGTCACGCTGCGCGACGCCACCAGGGCCGGGTTCGTGGACCTGAAGGGCCAGCGCACCGCGGCGGCCCGGGTCGCCGAGCAGCTCGGCATCCGCATGACCGGCCTCGACCAGGAGGTCCGCACGCTGTCGGGCGGCAACCAGCAGAAGGTCGTCATCGGCAAGTGGCTCGCCGCCCAGGCGGGCGTGCTCATCCTGGACGAGCCGACACGCGGCGTCGACGTGGCCGCCAAGGTCGAGATCTACCAGCTCGTCAACGCCCTCACCGACTCGGGGCACGCGGTGCTGATGATCTCCAGCGATCTGCCGGAGGTGCTCGGGATGAGCGACCGCATCCTCGTCATGGCGCGCGGCCGGCTCGTCGGCGAGCTGCGCGCCGACGAGGCCACCCAGGACGGCGTGATGGCGCTGGCCGTCACCGACGTGGCGGGCTCCCGTGCGGAGTAAGCAGGGCGGAACCGACAGCCGGTCGTCGGCCTGGCTCGCCGAGAACGGCGCGATCGCCGCGCTGGTCGTGCTCGTCATCGCGCTGTCGCTGCTGTCGTCCGACTTCCTCAGCCTGACGAACCTGCTCAACGTGGGCGTGCAGGCGGCCGTGACCGCCATCCTGGCGTTCGGGTCCACGTTCGTCATCGTCACCGGCGGCATCGACCTGTCGGTCGGCTCGGTCGCGGCGCTGTCGGCGATCACGCTGGCGTGGACGGCCACCGAGGGCGGCCTGCCGTGGCCGGCCGCCGTCGTGCTCTCGCTCGCCACCGGCGTGGCGTGCGGGCTGGTCAACGCCGTCCTGATCGCGTACGGGAAGCTGCCCCCGTTCATCGCCACGCTGGCCATGCTCGGCATCGCCCGCGGCCTGGCCCTGGTCATCTCCCAGGGCAGCCCGATCTCCATGCCGGAGGCGGTCTCCCACCTGGGCGACACCGTCGGCCGGTTCCTGCCGATCCCGGTCCTGGTGATGCTCGTCATGGGCGTCGTCGCCGCGATCATCCTCAACCGGACCTTTCCCGGCCGGGCCATGTACGCGATCGGCGGCAACGAGGAGGCCGCCCGGCTGTCCGGGATCAAGGTCAGCCGGATCAAGCTCGTCACCTACGCGCTGTCCGGCGCGTTCGCGGCGGTCGCCGGCGTCGTGCTGGCCAGCCGGCTGGCCTCGGCTCAGCCGCAGGCGGCGGCCGGCTACGAGCTCGACGCCATCGCGGCCGTCGTCATCGGCGGCGCGAGCCTGTCCGGCGGCAAGGGCCGGGCGCTCGGCACGCTCGTCGGCGCGCTCATCCTGGCCGTGCTGCGCAACGGGCTCAACCTGCTGTCGGTCTCGGCGTTCTGGCAGCAGGTGGTGATCGGCGTGGTCATCGCGCTGGCCGTCCTCGTCGACACCCTGCGCCGCCGGGGAACGAACTAGAAAGGCACGATCATGCGGATTCCCGCGATAGTCATGGCGCTCGCGCTGGGCCTGGCCGCGTGCGGCGGCGGGGGCGGCGACGGGCTGGAGCTCGGCATGTCCGTCTCGACGCTGAACAACCCGTACTTCGTCCAGCTCCGCGACGGCGCCCAGGAGCAGGCCGACAAGCTCGGCGCGACGCTCACCGTCACCGACGCCCAGAACGACGCCTCCCAGCAGGTGAACCAGGTCCAGAACTTCACCAGCCAGAACATGAAGGCGATCATCCTCAATCCGGTCGACTCCGACGCGGCGGCGCCCGCCGTCACCGCGGCCGAGCGCGTCAACGTGCCGGTGATCGCGGTGGACCGCGGCGTCAACGGCGTCGAGGTGGCGCAGACCGTCGCCTCCGACAACGTGGCCGGCGGCAAGCTGGCCGCCCAGGAGCTCGCCAAGCAGATGGGCGAGCAGGGCCAGGCCGTCGTCCTCCAGGGCACCCCTGGCACCTCCGCCTCCCGCGACCGCGGCCGGGGCTTCGAGGAGGGCATCAAGGCGTTCCCGAACATCCAGGTCGTGGCCCGGCAGCCGGCCGACTTCGACCGGGCCAAGGGCCTGGACGTGATGACGAACCTGCTCCAGTCCCACCCGGACGTCACCGGCGTGTTCGCCGAGAACGACGAGATGGCGCTGGGCGCGATCCGGGCGCTCGGCAGCCGGGCCGGCAAGCAGGTCAAGGTCGTCGGCTTCGACGGCACCCCGCACGGCCTGACCGCGGTCAAGGACGGCACGCTCGCCGCCACCATCGCCCAGCAGCCGAGGCTGCTCGGCCAGCAGGCGGTGGAGGCGGCGGTCAAGCTCGCCAGGGGCGAGCAGGTGCAGAAGACGGTGGCCGTGCCGGTCAAGGTGGCGACCAAGGCGAACGTCGGGGAGTTCGAGACGTCCTGACCCCGGTCAGGTGCGGCGGTAGCGCGACTCGCCGAAGCAGTAGCCGGCGAACAGCATCAGCCCCACGGCCACCAGCACCAGCAGCCACGGCCCGACGGGGGTGTCGGCGAACGCGCGGAGCGTCGCGTCGATGCCGCCCGCCTTGTCCGGGTCGTGGGTGAGGGCCGCCTGGACGACGAAGATCCCGGCCAGCCCGGCGATGGCGCCGCGCGCCAGGTAGCCGGCCACGCCGAGCTTCTCCATCACCGAACGGGTGCGCGGCGACATCCGGCCCAGTTCGAGCTCCTCCCGGAACTTCTTGGTCACGCCCTGCCGGATCCAGTAGACGCCCAGCGCCACGATGCCCAGGCCGATCACGCCGACGAGCAACTGCCCGGCGGGCAGGTCGAGCAGCTTGCCGGTGACGTCCTGCGACTTCTGGTCCTCCGAGGCGGCGCGGCCCACCGTCAGCACGCTCCACAACGTGAAGACGATCAGCGCGTACACGACCGTCCTGCAGGCCGCCTCGGCCCGGTCCAGCGGGCGCAGGTGGCCGAATGCCAGCTCGGACGCCTGCCACAGGGCCAGCGCGGTGAAGCCCGCCACCATCACCCACAGCAGCACGGAGCCGAACGGCAGCTCCGCCACCGTGGTGATCGCGCCGCCCTTGTCGGCCTGCTCTCCCCCGCTGCCGAACGCGATCTGGATCGCGAGCACGCCGATCAGCGCGTAGAGCACGCCCCGGCAGGCCAGCCCCACACGGGCGAGCCTGTCGAGCGCGGGGGTGTCCGCGGCCCTTCTGGCCGCGGCCCTGGCGTTCTGCGCGGTAGTCAAGAGGTCCTCCTCGGGGGTCGGGGGACCTCCACCTGCCCGCGAACGCGTCATCTAGGCGTGAGCACCCACTGCCAGCCCTCCTCCTCGGCCCGCGCGTCGTGGTCGCCGGTGAGCCGCACCACGTCCCGGCCGTCCACGCTGACCAGGACGAGAGCGGCGCGGAACTCGTTCTCGCAGGCGCCGGCGCAGGCGAGGGCGAGCGCGTGCCCGTCGTCGGCCCAGGCGAGGAGCTGGAGGACCCGCTGCCGGCCGACGACCGCGCCCGTCCGCCTGTCGGTGATCGAGGTCGGCAGGCCGGGGTCGCCCAGCACCAGCCTGCCGTCCGGTGACACCTTTGACAGCCCGCCCTGGCTGACCAGGTCGGGCGGCGCGGCCTGCGGCGTGCCGTCCGGGCTGTGGTAGAGCCTGCCGGGGCTGGTGCTGATCGGCGTCCAGATCAGCGAGCCGTCGAGGCTCCAGCCCAGGTCCTGGCGCGTGTTGCCGTTGCCGGGCTGCGCGCCTCGCTCCAGTGGCGGCATGGCGTGGAACTCGACCGTGCCCGCGGGCACGTCGGCGATGACGTAGCCGGTGCGGGTGCTGGGAGGAAGCAGCCGGCTGTTCGGCCCGTTCCGCCGCCAGGCGTCCGGGTAGTCGGCGTAGCTCGTGGCCAGCAGCCGCGTGCCGTCGGGCGACCAGGAGAGGGACGCGACGTCCCGGCCCAGGTCGATCCAGGTGATGAACTGCCGCGTCTCCATGTCGAGGATGCCGGCCCGCCGGCCCATCACGTCCCCTTCGAGCACCGCCGCCACCCGCAGGCCCGGCGCCACGTCGAGCCAGGCGTACGACGTCCGCTCGTAGCCGCCGGTACGCGGGTCGTACAGCCACCAGGTGCGCCGCAGCCGCTCCCGGTCGCCGCCGAGCTTCTCCACCCGGTGCGTGCAGTACGCCGAGACCGCCACCCGGCCGGCGGCCACCAGCTTCGTCGGCCGCATGTTGCCCGGGTCGCCGCGCACGTCCGTGGGCGCGGGCGAGGGCCGGGGCGGCAGCGTGACCCCGTCGGCGGGCCGGACGGTCGCCGGCCGGCCCGTCAGCACGACCGCGAACACCGCGACCGCCACCGCGAAGGCCAGCGCCGCAGCCGCGACGGCGGGCTTCCTGGAGCGCTTGCGCAGCGCCCGGTCGGCCAGGTCGTGCGGCACCCGGGCCTGCCCGGCCCACTCCCGCATCGTCTCCCGCAGCAGCCTGCTCATACGGCGGCCTCCAGTTCCTGTGCGAGCTCCGGGGCGAGCTGCCGCAGCCGGGCCAGCGAGCGGTGCGCGGTGCTCCTGACCGTGCCGACCGAGCAGCCGAGCAGCCGCGCCACCTCGTGGTCCGGCAGGTCCTCGAAGTAGCGCAGCACCAGGACCGCGCGCTGCCGGGCGGTGAGCCTCGCCAGCGCGTCCCGCAGCACCAGGCGCAGCTCGCTCTGATGGGTGCGGTCGAGTCCCGGCACGTCGGGCACCGCGTCCCGGACGACCTCGCCGCGCCGCACCGCCGTACGCCACCAGCTGATGTTCTGCCGGTACATGGTCTGCCGGGCGTAGGCCTCCGGCGCCGCCACCCGCCGCCACCGGCCCGCCAGCTTCGCCAGCGCCGCCTGCACCAGGTCCTCCGCCGCGTGCTGGTCCCCGCCGGTGAGCAGGAAGCCGAGCCGCATCAGCGCGGGCGAGCGCGCGGCGACGAACTCGCGGAAGACCCTTTCGTCCTCGGCGTCCACGTCACCTCCCAGAGATCGTCCTTCGTCCCTGAGACGCTCCCGAACGCGCCCCACTATGCCTCTTGTGGGATTTTCGTGGGCCTAGCGTGGCATTACCCCGGGTAGTCACGCACGTACGGCCCGTGTACTAGGGGGAACCAGGTGACGATCCACAAGCCGTCCAGCGGCGAGCCGCTGACCTCGCCGCTCGCGCCGGTCAAGAGCCACCGCACCGGAGCGGTGCTGGTCAGGTGGATGACGACGACGGACCACAAGGTCATCGGGTACCTGTATCTGATCACCTCGTTCGGGTTCTTCCTGGCGGCCGGGGTCATGGCGCTGCTCATCCGGGCCGAGCTCATGCAACCGGGCCTGCAACTGGTGAACACGGTGCAGTACAACCAGCTGTTCACCATGCACGGCGCGATCATGCTGCTGCTGTTCGCCACGCCGCTGTTCGCCGGGTTCGCCAACGTGATCATGCCGTTGCAGATCGGCTCGCCCGACGTGGCCTTCCCCCGGCTCAACATGGTCAGCTACTGGCTGTTCCTGTTCGGCGGGCTGATCGCCGTGGCCGGGTTCTTCACGCCGGGCGGGGCGGCCGACTTCGGCTGGTTCGCCTACACGCCGCTGTCGACGTCGGAGTACACGCCGACCGTCGGCGGCGACTACTGGATCATGGGCCTGGTGCTCAGCGGCCTCGGCACCATCCTCGGGTCGGTGAACTTCTTCACCACCATCGTGTGCATGCGGGCGCCGGGCATGACGATGTTCCGGATGCCGATCTTCACCTGGAACGTGCTGCTGACCAGCATGCTCGTGCTCATGGCGTTCCCGGTGCTGGCCGCCGCGCTGCTGGCGCTGGAGGCCGACCGGCGGCTCGGCACGCACATCTACAACCCGGAGAACGGCGGGCCGATCCTGTGGCAGCACCTGTTCTGGTTCTTCGGCCACCCCGAGGTGTATATCATCGCGCTGCCGTTCTTCGGGATCGTGACCGAGGTGCTGCCCGTGTTCAGCCGCAAGCCGATCTTCGGCTACATCGGGCTGGTGGCCGCGACCATCGCGATCGCCGGGCTGTCGATGACCGTGTGGGCGCACCACATGTTCCCCACCGGGCAGGTGCTGCTGCCGTTCTTCTCGTTCATGACGTTCCTCATCGCCGTGCCCACGGGTGTGAAGTTCTTCAACTGGATCGGCACCATGTGGCGGGGGCATCTGACGTTCGAGACGCCGATGCTGTTCGCGATCGGGTTCCTGGTGACGTTCCTGCTCGGCGGGCTGACCGGCGTCATCCTGGCCTCGCCGCCGCTCGACTTCCACATCAGCGACACGTACTTCGTCGTCGCGCACTTCCACTACGTGGTCTTCGGCACCGTCGTGTTCGCCATGTTCGCCGGGTTCTACTTCTGGTGGCCCAAGATGACCGGGCGCATGCTCAACGACCCGCTCGGCAAGGTCCACTTCTGGATGCTGTTCATCGGCTTCCACACCACGTTCCTCGTGCAGCACTGGCTCGGCATGGCCGGGTTCCCGCGCCGCTACGCCGACTACAGCGCCGTCGACGGGTTCACCGACCTCAACCTCATCTCCTCGCTGGGCGCGTTCCTGCTCGGGCTGTCGACGCTGCCCTTCATCTACAATGTGTGGATCACCGCGCGGCGGGCGCCCCGGGTGACCGTGGACGACCCGTGGGGCTACGGCGGCTCGCTCGAATGGGCGACCTCCTGCCCGCCGCCCCGGCACAACTTCACCTTCATGCCCGCGATCCGCTCCGAACGGCCCGCCTTCGACCTGCACTACCCGCACACCTCGGGGCGCGACGACTGACCCCTACTTTGGTCACCCCGGCCGATACGGATGACCGATCGTCCGCCGGGGCCCGCGTGCCTAGCGTTGCCGGCATGCGGAAAACCATCCAGGTCGCGGGGCTCGTCCTCGCGCTCCAGGGCGCCAGCGGGGCCATCGACCACCTCGCCGTGCAGCCGTTCTTCGGCGTCTTCCTGAACTTCTTCAACCGGGTGATCATCCCCCGGGTCGACTTCCTGACCGGGTACGAGCTCTTCGCCAACCTCGCCCTGGCCGCGATCGGGGTCGTGCTCGTCATCGCGGCCGAGCGGGCCCCCGCCTGACCCTCACCGGTCAGCGGCACACCGCGCCGGGCGGCGGCAGGGTCAGGTCCGTCAGGTAGCGGTCCGCGTACGCGATCACGCACGCGTTGCCGGTCAGGTAGAGGCCGTGGCCGGGACCGTCGTACCGGACCGTCGAGGAGCCCGGCACCCGCCGCGTCAGGTCGGCCGTGTCGGCGTGGTCCGTCCAGGTGCCCGCGCCCAGGAACGGCGGCAGCCCCTTCGCCGGCAGCGGCGCCGGCGGGTTCGCGACCGGGGCCGGCCAGCCCGCGCAGCCCAGGCGGTGCCACACGCCCATGTCCGGCAGGTTCGGCGAGAGCCGCCGGCCGATCGCCAGCGCCGCACGATAGTCGGCGTAGCCCGCGTGCCGCAGGCCGTCGGCGCAGTGGGTGGCGTTCATGCCCGTGTAGGAAGGCGGCTTCAGGCTGCCCGACGCCTTCACGTACTCGGCGAACCCGCCCGCGTCCCCCGCCTCCGCCCTGGCCGCCGCGTCGGCGAGCTGGGCCCACCGGGCGTTGCCCGGACCCGGGTGGACGAGCTGCGGCATCGCCGCGATCTGCATGTCGAACCCGCTGTAGTCGACGCCCTGGTGGCCGGTCGGCACGGGGTCGCGGTCCGCGCGGGCGATCAGCTTCCGCCAGCGCGCCGCCGGGTCCGGCCCGTGCAGCGCGCAGGAGGCGTCCGCGGCGCACCAGGCGGCGAAGCGGGTGAACTGCCTCTCGTACGTGACCGCCCTGTCGCGGGCCTCCGCACGGGTGTCGCGCAACTGGTTGACCGCGCCGTCCAGGAACATGGCCCGCACCCGCTCCGGGAACAGCCGCGCGTACGCGACCGCTGGCACGCCGCCGTAGGAGGTGGCGATGAAGCTCAGCCGCCGCTCGCCCAGCGCCGCGCGCACGGCGTCGACGTCCCGGGCGAAGGAGGCCGAATCCAGGTGGTCGAACAGCTCCGGATCATGACGGCGGCAACGCTCCGCGGCAGCCCGGTTGGCCGTGGCCAGCCGCGTGTACGCCGCCTTGCCGTCGGGGCGCGTCAGCCACGGGCCCGTGGTGAAACACTCCACCGGCAGGCCGCCCGCGCTCGCGTGCGTCCGCGGCGTGAGGCTCACCACGTCGAAACGCCTGCGCAGGTTGTCGAAGCTGTTCACACGGTAGGTGAGGTCGTCGACCCCCGAACCGCCCGGGCCGCCGGGAATCGCGAACACCGTCCCCCTCCTGGTGCCGGTCGCGGGCAGCTTGGCGATCCGCAAAGTGATCTTCCGGCCCTCCGGGCGGGCCCAGTCGACCGGCACGCGTACCGACGCGCACACCATCCCGGCGGGAACCTCCTCCCCCGGGCACGGCGCCCAACCAGGAGCAGCCGGGACGGCCACCAGCGAACCGAGCAGCAGAATCGAGGCGAGAAACATGCCTCACACCCTCGCCAAACCGCCGCGCCCACCTCCACCGCCCAGACACCACACCCTGAGGTGGTGCCAGGACTACCGGCAGCACCCGCGAGGCGGCGCCCCCGGACTACCGGCCCCGCCCTGGGGCTACCGGGCGACCGGCGCCCGTTCCGCCAGCACCACCGGCGCCGACAGCACCGAATGACGCTCACCCTCCCGGCCCGCCAGCACCGACACGAACGCGTGCTTGCCACACTCCGTCGTGCACCCCACCAGCACCGAAAGCTGGAACACCCCCGCCCGCAACGGCTCCGCCCGCACCTCCGCCCGGCCGTGCAACGCCTCCCAGCCGCGCAACACCGCGCCCGCCCTGCCGCTCACGTCGATCAGCCACACGGCCTCCTGATCGGCGGGAACGTCCACCTCCATCACGCTCGGCGCCGCCGCCAGCTCACCCAGCGTCACCCCGGACACGGCCACCTCACGCTCCCGCGACTCCTGCCCCGCCAGATAGCGGACACCGTCGACGGTCAACTCCGGCGCCGGCTCCAGCTCGTCACCCCGAGCACGAGCCACCTCACGGGTCACCACCTGCAGGAACCGTACGCGCACGTCCACGGTGTCGGCCGGGCCGGCCTCGATCAGGCACTGGGTCCGCGTCTGCCACGGATGGTCGTCCATCGTCAGCCCCGTCCGATACATCACTGTGTGTAACCGACATACCGCACAACGTTCTCCGGCAAACCCGGTCACGACACCGCGACGATCTTCGCCTCCACCAGCTCCCCGCCGTCCACCTCCAGCACCCCCACCGTCCCGTACGGCTGCCGCCGCCGATCCGTCGGCGACCCGGGATTGAAGATCCGGAACCCGCCGGCCGACTCGTCCAACGGAATGTGCGAATGCCCGAACACCACCAGATCCGCCGCCGGGAACCGCCGCCGCATCCGCCCCAGCCTGCCCTTCGCCGGGCCGCTGTCGTGGATCATCCCCACCCGCAACCCGGCCAGCTCCAGCTCCAGCGTCTCCGGCGCCACCACGTCCGGGCCGTCGTTGTTTCCCTTGACCACGTGCACGGGCGCGTACTCGGCCAGCTCGTCCAGCACCGGCCGCACGCACACGTCCCCGGCGTGCAGGATCACCTCCGCGCCGCGCAACTGCTGGGCCACGCGCGGCGGACACGACCGCCAACGCCGCGGACCGTGCGTGTCGGCCAGCACCACCACCCTCATCCCCTGCCCTTACCCCCAACGGCAAGGTCCTCGCCCGCGGCGCTCCGCGCTCCCCCGCTCGGGCTCCCTCCAGTGGGGGCCCAGCCCCCCACACCCCCGGCAAGGGGCCTCCCGGCCCGCTGCACCCCCGGCGTGGGCCAGGGCGCTCGGTCCACGCCGGACCGAGACGGGCCCTCACCTAAAGGCGGACCGGCCCCCCGGCCCCACCCGTCCACGCGGAATCCCGGAGGCCAGCAGGCGGGGCCGGGCGTTCGGTCCAGAGGGGACCGGACACCCGGCCGCACCCGTTCGCCAGGTTCCCGGAGTCAGCCGCCGGGCCGGGCACTCGGCTCGGGGACCAGGTCGCGGAACCCGCTCGCCTGGGTACGCGGGCTGCCCCTGGCGGTCACGGCCCTGGTCGGGCGGTGCGGTTTCGGTGGGTCAGCTACTCGCGGGGGAAGGCCGGCCGGGGCGGTCGGCATCGTCCCAGAGCGGGTCGTCGACGACCACGCAGGGCTTGACCGGGCCTTCGACCACGTAGGCAGCGAGCTGCCACTGGACCGCCGGCTTCGCCGCCTCGGCGGCCGCGCCGGTCCTCTCGGTGAACGCCATCACCAGGGTCTGCCCGGCGCCGACGTGCCGGGGGTCGATGGTGAGCCCCTTACCGGGCCGCAGGCGTACGGCCTTGTCCGATGCGGAGCCCTCCCACTCCTCCGGGGACGCGCCTCCGACGATCTTGCCTCGGTTCCCCTCGCAGGACTTGCCGGGCTTGAGGTACGTGATGTCGGCGGGGACCTTCATCCTTTCCAGGTCCCGTTCCAGCTTGTCGGCGTCCCTGAACTCGTTGAGCTGGACGTTGATCGTGCCGTCGGCGTTCTCGGCCACGGCGTACGCGGGCTGCTCCGACCCGGTCAGCAGCGGCACCGCGATCGCCGTGACCGCGGCCAGGCCGGCCACCGCCGCCCCCGTGAACAGGCGGCGACGGGTGCGGTGACGCCGTTCGGCACGGGCGGTCATCTCGGCTTTGAGCTCCATCAGTATCTGCTCCTCGAATCTCATCCTGGTGCTCCCTCCATGACCAAGGGCAGTGCCTGCAGCTTGCGGCGGGCGCGGTGCAACCGCACCTTGGCGGTCCCCGGCCTGATGCCGAGGGCGATCGCCGCTTCGGTGACCGTGAGCTGGTCGACGACCACCAGTTCCAGCACGGCGCGTTCGCGTTCGGACAGGTCGGCCATGGCCTTGAAGACCTCCCTGGCCGATCTCTCGGCGTCGATGCGTTCTTCGAGCCTGGCGAGGTCGTCGGTGTCCAGGACCCGGCGTCCGCCCACGCGGTTCGTCAGCCGCGACTCCTTGAACGCCCGGCGCCGCTCGCTCGACAGCGTGTTGCGCGCCACGCCGTACAGCCATGCCAGTTCGGGCCCGAGCCCGGGCTGGTAGGTGCGGGCGGAGTCGAGCACCGCCAGGAACACCTCGGCCACGAGATCGGCGACCGTGTGCGGATCGTCGACCCGCCGAGCGAGGAAAAGGGTGATCGCGTCGACGTGCCGCCGGTAGAAGGCTTCGAACGCCACCTGATCTGTAGCGATCTCCGCCCGTTTGCGATGCACCGGCATGCTCCCTTCGTCATCTGACATCCCCTTTTGGGCAGAACCGCGCGAAGGGTTACACCGCGAAGGGCGACGAAGGCGGCGCTTCTCTCGTCACCTCCCGAGCGGCCGGGTGGGGGTCCGGGGCCTCATGGGATGACCCTGCTGTCGAACCCGGCGCGCAGCAGCGACTCGTAGGCGTCGCGTACGGCAGGCGGGACCTCCTGCTCGACGCTGTAGCCGCGGGCCGGGTACTCGATGACCCGCTGGAGGTCGCCCACCAGCATGTCGATGACCAGTTCGCCGTCGCCGATCGCCCGGACGTACGCGTCGAGGCGCTGGGCGCCCGAGGCGCACACCACCTCGACCTCGGGCCACACTTTGCGGGTCGTGGCGTAGGCCCGGCGTTCCATGTACGGCTTGGAGATGAGCATCACCGAGCGGGGGCGGATGCCGGCCTCGTGCAGGACCTGGCGGGACAGGACGATGTTCTCGCTGGTGTTGGTGGCTCGCGGTTCGAGGAGGATGGCCTCGTCGGGCACGCCGAGCCCGATCGCGTGCTCCCGGTAGTGGACGGCCTCGCCGCGGGGGAAGCGGGCGGCGGTGGTCGGCGTGGTGGCGCCCGAGAAGACCAGGCGCGGGAACCAGCCTGCGTGGTGGAGCGCCGCCGCGGTGGACGCGACGCCCAGGTCGTGGCTGCCCAGGCCGATCGCGGCGTCGCAGTGGCGCAGCGGGTGGTGCATCTGGAGGTAGTCCCAGAGCGAGCCGGCCTGCCTCCACTGCTCGTCGGTGATGCCCGCCAAGGCTGCTCCCGGTCCTCGTGGTCAGGTTCCTTCCCAGGGCTCGTGGCCGTGTCCATGATGGCATTGGCGATCTGCGGACACCCGTGAGCGGCCGCTTCCACGGCAACCGGGTCCCATCTTGAGCGGCCGTTCAGGATGCGTAGGCTCCGCCTCAGAACGTTCAGCGCGATTCGGAGCGGCGGAAGCACGTGGGCATCTCGGTCGAGGACAAGGAGGCCGGCGGGGCGCCGCCGCGCCGCCGTCGGCGCAGGCGCTGGCTGTCGTGGACGGTCGTGGCGTGCCTGGCCGGGTGGGCGGTGGTGCGCGTGGGCGGGCTGGAGGCGGGCTCGTTCCTGACGCAGCTCGTGACCGTGACCCCGCTCGGCGCGGTGCTGTCGCTGCTGGTGGCGCTGCTGGTGGTGCGGCGCAACCGGCCGGCGGCGCTGGTGGCTCTGGTGGCGTGCGTGCTGATGGCGGCCGTGGTGGCGCCGAGGGCGTTCGCCGTGGGCGAGCGTCCGGTGGGCGGCGTGCCGTTCAGGGTGCTGACGATCAACCTGTTCGGGCGGGCGGACCCGCAGGCGGTGGTGGAGCTGGTGCGGCGGCTGCGGCCGGACGTGTTCAGCGCGCTGGAGCTCACGCCGCGCGCGGTGGCGGCGCTGGACGCGGCGGGCCTGGCGGAGCTGATGCCGCACCGGGTGCTGGAGGCCGACCACGGCGCCACGGGCAGCGGGCTGTACGCGCGGCATCCGCTGACGGCGTTGCCCGATCTGTTCACGCCGATCGGGCACAACATGCCGGCCGCCGCGCTGACGCTGCCCTCGGGCGGCAGGGTGGAGGTGGTGGCCGTCCATCCGAACCCGCCGCTGGGCCGGAAGACGGCGGGCTGGTACGCGTCGCTGGCCGCCCTGCCCGGGCCGTCGCCGAACGCGGTGCGGGTGCTGGCGGGCGACTTCAACGCGAGCCTGGACCATCGCGCCTTCCGCGAGCTGCTCGACCGGGGCTACGTGGACGCCGCCCGGCAGGTGGGCATGGGGCTGACGCCGACGTGGCCGAACCGGGCCGTGCCGCCGTTCATCACGATCGATCACGTGCTGGTCGACGAGCGGGCCGGGGTGCGCGAGGTCGAGGTGGTGGACGTGCCGCGTACGGACCACCGGGGGGTTTACGCGGAGCTTAGGCTGCCCGGCTAGACTCGCCCGCATGAAGTGGCGACATTGATTCGTTGACGGAAGCCCGTCCCGGCTGGCGGGCACGCTTTATCTTTACTCGTTCCTGGATGAGTTCGTCCTGCTCTATCCGGTCTATGCGCTGCTGTTCAGCGAGACCGGGTTGTCCGTGGCCGAGACCACCTCGCTGTTCGTGATCTGGTCGGTCACCGGGCTGCTGCTGGAGGTGCCCTCCGGCGCGCTGGCCGACGTGCTCTCCAGACGGTTGCTGCTGTGCGTGGGGCCGCTGCTGGCCGCCGCGGGCTTCGCGCTGTGGGTGATCTTCCCGTCCTACTGGGTGTTCGCCGCCGGGTTCGTACTGTGGGGCGTGCGTGGCGCGCTCACGTCCGGCTCGCTGGAAGCCCTGGTGTACGAGGAGCTGGAGCACGCCGGCGAGGCCGAGCGCTATGCCGGGCTGATGGGCCGGGCTTCCTCCGTGGGCCTGGCGGCGACGGCTTCGGCGATCGGGCTGGCGATCCCGGTGTTCGCCGTGGGCGGTTATCCGGTGGTGGGCGCGGCCAGCGTCGTGGCCTGCCTGCTGTGCTCGCTCGCCGCCCTGGCGTTCCCGGAGCATCGCACGGCCGCGGCCGCCGATGACGACGACGAGCCCGGCTACTGGGCGGTGCTGAAGAGCGGGCTGTCGGAGGCGCGCGGCAACCGTCACGTGTCGAGGTGGCTGGTCCTGTCGGCCGTGGCGGGGGCGATCTGGGGCGCGCTGGAGGAGTACGTCCCGTATCTCGGCAAGGAGCTCGGGACACCGGTCGCCTGGGTGCCGGCGCTCGTCCTGCTGGTGTGGGCCGCGGCCACGGCCGGCGGGCTGCTGGCGGGCCGGGCCGAGCGGGTGGCGGAGCGGCCGTTCGCGGTGATGCTGCTGGCTGCGGCGCTGGCGCTGGCGGGCGGCGCGCTGAGCGGGGAGCTCGCCGGGTTCGCGCTGATCGCGCTGGCCTTCGGGGCGTTCCAGCTCGCCGACGTGGTGGCCGACGCGCGGCTCCAGGAGAGCATCGACGGGCCGAGCCGCGCCACCGTGACGTCCGTCGCGGGGCTCGGCAAGGAGGCGGTCACGCTGCTCGTCTACGCGTCGTACGGCGCCGCGTCGACGATGGCGGGCCACGGCCTGACGTTCGCCCTGTTCGCGGTGCCGTACGTGGTCGTCGCGCTGGTGTGGGGACGCAAGAGCCCGCGCCCCTGATGGAGGGCAGGGGCGCGGGCGGTCAGGCGGGCGGCGTCAGCAGCCGCGGACGGCGAAGGCGAGGAACTGCGTCACCTCGCGCTCGTCGAAGTTGTCGTCGGAGCCGGCGACGAGCGTGCACTCGCCGGTGCGCAGCCGGGGACCCCAGGCCAGGCCCTCCAGGTTCTGCACCGGCCCGCGCAGGTCGCTGAAGTCGTAGACCAGCCGCTTGCGGACCGGGCGGTACGACCGGCCGTCCGCGAGGCTCCGCCGGGGCAGCACGTCGGTCGCGCCGCGCAGGTCGATCTCGTACAGCTTGACCCGGTAGTCCACGCCCTCGATCCAGGAGCGTTCCAACGCCAGGTAGCGGTGGTCGTCGATGGCGAGGAGCTCGGAGACGCCGCTGTCGGTCGCGCCGGTCGGCGGCACGGGCGCGGCCGGGAGCGGGTCGATCGGGTAGGCGTACTGGCCGAGCAGGCGGCCGTCGCGGTTCCAGACGGTGATCCTGGCCGGGGCGCCGCGCTCGACGGTGGGCGGCTGCCCGTCCTCGTAACGCGGTCCTTCGGCCACGGCGGCGATCGTGCGCGGGCCGAGCGCCAGGCCCTCGAAGCCGAAGTTGCGCCGGGGGCCGCTGTCGGTGGTGGTCAGCCGGAGGTTGCGCGGGATCGGCAGGGAGCCGAGGTGGCGGCCCTGGCGGTCCATCCGGCGCACGAAGAGCTGGGAGACCGGGATGTCCGGGTTGCGCGTGTCGGGCCGGTCGCCTTCGTGTCCCCAGACCAGGTGGCGGGTGCGCCGGTCGAAGCGGATCGTCTCGGGGTCGGCCGAGCGCGGCTTGCCGTAGCCGGGGTAGGGCTGGCCGTCGGGGCCGATGAGCGTCTTGACGCCGGAAAGGTGGGCTCCGGTGAACCTGCCGGTGCGCCGGTCGAAGTCCAGCCTGCCGGTGTAGAAGCGGGCCGGGTTGTAGCGCCACCGGTCGTCGGAGATGAAGTACCAGGTGCCGGTGCGCGGGTCACGGTCCAGCCCGGAGAAGCCGCCGACGACCGTGCCCGCGAACTCCATCTTGTGCGGCAGCCGCTGCTCGCCGAGGAAGCGGGTGACGCGCACCCGCTCGGCCGCCATCACCGGCTGCGCGAATCCGATGGCCAGCGCGAAGGCGACCGTGACTTGCGCTATCCGCCGTGGATACAGCATGTGTTCCCCTGTCCGTGTAGGGCCTGCGAACCGGGGGACATGAGATCGCGGGTGAGGGCGGATTTCCAGGTAGCGGGGCAGGCGAAAGTTCGCGCACCGGCGAAGGCCGCGTTTCCCCTGAAAACGCGGGGCGAAGTGTCAGCGTCACGCGGGATACGTCAGAGAACCGCCGCAGACCCGCGGCTTTCCCGCTTCGCCCGGAGCGGGTCGCGCGACCGTTTCCGCTCGTCCGTACGGGGTGATCCAGATTTCGCCGGGGTCTCGGGGGTACGTGCGCGACATGAGGTATCACGTGCTCGCCTGCGACTACGACGACACGCTGGCCAGGCACGGACGGGTCCATGAGCACACCGTCCGGGTCCTGGAGCGCGTCTCCCGCTCGGGCAGGAAACTGCTGCTGGTGACCGGGCGGGAGCTCGACGACCTGCTGTCCGTGTTCCCGCACGCCGACCTGTTCGACCTGGTGGTGGCCGAGAACGGCGGGCTGCTCTACGACCCCGGCAGGCGCAGCGCCGAGGCGCTGGCCGAGGCGCCGCCGGCGGAGCTGGCCGACCGGCTGCGCGCGGCGGGCGTCACGCCGCTGGGCGTCGGCTCGGTGGTGGTGGCCACGCGCGAGCCGTACGACGCGCAGGTGCACGAGGTCATCCGGGACCTGGGCCTGGAGCTGCAGGTGATCAGGAACAAGGGCGCGGTCATGGTGCTGCCGCCCGGCGTGAACAAGGCCACCGGCCTGGCCGCCGCGCTCGACCGGCTGCGCCTGTCGCGGCACAACGTGGTGGCCGTCGGCGACGCTGAGAACGACCACGCGTTCCTGACCGCGGCCGAGTGCGGCGCGGCGGTGGCCAACGCGGTGCCGGCGCTGCTGCGCCAGTGCGACCTGCCGCTGGGCCGGCAGGCGGGCCACGGCGTCGTCGAGCTCGCCGAGCTGCTGCTCACGGGCGAGCTGGACCAGATCGAGATCCCGCGTCACGACGTGCTGCTGGGCCATAGTGACGGCGGCGAGGCGCGGCTCAAGCCGTACGGGACGGGGCTGGCCGTGGCGGGGCCGTCGGGCAGCGGCAAGTCCACGGTCACCACGGCGCTGCTGGAGCGGCTGGTGGAGAGCGAGCACCAGTGCGTGGTGGTCGACCCGGAGGGTGACTACGCCGAGTTCCCGGGCGTGGCCGTGCTGGGCGAGCCGGACCGGCCGCCCGCGGTGGAGGAGGTGCTGCGGCTGCTGGAGTCGCCCCAGCACAGCGCCGTGGTGAACATGATCGGGATGCCGCTGCGCGACCGGCCCGCGTTCTTCGCCGAGCTGGTGCCGCGCCTGGTCGCCATGCGGGCAAAGCTGGGGCACCCGCACTGGGTGGTCGTGGACGAGGCGCACCACCTGATGCCGGCCGAGCTGCAGGAGGTGCCGCTCAAGGACCCCGGCGACCTGGGCTCGATCATGCTGATCACCGTGCATCCCGAGGCGCTCAGCCCGGCCGCGCTCGACCTGCTGAACGGCGTGATCGCGGTCGGGCCGGAGCCAGCCGACACGCTGGGCGCGTTCGCCGACGCGCTCGGCCGGCCCCTGCCGGCCGTCGAGGGCGAGGGCGGTGACGGCAGCGTCGTGCTGTGGTACACCGCGCTGGACGCCGCCACGCGGATCCAGCCCTCGCCGGCCCGCGCCGAGCGCACCCGCCACCGCCGCAAGTACGCCGCCGGCACCATGTCCAAGGACAAGAGCTTCTACTTCACCGGCCCCGACGAGCGGCTGCACCTGCGGGCGCGCAACCTGCACACGTTCGTGGAGCTGGCCGAGGGCGTGGACCAGGAGACGTGGACGTACCACCTGAAGCGGGGCGACTACTCGGCCTGGATCCGCGACCGGCTCGGCGACGACGAGCTGGCCGGCGAGGTCGAGGCGGTGGAGCGGGAGGAGCCCGACGACAGCCTGAGCCAGGTGGTCGGCCTCATCGACCGGCGCTATACGCTGCCGGCCGAGCCCACCCGCTACGACCCGGACCACGACGACTGATCACGCTGGGACCGTGAAGGGGAATGGGACGATCGGTGGAGTAGGGGTGTAAGCAACAGAAGGGACACCCCGAATGACCGCGCCCCCCGAGGTGAGCGACCCTCCGGTCGCGGCCGACGACGCGGCCGTGATCAAGGAGTCCGTCCGGGAGCCGGAACGCTTCGCGGTCCTCTACGACCGGTACGTCGAGGAGATCTACCGCTACCTGGCGGCCCGCCTCGGCCCGGAGGCTGCCGACGACCTGACCGCGGAGACGTTCCTGGCGGCCTTCCGCAAGCGGCACACGTACGACCCGGCACGCGGCGGCGTCCGGCCCTGGCTGTACGGCATCGCCACCAACGTGGCCGCCCAGCACCGCAGGGGGCTGTCGCGGATGTTCGCGGCCTTCCGCCGGGCCCCGGCGGCCGAGCGGAGCGAGGCGGGCCCCGAGGAGCGGGTGCCCACACGGCTGGACGCCGCGGGCGCGCGGGGGCCGCTCGCGGCGGCGCTGGCCGCGCTGCCCTCCGGCGACCGCGACGTGCTGCTGCTCGTCGCCGTGGCCGGGCTCAGCTACGAGGAGGTCGCGGCCTCGCTCGGCATCCCCTACGGAACGGTCGGCTCCCGGCTGCACCGCGCCCGCAAGAAGGTGCGGACCGCGCTCGGCGAGGTCAACCCGGTGATCGGAGACATAGATGGATGACCTGTCCGCGGTGCGGGAGCTGCTGGTCCCGCCCGGCCCGTCCCGGGAGACGGTGGCGCGCGGGCGCGACCGGCTCCTGGCGGAGATCGCCCGCGACCGCCCCCCGAGGGGCGCGCACGACGGGCCCGCGCACAAGCGGGTGCGGGCGGCACGGTGGGCGACGTTCGGGCTGGGGCTGGCGTCGGCGGGGGCGGCGGTGGCCGTCGTCCTCTCGTCGGCGCCGCCGGTCGAGGCCCCGCCGCCCGACGCCCGCACGGTCCTACTCGCCGCCGCCACGTCCGCCGCCCGGCAGCCCGCCGAGGGCGCCTGGTGGGGCAACAAGCTGATCAGGGGCGTACGGTTCCGCGACCCCGGCGACCGCTACACCCTGGAGCAGACGGCCGCCGAGGAGACCTGGCTGCCCACGGGCAAGATGACCGACCCGCACTGGCTCGTCCTGCGCTACCTGGGCGTCAAGCCGGCCACGCCGGAGGACGAGGCCGCCTGGCGGGCCGACGGCTCCCCCACCCACTGGTCCTACCCGTACGGCAACGGCGGCGGTCTCGGCGGCGACTCCTACGAGGTGGAGGCGGCGCCCGGCGAGGCCAGGTCGTTCGAGCAGGAGGACGTCGACTGGCGGCTGCTGGCCGCCGGCAGGCCGCTGACCAGGATGGCCGAGCTGCCCGCCACGCCGGAGGGCCTGCGTGCCCTGCTCGGCCCCGGCGACAGGGAGTTGATGACCAATCTGGGCTCGTTCGTCCTGGAGATGCCGGTGCCCGCCGAGACCAGGGCCGCCGCGTACCGGCTCATGGCCTCGCTGCCCGGCGTCACCGCGCAGGGCCGGGTGACCGACGCGCTCGGCAGGACCGGGGAGGCGATCGCCTACCGCGACCCGGCCGACGGCTCCGCCAGACGGCTCATCGTCGACGACGCGACCGGGGCGCCGCTCGCGCTGGAGACGCTGGCGCCCTCGGGCGAGCTGAAGCAGTTCACGGCCGTCGCGGAGAGCGTCTGGGCCGACCGGCGGCCCGACCTGCCCAACCCCGAACCCGCATCCTGACCCCCGAACCGGAAGGTGACTGCACACGATGCGTAAGACGATCATGATGGTCGCGGTCCTGGCCCTGGCGGCGACCGCCACCCCGGCGCAGGCCGCCGAGGCCGACCCCGGGGCCGGCGGCAAGTACTGGCAGACCCGGACGACGTTCACCATGACCCACCCGCGCAAGGTCGGCGCCGCGCCGAACACGTACTGGGTGGTGCAGCGGCGGATCAGCGAGTCGACGTCGGCCTCGACCGGCGACCGGTGGCTGGGCTTCCGCGAGCTGGGCGTCAAGCCGAAGAGCGCGGCGGACCGGGCCGCCTGGAAGCGTGACGGCTCGCCCGCCTCGTGGCGCTACCGGACCGAGGGCATGCTGGTGAAGCTGTCCACGGAGCCGGGCAAGGCGAGGCTGACCAAGATCAGGCCGAGCGGGTTCATCCTGGCCGGGCGGAAGATGTCCTACGAGGAGCTTCAGGCGCTGCCGTCGGAGCCGGCCGCGCTCAAGGAGCGGCTCGTCGAGATCCGCCTGGCCGCCCCCGAGCCGCCGCGCCGCGAGCACATCAAGCTCGGGCACACGTACGAGGAGCTTCTGCACGAGCTGCCCGTGCCGCAGAAGGTGCGCGCTGCCGCGTTCGCGCTGCTGTCGGCGGAGCCGGGCACCAAGGTGACCGGCGACGGCGCGAACCGCAAGAAGCTCACCGTGACCGACGGCAAGGGCGACTGGCGGATGCGGCGCAGCGTGACCGTCGACACCTCGGCCATGCTGCTGGTCGCCGAGAAGCTGGACACCTGGATGGGCGGCAAGCCGTTCCCGAACAAGACCTGGACGAAGGTCATCGAGTCCGGCTGGACCGACCAGGCGCCCACCGCGCCGAAGGGCTGACTCAGGCCAGCTCCGCGGCCGGGACGCGGCGGAAGGCGATCGACTCGTACGGCCCGAAGTCGCCGGTCTCGTAGAGCAGGCCCACCGTGTCGGGGTCGAGCGCCGTCAGGTCGGAGTAGGCGGCGGGCAGCCCCGACACGGTGTGGGCGACCCGCCAGGTGACGCCGAGGTCGTCGCTGGCCCGCACGGTCATGAGCGCGCGGGCGTCGGGCGCGGCCGGGCCGGAGAACAGCAGCGTCCCCGTCGGCTCCCAGTACAGGACGCTGCCCTCCACCACCGGCCCGCTCAGCCCGGCCTGCGGGCGGAAGGGCAGCTCCAGGCTCTGCCCGCCGTCGGCCGAGTAGGCGTCGGCGCGGGTGCCGGGGGCGGCCGAGTCGGTGCGGGTGTTGAGGTAGAGGCGTCCGCCGGGCAGCTCGGCGGCCGTGGTCTCGTTGACGTTGACGTAGCCGTCGGGGTTGTCGTCGACGTAGCCGATCCGCCACGTCGCGCCGCCGTCGTCGCTGAGCAGGCAGTGGCCGCCGTTGTAGGCGCCCTCGGTGCCGTCGCGGCCGGCGGCCGGCGGCAGCGAGTGGTTGGCGGGCACCACGATCCGGCCCGCGTGGGGGCCGTGCCGGAGCTGGAGCGCGTGGCCGGGAGTGGTGGCGTACCAGCGCCATTCCGGCCGTTTCACGCTCGCGGTGATCTCGCGCGGGGCCGTCCAGGTGACGCCGTCGTCGGCGCTCTCCTGCACGAACACCCGGCGACCGTCGGCGGCGGGCACCTGGCCGCGCCGGATCTTCGCCTCGGTCGCCGCCGGTCCCTGCCGCACCGACACCAGGACGATCCGGCCGTCGGAGGTCACCACCGGGGCCGGGTTGCCCACGGTGCCCCCGCGCGGCTCCTCGGCCACCACGCGGGCCTCGCTCCAGGTGTCACCGCCGTCGGCCGAGCGCTTGACCACCAGGTCGATGTGGCCGGAGTCGCCGGCCGAGCCGCGCCGCCCCTCGGCGAACGCCAGCACGGTCCCCGCCCGGGTGACCACGACGGCGGGGATGCGGAACGTGTGGAAGCCCTCGGTGCCCGCCCGGTAGGGCACGGACGTCGCGTACGCCATCCGGCCACGGTAGGAGGGGCGGGTGAACGGCGGGTGTCCGTCAGCTGAGCTCCGAGAAGCGCTCGATCTGGTCGGTGCGGCCGGACACCAGGATGATGTCGCCGTAGGACAGCTCGGTCTCGGCCGTGGCGTACGTGAACGCCTCGCCCTCCTTCTTGACCGCGACGACCGTGACGCCGTACTTGCGCCGCAGGCCGGACTCGCCCAGCGGGGTGCCCACGTACTCCTTGGGCGGGTGGGTCTTGATCAGCGCGAAGTTCTCGTCGACCTCCATGTAGTCCAGCAGCCGGCCGCTCACCAGGTGCGCCACCCGCTCGCCCATGTCGAACTCGGGCAGCACGACGTGGTGCACGCCGACCCGGCTCAGGATGCGCCGGTGCTGCTGGCTGACGGCCTTGGCCCAGATGTCGTCGATCTCCAGCTCCACCAGCAGCGAGGCGGACAGGATGCTCGCCTCCAGGTCGCCGATCGCCACCACGGCCCGGTAGAAGTCGGGCACGCCGAGCTGCTGGAGCGCGTCCAGGTCGGTGGCGTCGGCGGTGGCGAGGTGGGTGATGTGGCCCGCCAGCGCCTGCACGATCTTCGGCCGGTGGTCGATGGCCAGCACCTCGGTGCCCCGGCGGGTCAGCTCCAGGGCGAGCGAGCTGCCGAACCGGCCCAGCCCGATGACCACCACGGGGTCATTGCTCTTCTCAACCAACGATCATCCGCTCCTCAGGTAGTTCGTAATGCCGGGTCCGCTCCTTCAACGCCAGCGCGGAGCCGATCGTCAGGGGGCCTATCCTGCCGACGAACATCAGCAGGACCATCAGCACCTGGCCCGGGACCGTCACGTCGGCGGTGATGCCCGTCGACAGCCCCGCCGTGCTGAACGTGGCCACGACCTCGAACAGCACCTGGTCGAGGCTGTGCGGGGTGAGGACGAGCAGCACGTAGGTGCAGACGGCGACCAGGCCGGCGCTCATCATCGTGATCGTGACGGCCTGGCGCTGGGCCGACTCGGAGATCTGCCGGTGGCCGATGTTCACCTTGGACTCGCCGCGCAGCTCGGCCCACATGACGAAGGCCAGCAGCCCGAGCGTGGTCACCTTGATGCCGCCGGCGGTGCCCGCGCTGCCGCCCCCGATGAACATCATCAGGTCGGTGAACAGCCAGCTCGACGGGTAGAGCTCGCCGATGTTGACGCTGTTGAACCCGGCGGTGCGCGCCATGGACGACAGGAAGAACGCGGCCAGCAGCTTGCCCGAGTCGTCCAGCGCGCCCAGGGTGCCGGGGTTGCGCCATTCGGTGGCCAGGTAGACCAGGGTGCCGAGGATCAGCAGCACGACGGTGGCCACGACGGTGATCCTGGTCAGCACGCTCCACCTGCTCGGGTGCCGCCAGGACTTCAGCAGCTCGAACACGACGGGGAAGCCGAGCCCGCCCACGGTGACGGCGGCGGCGATCGTCAGGCAGATCCACGGGTCGGTGACGAACCCGATGACGTTGTCGGACCAGAGCGTGAAGCCCGAGTTGTTGAAGGCGGAGATGCCGTGGAAGACGCCCAGGTAGAGCGCCTCACCGATCGGCTCGCCGTAGCCGATCAGGAAGCGCAGCGTGAAGACCACGGCCGCGATCGCCTCGCACACCAGGCTGAAGACGACGACCTTGCGCACCACCTTGCGCATGTCGGCCATGGTCGGCGTCTTGGTCTCGGCCTGGGCGAACAGCCGGGCGCGCAGTCCCAGCCGGCCCGACACCAGCACGGTGAACACCGTGGCCAGCGTCATGATCCCGAGGCCGCCGATCTGCACCAGGCCGATGATGACCACCTCGCCGAACGTCGACCAGTGCGTGGGCGTGTCGACGACGACGAGCCCGGTCAGGCAGACGGCCGAGGTGGCCGTGAACACCGCGGTGAGCCAGCCCGGGGACACCCCTTCGGTCGTGGCGAAAGGGAGCATCAGCAGCAGCGTGCCGATCAGCGCGGCCGTGCTGAATCCCGTCGCGATGACCTGCGCGGGGTGGCTGTAGCCGCCGAGTGAGAAAGAGGCGGCTCGAACACGTCTCATCAGGTGCGAGGCTCCAGCAGGAAGCAATGAGATGGTCGAGGATATACGGCGCCGTCACGGTTCCGTATCGACCCCCGATTCCCAGGGAACTACCAGGAAGGATGAGTAGTCTCCCTCTGCATGAGCTGGCAGCGTAAGATCAACAAGGCGCTGGTCAGGTTCACCGGATTCCAGGTCAATCGAGTAGGGAACCAGGGTATTACGAAGGCGGCGGCCCCCGCGCCCGCCAAGCCGGCCGAGGCCGAGATCCGGCCGCCGGCGGACCCGGCGGCGGACCGGCTCCTCACCGCCCCCGTCTTCATCATCTCGCCGGTGCGGTCCGGCTCCACCCTGCTTCGTTCGATCCTCAACGCTCATTCGGCACTGCACGCCCCGCACGAGCTCCACGTGCGGCGCCTCAGAGTGGAGTTCGGCACGACCCTGGCCAGCAAGGCGATGGCGGCGCTCGGCCACAACCAGGCCGATCTGGAGCACCTGCTCTGGGACCGGGTCCTGCACCGCGAGCTGGTCCGCAGCGGCAAGCGCTACATCGTGGACAAGACCCCGGCGAACGCCTTCGCCTACGAGCGGCTCGCCACCTGCTGGCCGGACGCGCGGTTCGTCTTCCTGCTGCGCCACCCCGCCTCCATCGCGACCTCCTGGCACGAGGCCAGCCCCGACAAGCGCACCCCCGACGAGGCCGCGCTCGACGCGCTGCGCTACATGAAGGCGGTGCAGCGGGCCAAGTCCGCGCTCCCCGGCCTCACCGTGCGCTACGAGGACCTCAGCGCCGAGCCGGAGAAGGTCACCCGGGAGATCTGCGAGTTCCTGGGCGTGGAGTGGGAGGCCGGGATGCTCTCCTACGGCGAGCAGTCGGTCATCCAGAAGGGCCTCGGCGACTGGCGGGACAAGATCCGCACCGGCACCGTCCAGCCGGGCCGCGAGCTCCCGCCCGAGGAGTCCGTCCCCGAATCGCTCAAGCCGATGTGCCGGAGCTGGGGGTACCTCCCGTGAAGATCCGCTATCTGATGCTGCACGCCTACGGCATGGGCGGCACCATCCGCACCGTGATCAACCAGGCCAACGCGATGGCCGAGCACGGGCACGACGTGGAGATCATCAGTGTGGTGCGGCGGCGGGAGAAGGCGCAGTTCGCCATCCACCCGGGTGTCCGGGTCAGCACGCTCGTCGACCAGCGGCAGGGCAGGCAGGCCGACTCGCTGCCGCGCAAGGCGTGGCGCCGGGTGCGCGGCAAGATCGTGCCGCGCGGCGAGTTCGCCGCCGACTACTTCACCGAACGGGTGGAGAAGGCGGTCATGGACTACGTCGCCGGGCTCGACCACGGCATCCTGGTCACCACCCGGCCCGCGCTCAACCTGATCGCCGCCCGCCGGGCCGGCAAGGGCGTGGTCAAGGTGGCCCAGGAGCACATGAACCTGACCGCCTACCCCGAGACGATCCGGCGGGACATCGCCCGCTACTACGGCAGGTTCGACGCCGTCGCCGTGCTCACCAAGACGAACCAGCGCGAATACCAGCAACTGCTGCCGGGCGCCCGGATCGTGCAGATCCCCAACGCCGTGCACAAGGTCGACCAGGAACGTTCCCGCCAGGAGAACCCGGTCGTCCTCGCCGCCGGGCGGCTCGTGCCCCAGAAGGGGTTCGACATGCTCATCCCGGCCTTCGCCGAGGTCGTCAGGGAGCACCCGGAGTGGCGGCTGCGCATCTTCGGCACCGGCCCGCGCAAGCCCCAGCTCGCCGCCCGCATCGAGGAGCTCGGCATGACCGGGCACATCTCGCTCATGGGCCGCACCGACCGGCTCGACGCTGAGCTGGCCGACGCCTCCGTCTACGTGCTCAGCTCCCGGTTCGAGGGGCTGCCGATGGTGATGATCGAGGCCATGACGCACGCGCTGCCGGTCGTGGCCTTCGACTGCCCGACCGGGCCGCGCGACGTGCTGACCGACGGGGTCGACGGGGTGCTGGTGCCGCCGCGCGACACCGAGGCGCTCGCCGCCGCGCTCAAGGAGGTCGTCGCCGACCGCAGGAAGCGCCTGGAGATGGGCGAGGCCGCCGTGGTGACCTCGCGCGCCTACGGTCCCGACGTGGTGATGCCCCAGTGGGCGGACCTGTTCGCCGAGCTGCTCGGCGAACCGGCCCGCCGCTGACGGTGACGGCGGCTACCAGTCGCCGTCACCCTCCTCCTCGCCGCCCTCGAACGCCTCCTCGATGAGCTCGCCGGCGACCATGCCGCCGACCACGCCCATCGCCCCGGCGGCGACCATCCCGCCGAGCCCGCCGCCCCCGTGGTGGTGGCGCTCCTCGTGGTAGTGGTGGCCCTGGTGGTGGTGGCCGCCGCCGTAGGCGCTCAGCCCGGCCAGCCAGCCGCCGATCTCGGCCGCCCAGTCCATGCGCAGGGCCTCGTCGTGCCCGACGCGGAAGCGGCCGATGGCGTCGCCGTAGCCGCCGGAGCGCTTGTCGGCCTCGATGACGACGTGCATCCCCTCGGCGTCGGCGACGAACGTGAGCTCCGCCTCCTTGATCTGCCCGGGCGGCCCGTAGAACTCGATCTCCTGATAGACCGGCAGCTCCTGGTGGATGCCGTGGATGCGGCCCACCTCCACGTCCGCCGACTTGAACGCGAACCCGAGCTGCAGGAACGCCTCCATGACCCGCTGCTGCGACGGCAGCGGCTCCACGCTCAGCGGGTCGAGGTCGCCCTTGTCGACGGCCTTGGCGATGGCCAGCTCGGTGCGGACGCCGAGCCCCATCCCGGTCAGCGGCTGCCCGCCGACCTCGCTCACCGGCGTCTCCCACGGCACGGCGACCTCGAACGGGATCGTCCGCGCCTCCCCCTTGGCGAGCGTGAACGGCCCCGAGACCCGCATCCGGTGCAGCTCGGCGAGCCCGTGGGCCTCGCCGTCGCCGATCTCCGCCTCGGCCCGGGCGACCAGGCCGAGCGTGACGTGCTCGATTTCGGCGTCGAAGTCGCCGCCCTTCAGCCGCACCTCACCCGCCAGGAGCCCGCCGGGCCGCACCCGCGGGGTGGTGAGGACGGTGTCGACCGAGGGGGCTCCGACGCCGAAGGCGCCCAGCATCCGCTTGAAAACCACGTGATTACTCTCCGTTCCGGTACGGCTGGCGTACCGGAGAACGATCACGGGTTCGGCGCGGTTCCCGTCATTCCCTGGCGGTCTTGAGCATCAGCTCGGCCACGGCGACGTCGACGCTCTGGCTCAGCGACACGTGGCCGAGCAGGTCGGTCTGCCGCAGCACGTTGACCAGGTGGGGGGTGGGCCGGGCCAGGATGACCTCGCCGCTGCCCTCGGCCCGCATGCGTTGCAGCACCGCGGCCAGCACGCCGATGACGGAGGAGTCGTAGAAGATCAGGTCGGCCAGGTCGAACACGAGCACCGGGCCGGGCGACCAGTCCCACACCGCGTCGACGTGGGCGCCGAACCGTTCGCGCCCGGCGTGGTCCAGCTCGCCGGCCGCCACCAGGACCGTGCACTCCCGGTGCCGGACCGTCTCGATGCGCAAAGCGGCCACGCACTACGCCTTCCCCGGGGCCCTGCCGTTAGTCCGGTGACTCGGGGGTAGGACGTAGGCCGTGACCGCCCCCTCAGTCGCCCCCCGGATCGCCGGTGAGCTCGCCCGTGAGGTCCCGCAGCATCGAGCGCAGGACGCGGTCGAGCGCGGCGCTCTCGCCGGACGGCACCAGGGCGGCCAGCCGGTGCAGGTTGGCGGCGTGGTCGGTGAGCGTGGCGTCGATCACCCGCCGGCCTTCGCCGGTGAGCGCGATGCGGAAGCTGCGCCGGTCGTCGGGGTCGAGGCTGCGCTCGACGAACCCGGCGGCCTCCAGCCGGTCGAGCCGGTTGGTCATCCCGGCGCGCGAGAGCCGCAGCACCGCCGACAGCTCCGACGGGATCATCGTGTACGGGCTTCCGGCGCGGCGCAGCGCGGCCAGCACGTCGAACTCGCCGGGGCGCAGCCCGTGGCGGGCGAAGACCCGCTCGACGTCCGCCTCCAGCAGCCTGGTGACCTGGACCAGCCGGGCGAACAGGCCGAGCGGCTCCAGGTCGAGATCGGGCCGCTCCCGGCGCCACTGTCGCAGGACGGCGTCCATGGGGTCGGGTTCGGCGGTCATGGTCAACGATTCTACGGAGGTGAGACCACGATCACATCGATCCGGATACGCGGCATTCGTGAGGCCTATATGGTTTGGGACGGGGTTGAATTGGCTATCGGGGAGGTTCCTGCACCATGAGCCGGGGTACGAGCATCCTTCGTCTGACCGGGGCCGCCGCCGCGGCGGGCGTGCTGGCCGCGGCCATCGCCCTGCCGGCCATCGGCGGCGCCGGCGCGATGTTCGTCAGCGCCTCGGAGGACCTCAACCTCAAGCCCGAGGACCTCAAGGAGCCGCCGCTGGCGGAGAAGACCACGGTCCAGGACGCCAAGGGCAACGAGATCGCCACCTTCTACGAGGAGTACCGCGAGGTCATCCCGCTCTCCCAGGTGGCCGAGGTGATGAAGACCGCGATCATCTCCATCGAGGACTTCCGCTTCTACGAGCACGGCGCCATCGACATCGAGGGCACCATCCGCGCCCTCGCCAAGAACCTCAGCTCCGGCGGCATCGCCCAGGGCGGCTCCAGCATCACCCAGCAGTACGTCAAGCAGGTGCTGGTCAACTCCGCCGTCACCGACGAGCAGAAGGCCGCGGCCACGGAGGCCAGCTACGCCCGCAAGCTCAACGAGCTGCGCTACGCGATGGCGATCGAGGAGAAGTACACCAAGGACCAGATCCTGGAGAAGTACCTCAACATCGCCTACTTCGGCGCGAGCGCCAACGGCGTGGAGGCGGCGGCGAAGCGGTTCTTCGGCGTCTCGGCCTCCGAGCTGGACCTGGCCCAGGCCGCCACGCTGGCCGGAGCCGTGCAGAACCCCAACAGGACCGACCCCAACCTCGGCAGGAAGCAGCGCGCCGCCCTGCTGGAGCGCCGCAACATCGTGCTCAACCGGATGGCGGAGCTCGGCAAGATCACGCCGCAGCAGGCCGAGGAGGCCAAGGCCAAGAAGCTCGGCTACAAGGGCACCCCGCTGCCCGGCGGCTGCGAGACCAGCAAGTACCCGTACTA
This sequence comes from Nonomuraea sp. NPDC003214, assembly GCF_053590035.1. Taxonomy (NCBI): domain Bacteria; kingdom Bacillati; phylum Actinomycetota; class Actinomycetes; order Streptosporangiales; family Streptosporangiaceae; genus Nonomuraea; species Nonomuraea sp. NPDC003214. The sequence goes on along the minus strand of NZ_JBSFSX010000009.1, from coordinate 167,648 downwards.
CTGCATGTACGTGCGCGCCGAGGTGCTCGGCAACCCGATCTTCGGCAAGTCCAAGACCGAGCGCGCCCAGCTGCTCAGCCGGGGCGGCCTGACGATCCGGACCACGCTCGACCCCAAGATGCAGAAGGCCGCCGAGGCCGCGATCAAGAAGCACGTGCACGCCTCCGACCGCCCGGTGGCCTCCGAGGCGCTGGTCGAGCCGGGCACCGGCCAGATCAAGGCGATGGCGGCCAGCCGCAAGTACGGCAACAACAAGCGCAAGAACGAGATGTCGTACAACGTGGTCGCCAACGCGGCGCACGGCGGCGGCGTGGGCTTCCAGCCGGGGTCGACGTTCAAGACGTTCACGCTGCTCACCGCCCTCAAGGAGGGCATGAAGATCAACGACGGCCTCTCGGTGGGCGCCGGCTACCGGGCGCCCGGCTATTCGACGTTCAAGAACTGCAAGGGCGAGAGCATCGGCGACCCGTCGCACACCGTCACCAACGACGAGGGCTCGGGCGGCTTCAAGACGCTGCAGACCGGCACCTGGGGCTCGGTCAACACGTTCTTCATGAAGCTGGAGGAGAAGGTCGGCCTCTGCGACACGATCAAGACCGCCAAGTCGCTGGGCATCGAGCGGGCCGACGGGCTGCCGCTGCTGGAGTTCTCCACGTTCACGCTCGGCACGAACGAGATGGACCCGGTCACCGTGGCCAACGCCTACGCGGCGATCGGCGCCCGGGGCAAGTTCTGCGAGCCGATGGTGATCACGCAGATCACCGACCGCTACGGCAAGGTCAAGAAGTACGACCCGAAGTGCAAGCAGGTGCTGGACCCCGAGGTGGCCGACGCGGCGGCGAACGTGCTGCAGGGCGTGTTCACCCACGGCACGATGCGGGGCGTGGGCGGGATCGGCCGTCCGGTGGCGGGCAAGACCGGCACCTCCGACGCGCAGGCGACGGCCTGGTTCGCCGGGTTCACGCCGGACCTGGCGGGCGCGGTGAGCATCGGCGACCCGCGCGGGGCGCAGAAGTACAAGCTGAACGGCGTCACCATCGGCGGCAAGTACTACGGCTCCGTGTTCGGCGCGAGCGTGCCGGGGCCGATCTTCAAGGACACCATGATGGCTGCGCTCAAGGGCACCAAGGCGACGCCGTTCCACCCGATCAACACCGCGCGCTTCGGCGGCTGCGGCTCCAGCTGCGCGCCGGTGCAGCGGGACCGGGACGAGGCCGGCCAGCGGGAGGACCTCGAGCTGGGTGACGGCACCGTGCGCTTCGACGACGGGATCGGCCGCTGAGCTCACCGTCCTCCTTACTCGCTGCCAATGGCCCAGTACAGAGGGCCTGTTAACGGCGGCGAAACATTGATAACGTGGGAGCGCTCCCAGGGATCTTCGGCGCGAGGTGCTGAGAATGTCCGAGCAGCCCACTTTGGCACAGGTCGCGGCGGCCGCTGGGGTTTCCCCGGCAACCGCCTCCCGAGTTCTCACCGGCTCCGTCCGGGTCAGCACGTCGACCCGCAGGCAGGTCTACGAAGCGGTGTCCCGGATGGGTTACGTGCGCCAACGAGCCCCCAGGGGATCGGTGTCGAGAGCCGCCGCGACAGGCGTGACCGCGGTCGTCTGCGATCATCTGCCGCGATTATTCTCCGAACCGTACTACGCGCGGCTCCTGTCGGCCACCGGCGCCGTCGTCGCCGAGCACGGCACCCATCTGATGGTGACGACCGTCAACCCCGCCTCGTCCACGCTGCCCACGCTGTCCGGCGCGGTGCTGCTCATCGGCGCCCGTGAGCGCCATCCCCTGGCCATCAAGCTGTGCACCTCCGGCATCGCGGTGCGCAACATCGGCCGCCCGCCCCACGATCTCAAGCTCCCGTTCGCCGACGTCGACAACCAGGACGGCGGCCGGCAGGCGGCCGAGCACCTGCTGCTCACCGGCCGCCGCGCCGTGGCGGCCATCGGCGGCCCGCCGTCGCTGCCCGCCGCCCGCGACCGGCTCGACGGGCTCGTCCGCACCCTGCGCGAGGCCGGCATGGCCGAGGTGCCCGTCGCCTACGGCGACTTCACCGCGGCCTCCGGCACCCACGCCATGCAGTGGCTGCTGCGCCACGCCCCCGGCCTGGACGCGGTGTTCGCCGCCTCCGACCTGATGGCCGCCGGCGCGATCCAGGCGCTGCGGCGGGCCGGCCGCCGGGTGCCCGCCGACGTCGCGGTGATCGGGTTCGACGACGCGCCCGTCGCCAGGCACACCAATCCGACGCTGACCACGGTCCGCCAGCCCGTTGAGGAGGTCGCCACCATCGCCACCCGGCTCCTGCTGTCAGGAACGACGGGCATCGACCCGATCCTCCCCACGGAACTGGTCATCCGTGACTCGGCATGAGCCCGGGGACATCCTCGCCCGCAGGTACCTGCTGCTGGACCCGCTGGCCACCGGCGGCATGTCCGTCATCTGGCGGGCCTTCGACCAGTCGCTGCAGCGGGTCGTCGCCGTCAAGGTGCTGACCTCGTCCCTGCAGACCGGTCTCGTCGACCGGATGCGCGCGCGGAGCGAGGCCAGGGCCGCCGCCCGGTTCATCCATCCGGACGCCATCGAGATCTACGACTACGGGGAGGCCGTGACCGCCAACGGGGAGGTCGCGGCCTACGTCGTGATGCCGCTGCTCGACGGCACGCCGCTGGCCGAGCGGGTGGCGAACGGGCCGCTGCCGTGGCCGCGCGCGGCGGCCATCGGCGTGCGGCTGGCCCGCGTGCTGGCCGCCGGGCACGCGCGCGGGCTCGTGCACCGCGACGTCACCGGCGAGAACGTGCTGCTCACCGCCGACGGGCCGAAGCTGCTCGACTTCGGCATCGCGGCCTGGGCCGGCGACCCCGACGACGACCGCGGCACCCCGCCGTACGTCGCCCCGGAGCGGCTCGACGGCGCCCCCACGCATCCGGCCGTGGATGTGTACGCGCTCGGCGTGCTGCTCTTCACCATGATCACCGGGCGGACCCCGTACCCGGAGACCACGTGGGAGGAGATCGAGGCGGCGCGCCGCACCTCGCCGGCTCCGCGCCCGGCGGGGGCGCCGCACGCGGTCGCCACGCTCTGCCAGCGCTGCCTGGACCCGGACCCGGCCCGCAGGCCCACGGCCGACGAGGTGGCCACGGCGCTGGCCGCCGCGCTCACGCTGCCCAGGCGGCTGCGCAAGGGCCTGGCGGTCGTGGGCGCGGCGGCGGTCATGTCGGTCGCCGCGTCGCTGGCCATGTCGGTGCTCGTGTGGTTCCAGCCCCCCGCCGAGCGGGCCGGGCCGGAGGCGGGCCCCTCGCCCACGGCCGCGGCGTCGTTCCCGGAGTCCGAGCTGTTCACGCGGTCCGAGCCGATCCCGCAGGCCGAGCCGTTCCCCGGGTCCGAGAGCCCGCCGGTCGAGGCGCGGACCATGCGGCAGGCGGTCGACGGGTTCCACAGCGCGCTGGAGACCGCCGTGTGCGGGGCCACCGACGGTGACGTGGCGCTCGACCTGAAGCAGGTGCTGCGCGGCGTGCTGGTGACGCCGGGCCAGGAGGAGACCGGGCTGGCCTCCCTGCGCCGCAAGCTCACCGACCGCGAGCGCGAAGGGAGGCTGACCCCGGGGTGCCGGTCGGCGCTGGAGGTGTCGCTCAACGAGATCACCGCCGCCCGGCGGGCGCCCTAGAAGGCGCAGGTGTAGCCGGAGGGGAGCTGGGTGCTCGACGCCGGGCGGGTGGCCTGGAAGCCGAACGTGGTGCTGGCGCCGGGCGCCAGCGTGCCGTTGTAGGGCAGGCTGGTGGCCGTCACCGTCTGGCCGCTCGTGGTGAGCGTCGCGCCCCAGGAGCCCGCGATCGCGTGGCCCGCGGGCAGCGTGAACGTGACCGACCAGCGGCTCGCGCCGGACGAGCTGCCGTTGGTGACGGTCACCGGCTGGATGACGTAGCCGGTCGACCAGCTCGTCTGGGTGGTGGGGGTGACCTCGCAGTCGCCGCCGCCGCTGCCCGGCAGGGTGGTGGCCGTGACCGCCGCCGACTCCGGCGAGGTGTTGCCGGCGCCGTCCCTGGCGCGGACGCGGTAGCTGTAGGTCGTGGCCGGGGTCAGGCCGGTGTTCGTGAACGACGTGGAGGCGGTGGTGCCGACCTGGGTGTAGGCGCCGCCGCCGGTCGAGCGCAGGATGTCGTAGCCGGCCAGGCCGCTGCCGCCCGAGTCGGTGGCGGCGTTCCACGACAGGGTGGTGGCCGTGGCGGTGGTGTTCGCGGTCCGCAGGCCCGACGGGGTGGTCGGCGGGGTGGTGTCGGTGCCGCCGCCCGTGGTGGTGAACGAGAAGTCGTCCACGGCCAGGCCCGCGCCGCCGATCCACGGCTCGAAGCCCGCCTGGACGCTCGTCAGATACCAGGAGCGCTGCCCGTAGCCTCGGCTGACCACGTCCGCGTAGAACGTGTCGATCGCGAAGTCGATCGAGGTCGCCGGGGAGGTGCGGACGTAGGAGATGACGTTCCAGCCGATGTTGCCGAACCAGACCTCCCAGGAGGACCCGGCCAGGTTCACGGTGCCGACGCGGTTGCCGATCGGCTGGATGGAGCCCTGCCGGTTGAGCCAGATCATCAGCTCGGCGCCGGTGTTCTGCCCGTCGGTGCGCGGCGTCGGGTCGAACCACAGGTCGTAGGAGGCGTTGTACGTGCCGCTGCCCGGATAGGTCATGCGCACGCTGGAGCGCAGGTTGCCGAAGCCGCTCGCGCTCGCCTGCATCGGCAGGCCGCTGCCGGTGGTGCAGTTGGCGTAGTGGCACCCCGCGTAGATCGACGGGTAGCCGGCCGGGGCCCCGCTGGTGGAGTTGTTGTGCGCGGACTGGGTGACGGTGAAGCCGCCGCTCTGGTCCACGTCGATGCACTGGGCCGTGTCGGCGCCCCAGACGTTGTTCTGGACGATGTAGCGCCCGCTCTGGACGCTCGTGGAGCCGTACTTCTCGCAGATCACCGGCGCGGCCTCGGCCGGGGCGGCGACGATGAAGGTGGCGAGCAGGAAGCCGACGAACAGGTATAAGCGCCTCATGGCACGCAGGATTCGCCAGCGTCCGGACGCCCGGCAACCGGCCGGGGGCGGCGGGCCGGGCCGTCACAGCGCGCACCAGGGGAAACCTGCACGGTGATCGGCTGAAAGTTTCACGCCACGTTGTCGAACGAAGTGAAGACGTGTTGTAATGCGGCCACGCGAGTGCTGCCGGGCGGGCGGGTCGTGGCGGGTTCCTTCGTCATGCGAGCAAAGGAATCACCCATGAGAGTCTTCCGTTCGGCGGCCGTGGCGGTCGCCGCGGCCCTGGCCTTGATCACCGCTGCCTTGGTCGTCCCGGCCCAGGCGCACGGCGTCACCATGTTCCCCGGCAGTCGCACGTTCCTGTGCTGGCAGGACGGCCTGCGCGAGAACGGCGCCATCCAGCCCTACAACCCGGCCTGCGCGGCAGCCGTCGCGCAGAGCGGCACCACGCCGCTCTACAACTGGTTCGCGGTGCTGCGCTCCGACGCCGGAGGCCGGACCACCGGCTTCATCCCCGACGGCCAGATCTGCAGCGCCGGCACCGGCGGCCCGTACGACTTCACCGCCTACAATGCCGTGCGCAACGACTGGCCGCTGACGCACCTGACGTCGGGCGCCAGCATCACCATGCGGCACAGCAACTGGGCCGCGCACCCGGGCTCGTTCGTCTACTACGTCACCAAGAACGGCTGGAACCCGAACGCCCCGCTGAAGTGGTCCGACCTGGAGCAGTTCGGCAGCGTCAGCAACCCGCCGCAGTCGGGCGGGCCCGGCGGGCTCAGCTACTACTACTGGAACGTGCAGCTGCCCTCCGGCAAGAGCGGCCGGCACATGATCTTCGTCCACTGGATCAGGTCGGACAGCAACGAGAACTTCTACAGCTGCTCCGACGTCACCTTCGACGGCGGCAACGGCGAGGTCACCGGGGTCGGCCCCGGCGGCAGCACGTCCAGCCCCAGCCCCGACCCGACCATCACCCCGACCGACCCGCCGCCTCCCGGGGGCTGCACGGCCACGCTGCGCGCCACCGACACCGGCTGGGCCGGCCACTTCCAGGGTGAGGTGACCGTCCGCAACACCGGCACGACCGCGATCAACGGCTGGAAGGTCAACTGGACCTTCAGCGGCGGCCAGGGCTTCGAAGGCTCGCCCTGGAACGGCGTGCTGAGCGGCCAGCCGCCGTCGGTCGAGGTGAAGAACGCCTCCTACAACGGGCAGATCGCGCCGAACGGCTCCACCACGTTCGGCTTCAACGGCACGGGCAGCGTGCCGAGTCCCGTGCCCGCGCTGACCTGCACGCCCGCGTAGGTCATCGGGATGCTGGAAGACGTGCGGAGGCCGCGGGCGCGGCGGGGACGGGTCATCGCCGTCACCGCCGTGGTCGTGGCCTCCGTCGCCGGGGCGGCGCTGGCGGCGAACCTGTGGCGGCCCGGACTGCCGTCGCAGCTCAGGGAGCCGCTCGCCGCCCGGGTGACGGAGATCCTGGAGAAGTCGTCCCCGGCCGAGCACCACGAGCACGGCCACGAGTTCGGTGAGGACGCGGGGAGGGTCGTGTGCGCCGTCGAGCCGTTCGGCGTCGCGCCGGAGAACGCCGCCACCGTGTCCGAGGTGCGGTGGGTCTACGCCCGCCACATGTGCGCGATCACCGGCGCGGGCGCCGAGTGGGCGATGTCGGTGCGCGTGTCGGGCCCGCTGGCCGTGCGCCTGCACGACCCGGTCGAGGTACGGGTGCCGGAGCCCGGCGCCGGCTATCCGGAGCGGGTCAGGCTGGTCATCCCGCCGCGCCTGCACGAGGAGGCGTTCGCCGAGTTCGCCGATGACGAGGTGATCGAGGCGGCACGCCGGCGGTTCACCGAGGCGCGTTAGCGGGCAGGTCGAACGCGGCCGGCGAGAGGGGGAGGACTCTCCGGGCCGGCCGCGTTCACGCCATCCGGGCGGGATGGTGTCGTAGGGGCGGTTCACAGCAGGGGGACGGGCCTCACCTCCTCAGGGGGCGTGGTGCGGGGGTTCAGCCGGCGCAGGCGTAGCCGGAGGCCACGCTGGTCGAGCCGCTGGGCCGGCTGGCCTGGAAGCCGAACGAGGCCGGCAGCGAGGCGTTGTAGCCGAGGTTCCTGGCCGTCACCTTCTGCCCGTCGACCGTGACGGCGGCGTTCCAGGAGCCGACGATCGTGTGCCCGGCGGGCAGGGTGAACGTGACGGTCCAGCCGGAGCCGGTGCCGGTCACCGACACGGGCGAGACCACGTACCCGTTGCCCCACTGGCTGCCGACGGTCGCGGTGACCTCGCAGTCGCCCTCGCCGCCGCTGGGGAGCGTGCTGAACGCGGTGGTGGGTGAGGGCGCCGACTGGTTGCCCGCCGCGTCCCTGGCCCGCACGTACACCGTGTAACCGGTGCCGGGGGTGAGCCCGGTCAGGCTGATCGACGGGGTGGCCGAGCTGCCGAGCAGGGCGCCGCCGCTGTCGTGGACGTCGTAGCGGGTGACGCCCACGTTGTCGGTGGAGGCGGTCCAGGTCAGCGTGGCGCCGGTGGTGGTGATGCCGGAGGCCGCCGGGGCGCCCGGGGCGGTGGGCGGGGTGGTGTCGTCCGGGCCGCCGCCGCCGTAGATCGCGGCCTCGCGGGCGGTGGCGGCGATGCCGTCGGCGCCGTTGAACAGCCGCTCGCCCCACGGGGTGAGCTGGTCGACGTCGAAGTTCGTCACCTGGTCGAGGTACTCGACGCCGCCGCCGTTGCCGCTCCACGACCAGCCGAGGTAGCCGAGGCCGCGGCTGACGGCCTGGGCCATGATCGTGTCCTCGTCGGGGTTGCCGTCGGAGTGGTTGTGCCCGAACTCGCCGACGACCAGCGGCAGCCCGGCGGTGCGGAAGGCGTCCATGTAGGAGGTGATCTCCGCTGCCGTGTCGAAGACGCCGTACATGTGGACGGAGAAGATCGTGTTCTTGTCCGGGTCGCTGTCGAAGACGGCCCGGGCGTTGTCGCGCATGGTGAACTGCCAGTCCTGTCCCCAGTTGGGGGCGTCCACCATGAGCGCGTGGTCGAAGCCGTTGGCGCGCAGCTTCTGGATGGCGGCCGTGGTGGCGGCGGCCCAGCCGGGGGTGACGGCGTTGTTGCCGACGGGCTCGTTGCCGATGTTGACGATGACGTGGTCTTCCTGGCCGACCAGGGCGCTCTTGACGCTGATCCAGTAGTCGGCGGCGGCGTCGAGGGTGACGGCGCCGCTCTGCTCGCCGTAGCCCGTCGTGTCGTGATTTTCCAGGATGCAGATGAGCTTGTTCTGCTTGCACAGGGACACGACGTTGGCCACATCGGCGACGCCGTTGGCGGTCCAGCGCCCGCCGCTGAGCACCACGCGGACGGCGTTGGCGCCGAGCGACTTGATGTCGGCGAACGCCCGGGTCTGCGAGGTGTACCAGGTGTGGGCGTGGCTGGTGCCACGGATGACGAACTCCTGGCCGCCCTTCTCGACGATCTTCGTGCCGCTGACGTGCAGGCCGGTCGCGGCGTGGGCGGGAGAGGCGATCAGGACGACGGGGAGGAGCAGAAGTGCCGCCAGCGCGGCGAGCCGGGATCTCATGTGGTGCCTTTCGCTGGGAGGTCCCGCCCCCCACCGGGGAGGGCGGGACCCGTGTTCTCAGGCGGTGGTGCAGGTGATCGGGTCAGGGGTCGCCCCGCTGCCCGACGCGATGAAGCCGAAGGAGGCGGTCCCGCCGGGAGCGAGCGCGCCGTTCCAGGCCTCGTTGCCGACGGTGAGCGTGCCGCCGGACTGGCTGTGCTTGCCGCCCCAGAGCTGGCTGACGGTGCCGGACTGCGCCCAGGAGACCCTCCAGCCGCCGATCGCCGACGTGCCGGCGTTCTTCACCGTCACCTCGGCCTGATAGCCGCCGCTCCAGGAGTTGACCAGCTTGTACGTCGCCGTGCAACCGCCGGTGGGCGGCGGCGTGTCGGTGGTCGCGAAGGAGGTGCTCGCCGACGGCTCGGAGCTGTTGCCTGCGGCGTCCCTGGCCACCACGTGGACCGTGTACTCGGTGTCGGCGTCGAGCCCGGTCAGCTCGAAGGTCGTGCCCGGCGCGGTGCCCGCCTTCTCGCCGTCCAGGTAGACGTCGTAGCCGCTGACGCCGACGTTGTCGGTGGCCGCGGTCCACGACAGCCTGGCCGTGGAGCCGGTGATCGCGGAGACCGCCGGCTTGCCCGGGGTGCCGGGCGGGGTGTCGTCCTCCTCCTCGGGCCCCGGCGGGTTGCCCCAGATCTTGGTGGCGCCGCTGTAGAGCGTGATGTTGGAGGTACGGGCCGGCGTCGTGCCCGGCGTGGTCGGGATGCCCCGGTACGACCAGTCGTTGGCCGGGTCCCAGGTGCCCGCGCTGGCGATGCGGAACTGCACCTCACGGCGGTGCTGCGACTGCCCGGCGGGCGCGATGTCCTGCCCGGAGCAGTCGATGGCCACGTAGTAGGTGCTGCCGCCCGCCGCGTGCAGGGTCGGCGCCGCGCACTGGGTGTACGCCGACGACACCGTGATCTGCGACGCGGTGGTCGACCCGTCGAGCGTGAAGTAGTAGCGGAACGACCCGTCGGACAGCACCCGGGCGGGCCAGCCCGACTGGTTGCGCACGATGGCCTTGATCTCGGTGAAGTTCGTGCCGGAGGCGTTGACCCCGGCCTCCACGAAGATCTCCGGCCCGTCGGGCGTCTCGGCGACCGGGAAGCCCGCCGCCGGCGCGCCGCCGTACTCCTTGTAGAGCCGGGCGAGCGCGCTGGTGAAGCCCGCGTTGTAGTCGGTGGCGACCTCGTTCATCACGTAGTCGTCCCGCTTGTCGGTGTAGGCGTCGTCCGGGTCGGGCGGCCCGCCGACGAGCGCACCGTACAGCGTGTGACGGCTTTCCACAGGTGTGGATATCTGGTCCGTCCACGAGCCGTGCGCGGTCCGGTGGTGCGGCGCCTTCGGCGGGTTGGTGCCGAAACCGACCACGTACGAGGAGTTGCGTGGGTTGTCGCCGAGCGCGTAGTTGATCTGCCGCACCGCGAAGTCGTGGTAACGGGCCTTGCGCGTGGCGTCGCTGATCGAGTCGCTGTGCACCAGCGCCGCGAACGCCGTGTTGGCCGCGTACCGCAGCGACCCCCACCGGTCCAGCACCGCCTGGCCGCCCGGCGAGTAGCGCACCTTCGAGCCGTTCACGCCGACCGTCCACCAGTCGAGCCAGCGGTTGGCGTCGTCGAGGTACTTCTGCTTGCCGGTCAGCTTGTGCAGCAGCACGTAGGCGCCGTAGGACTTGTCGTCCCAGGCGATGGTCCACTTGTACGACTTGATGGAGGTCTGGGGCTCGGTGCCGAGGCTGTCGTAGGTCGACTCGGCCTTGGTCAGGAAAGCCGGGTCGTCGGTGGCCCTGTACAGCCAGATCGCGCCCCAGACCAGCTCATCGGTGAACCCGCTCCAGGAGTTGTAGTAACCCTGGGCGTCGGTGATGCACTCGCTGTACTTCTTCCTGACCGTGTCGGCGAAGGAGTACAGCTGCTTGGCATGCGTCACCAGCTTGTCCGCGTAAGCGGGGTCGGTCGGCCGGAAGACGATCGAGGAGGCGGCCATCGCCGCCGCCGTCTCGCCCGCCAGGTCCGACCCGCCGCACGACGCGTCGATCTTGTACGCCGGCCGGTCCATCGCCATGGCCTCGGCCGGGCCCCACCAGGCGTGGTCCCTGCCGCCGTGGCCGACCTGGCCGTAGAGCGTGTTGGGCGACGGGTGCGCCTTGACGAAGTAGTCGTTGACGTACCTGAGGTTGTTGAGCAGATGGGTGAGCTGGCCGGAGGCGGCGTAGGCGTCGCGGTACTCGACCGCGCCCCAGGCCAGCATGGTGGCGGAGAACGCCATCGGGAAGCCGAACTTCACGTGGTCGCCGGCGTCGTACCAGCCACCGGTGAGGTCCAGGCCGACGTCCGCGCCGTCGTCGAGGCCCGAGTCGCCGCGCCAGTTGACGCGGTTCCAGTCGGGCAGCTCGCCCGACTGCTGGGCCTCGTAGAACCAGAGCGACTTCTGCAGCGCCTCGCCGTACGCGAACGCCGGGGCGGCGGAGGCGGGCGGCGCGGCGACGATCAGGGGCACGGCGAGGGCCGCCGCCGCGACGGCGGCGACCCTCTTCACGAGCGGGTTGTTCACGGGAAGAGCCGTCCGAACTCCGCCAGGGCGACGGCCACGTCGACCTGCGCCCAGAAGCGGTGGTAGTTGAACGTGGGAGCCGGCCCGGTGCCGTCCAGGTAGGCCTTGACCTCGGGCCAGTCGGGGTCGTTCTCGTAGAAGGACCTGATCGACAGGAACGTCGAGTCCGAGTTGATCGGGTCGCCGTTCGGCATCGTGCCGGTCCAGCCCGCGGGCACGTGGACCGGGTCGTCGATGCGCTGGTAGTCGGTCTTGGTCTCCTCGACCGAGACGCCCTTGTCGTCGCGGTTCTCCCACACGGCGTCGAGCAGCGCCTTGGCCGTGTCACGGGCCTCGGCGTGGTTCGCCCGGGCCGCGTAGTACATCAGCACCTTGGCGTAGGAGCCGGCCACGCCGACGTCCTGGGTGTGGTTGACGACCTCGACGTGCAGGTCGGGGTTGGCCGGCGGCATGCCGGACGTGGCGTTGAAGTTGCCCGCCGGCTGGCCGGTCCAGCGCAGCGTGGACGGGATCTGGTAGTCGCCGCCGGCGCCGACCGTGGTGTTGTCGAGCGCCCAGGCCACCCACTTGTCGAGCAGGGCCTTGGCGTCGGCGTTGCCGGTGACGTTGTACAGCTCGGCCACCCGCTCCATGGTCCACGCCTGGAAGCCGAACCACTGGTTCGACGGCGGGTCATGGTAGACCGGCTGCCAGTCGTAGGCCATGCCGTGGAACTTGGGCAGGTTCGCCGGAGGCGTGGCGTAGTGTCCGTTCCAGCTGTTGGTCGCGCCGCCGGCGATGGCGCCCTCGGCCGACTGCAGCCAGGTGTAGAACTGGAGCTGCCGGGTGAGGCTGGTGCTCCAGTCGGTGGCGCCGGTCGCGCTCTCCGGCCGCAGCTCGGCCACGTTCGACAGCGCCCAGGCCGCGAACGGGTTCTGATAGCCGGAGTGGTTGTGGCTGGAGCCGATCCGCCAGGCCCAGCCGGCGCTGGAGTCGGTCGCGCCGCCCCAGGCGTAGTACCAGGACAGCAGGTAGCTGGCGGAGTTCTTGCCGGTGCCGGCCGGGCACGACGGGCTGGTGCAGCCCGGCTGCTTGAAGTACTTGTCGTACATGGCGTAACGCAGGTAGTCGCCCATCTTGGCGGCCTTCTCCACGGTCGCGGAGATCTGGTCCGCCTTGCCCTGCGCCTTGGCCCAGGTCAGCGCCCAGTACGCCACCTGCACGGCGCGCGCGTCGGCGTCCGGGGCGTTGGTGTACTTCCACTGCTTGGCGTAGGAGGAGTCCTTGATGAACAGGTCCAGGTAGCCGTTGGTGCCGCCGTGCGCGAACGTGTCGCAGGACGGCTGCGGGATCGTCTCGAAGACCGACTCCTCCGGGCCGCGCTGGTAGGTGTTGATGTAGGCGGGCTTGGTGGTGCCGTCGCCGCAGCGGCCGAAGCCGTAGGTGTTGTCCACGTCGAGCAGCCAGTGCATGCCGTAGACGTCCCGGGTGCCGTACGCGGTCTGCAGCTCGTTGGCGATCGGGTCGGAGCCCACGCTGACGCCCTGGTCGATCTGCGACGGGTAGTTGCTGATCTCCAGGTGCTCGGCCGCGTACGTGGCCGGCTTGGCCGGGTTGTAGAAGGAGTTCGTCGGCTGGTCCCTGGTCGCCGGGATGATGTACGTCTCCATCGACTCCCAGGCGTCGTTGAACTTCGTCCAGTCGCCGGTCACCTGGCCGTAGACCGCCTCCAGCCACAGGTAGTAGCTGTAGGCCTCGGAGGTGGTCTCGTGCCCGTGGTCGGGCGCCTCGACCATGAACGTCTCCACCGAGTGGTACGGCACGCCCTCGGGCGAGAAGTAGCCGTTGGCGGGGTCGTGCAGGTCGTTGTACATCTCGGTGAAGCGCTGGATGTACTCGTTGTCGCCGCCGGGCAGGTCGTCGTCCGCCTCGGTGGCGGTGACGTCGACCGGGTCGTAGCCGGTGGCGCTCACCCTGAACACCGCGGTGCCGGCGGAGGTGTCGGCGTCGTCGGCGGCCGACAGCGTGACGGTCTGGGCGGTGTTCCAGTTGGCCGTGGTGAAGGTGCGGCTGGCGCCGGCGCTGACGGTCAGGTCGGCGTCACCGCTGGCCCGCGCGGTGTTCACGGTCACGCTCGCGGCCGGCTGGCGCGAGAGCTTGACGGAGAACGTGGCGGTGCCGGTCTCCGGGACGGCCACGGACTGCGGGCTCACGACGAGCGCCGGCGTGCTGTCGGAGCCGACGGTGATGCCGACGGGCGCGGAGTTCGTGGTGGCGCCGTCGTTGTCGGTGGCCCTGGCGGTGATCGAATAGCTGCCGGCGGCCACGTTCTGCCAGTTGTAGGTGTAGGGCGCGCTGGTGTCGGTGCCCAGCAGGGTGGAGCCCTGGTAGAAGTCGACCTTGGAGACCGTGCCGTCGGAGTCGGCGGCGGTCGCCGCGATCGGCACGGTGGCCGGGGCGGTGAACGTCTGGCCGGCCGTGGGCGAGGTCAGGGAGACCGTGGGCGCCTCGTTGTCGTCCTCGCCGCCGCAGGTGGTGCCGTTGATCGCGAACGAGGTGGGGGCCGGGTTGCTGCCGGTCCAGGAGCCGTTGAAGCCGATGGAGGTACTGGCCCCGGTGGCGAGGGCGCCGTTCCACGGCATGTTCTTGGCGGTCACCCGGGTGCCCGACTGGCTCCAGGTGGCGCTCCAGCCCTGGTCGTACTTCTGTCCGGTGGTCGGGAAGTCGAAGGTCAGCGTCCAGTTCGTGAGCGGGTCGCCGAGGTTCTTGATGGCCACGCTGGCAGTGAAGCCGCCCTGGTTCGAGCCGCTGTTCCACTGGTTGGCGGTGTAGGTCACCTCGCAGGCGACGGCCGCGCTGGCGGGGGTCTGGGCGAGCACCGTGGTGGTGCTCGCCACCAGGACCAGCGCCGCGGCCGCGGATAACCGCCTGGCCAGGCGCGTGAGGAAGGGGCGGGGTCTGTGACTCACGGTTTCTCCATGGGAGTAGGGGGGTGGGAGCGCTCCCATGCCGCATTGTGCGCTTCGGCGAGGAGGAGATGTCAACGAAATGGCGTCCGGGTGACGGCCGGATTTCCTCTCACCTGCCTGCGTGGCATGAAAGTTTCACGGTGCTTGCCCGGCATCGCGCGAGCGTGTGGCCCGCCGGGGCCTCGGCGGGCCACCGGTCGCTGTACACATTTGTGAATGGCCGCCCACTATGGGAGCGCTCCCACTCACCACAGGAGATGATGATCCGTGAAACTCCTACGCGGCCTTCGGAGATGGGCCGTCACCGCGACAGCCACCTGTGTCGCGGCCGCCGGTCTCGTCGCCGGGCAGACGACCGCCGCCCACGCCGCGGTCTCCTGCGACGTCGTGTACACCCCCAACTCGTGGACATCCAGCCCTGGTCAGGGAGGTTTCACCGCGAACCTCACGCTGAAGAACCTGGGCGACCCCCTCAACGGCTGGACGCTGGCCTTCGACTTCCCCACCACCACCCAGAAGTACACCCCCAGCGGGTGGGGCGCGGAGATCAGCCAGTCGGGCACCCGGGTCACCGCCAAGAACATGCCGTGGAACGGCGCCCTCGCCACCGGGGCCAGCACCACCATCGGCTTCAACGGCACCTGGTCCGGCACCAACCCCAACCCGACCACGTTCACCGTGAACGGCACCACCTGCGGCGGCCCCGGCGGTGAGACCCCCGCGGTCGTCACCTCCGCCAGCTCCGTCGCCGTCAACGAGGGCGGCACCGCCACCTTCACCGCCAGGCTGTCGGCCGCCCCCTCCTCGAACGTGACCGTCAGCACCTCGCGGACCAGCGGCGACGCCGACCTGAGCGTCACCTCCGGCGCCTCGCTCACCTTCACCCCGTCGAACTGGAACACCGCGCAGACGGTCACCCTGGCCGCCGCGCAGGACGCCGACACGACGGCGGGCACCGCGGTCTTCACCGTCGGCGGCACCGGCGTCACCTCGACCACGGTCAACGCCACCGAGGTCGACGACGACAGCACCCAGGAGCAGTCGCTCATCGTCACCCCGACGTCCGTGACCGTCCCCGAGGGCGCCACCGGCGCCTACACCGTCCGCCTGGCCACCCAGCCGTCCTCCGGCGTCACCGTCACCACGACGGCCGGCAGCGGCGACGCCGACCTCACCGTGAGCTCCGGCGCCTCCCTGTCGTTCACCACGGCCAACTGGAACACGCCGCAGACCGTGACCCTGGCCGCCGCCCAGGACTCCGACGAGGTCAACGGCACCCGGACGTTCACCGTCGCCTCCACCGGCCTGACCTCCCGCACGGTCACCGCCACCGAGGCCGACGACGACGGCGACACCACCCCCGTCCACGTCGAGAACCCGTACGCCGGAGCCACCGGCTACATCAACCCGAGCTGGTCGACGAAGGCCGCCGCCGAGCCGGGCGGCGCCGCCATCGCCAACACCTCGACCGCCGTGTGGATGGACCGCATCGCCGCCATCGAGGGCCCCGGCGACGCCCTGGGCCTGCGTGAGCACATGGACGAGGCCGTGCGGCAGGACGCCGCCAACGGCGCCACGCCGCTGACCATCCAGGTCGTCGTCTACAACCTGCCCAACCGCGACTGCTCCGCCCTGGCCTCCAACGGCGAGCTGCGCATCTCCGAGAACGGCTTCAACCGCTACAAGGCCGAGTACATCGACCCGATCGCCGACATCCTCGACGACCCGCAGTACGCCAACCTGCGCATCGTCACGATCATCGAGCCCGACTCGCTGCCCAACCTGGTGACCAACATCAACACCTTCGCCGACTGCCGCGAGGCCAACGGCCCCGGCGGCTACGTCGACGGCGTCCGCTACGCGCTCGACAAGCTGCACGCGATCACCAACGTCTACACCTACGTCGACGCCGCCCACCACGCCTGGCTCGGCTGGGACTCGAACTTCCAGCCGTCGGTCGACCTGTTCCACCGCACCGTCGCCGGCACCGCGGCGGGCGTGGACAGCGTGGACGGCTTCATCGTCAACACCGCCAACTACTCCGCGCTCAAGGAGCCGCACTTCACCATCAACACGACGGTGAACGGCACCACGGTCCGCCAGTCCAAGTGGGTCGACTGGAACTACTACGTCGACGAGCACACCTTCGCCACCGCCCTGCGCAACGCCCTGATCGCCAAGGGCTTCCGCTCCGGGCTCGGCATGCTCGTCGACACCTCGCGCAACGGCTGGGGCGGCAGCGCCCGCCCGTCCGGCCCGAGCACCGCGACCAATGTGGACACCTTCGTCAACGAGTCGCGCGTCGACCGCCGCCTGCACGCCGGCAACTGGTGCAACCAGAGCGGCGCGGGCATCGGGATGCGGCCGACGGCCAACCCCGAGCCGGGCTTCGACGCCTACGTGTGGATCAAGCCTCCGGGCGAGTCGGACGGCTCCAGCAAGGAGATCCCGAACACCGAGGGCAAGAGGTTCGACCGGATGTGCGACCCGACCTACACCGGCAACGACCTCAACGGTCACAACATGTCCGGCGCGCTCGCTGACGCGCCGATCTCCGGCCAGTGGTTCTCGGCCCAGTTCCGCCAGCTCGTGCAGAACGCCTACCCGCCGCTGTCCTAACCCCTGATCACAGGGCCCAGGCCGCCGGATCAGCCCCCGGCCTGGGCCCTGTAACCATGTGTCAGCCCCTGCTGCGCCACTCCGACACGATCCGCTCGACGTCGTACGGGACGAGGTTGTGCGGCGGGCCGGACAGCCCGGTCCTGATGGCCTCGCGGATCCGGTCGTTGATCTCGTTGACGATCAGCCGGACCTCCCCCTCGGACCTGGCCTTCGCGGCGGCCGCGAGCGCCTGCTCGGCGTCCTTGCGCAGTTGCAGGCTCGGCGGGAGCGGCATCGACAGCCCCTCGCTCTCCAGCTTCTGCTTGATCCACCAGTGCTCGTCGTACGGCTTGTCGGCCCCGGGAAGCGGCTTGCCCGCGCCCGGCAGGTCGTCGAACTCGCCGCGTTCCTGGGCTTCCCTGATCTGCCGGTCCACCCAGCTCTCGAACTGCATCCCGCCCGGCTTGCGCTCGGTCACACGCGATCCCCTCTCCCTACGCGAGGTTGTGGCGCGGGGCGGCGGGCGGCCGCCAGCCCAGCATCGCCTCCGTCATCCGCACGGACGCCACGGTGGCGGGCACGTCGTGCACCCGGACGATCCGCGCCCCGCGCAGGATCGCCATCACGTTCGCGGCGATCGTGCCCTCGGTCCGCTCCCCCTGCGGGCGGCCGATGCTCTCCCCGATGAAGTCCTTGTTGGACAGCGCCACCAGCAGCGGGTAGCCGACGGCGGCGACCTCGTCCAGCCGGCGCATCAGCTCCAGCGAGTGGTAGGTGTTCTTGTTGAGGTCGTGGCCCGGGTCGATGACGACGCGGTCGGGGGCGATCCCCGCCGCCAGCGCGGCCTCCACCCGCTCGCGCAGGTAGGCGGTGACGTCGGCGACGATGTCGGCGTAGTCGGGCCTGAACACCCGGCGCCCCGGCCCGCCCAGGCTGTGGGTGACGACCACGGTGACGCCGGTGCGGGCGGCGACCTCGGCGATGCCGGGCTCGCGCAGCCCGTTGGTGTCGTTGAGCACGTCGGCGCCCGCGGCGATCGCGGCCTCGGCGACGGCCGCGCGGTGGGTGTCGACGCTGATCACCGCGTCGGTGACGCGCCGCACCTCGGAGATCACCGGCACGACGCGGTCGATCTCCTCCTCTACGCCGATCTCCGCCTGGGCGGCGCTGAAGGCGAACCCGCCGATGTCGACCCAGTCGGCGCCCTGCTCGACCGCTCGCGACGCCGCCTCGACGGCCCGCTCCAGGGCGAAGGTCCGGCCCTGGTCGTGGAAGGAGTTGGGGGTGCGGTTGACGATCGCCATGATCGCCACCTGTCGCCGGAAGTCGAACTCGCGCCGCCCGATCCGCCGCACGGGGTGGGACATCTCGGACGGGGCAGTGCTCACTCCACCGGTCACGACACCATCCCCTTACGAGCTCGGGCCACCTGCTTGGCAGCCTACCTTCCGGGGAGCCCGGGGGCCCTGCTGCGTCAGCCGGTGAAGGGTCAGGCGGTGAAGCGCATGCGGTGGGGGCGTTCGGTGGCGACGCGGATGCGCCTCATCCGGGGGCGGGACGCGCACGGGCGCCGGGGCAGGCGCATGGCGAGCTCCACGACGGTCCCGTCGGGGCCGGTGTGGAAGTCGGCGTCGTCGCACAGCCGCTTGATCAGGAAGATGCCCCGGCCGCTGCCCGAGGTGTCGGGCGGGCGCTGACGGCTCTCGACGTAGTGGTGGGGGATGCCGGAGCCCCGGTCGGCGGTCTCGGCGCGCAGGACGCCGTCGGCCGTCCACAGCTTGAGCGTGCCGTGCCCGCCGGCGTGCGTCACGACGTTGATGACGCTCTCGTGCACGGCGAGGACGAAGTCCTCGAGCCTCGGGCCGGCCAGTCCGGCCCCGGACGCGTGCCGGGCGACGGCCTGACGGATCCGGGTGACCTCCCGGCGGGTGAAGGGCTGGGTCATGAGCGTGCGCATGGCAGCTTTCCTCGCGCTGTTCCTCGTCGTCGGCGGGCCGCGCTGCTGGACCTCACAGGGCTTCCCCACTGCCCTGACAGCCGGGCTTCACACCTTCGACCGGCCGCCGATCCCGGTGGCGAACTCGCGCAGCCGCCTCGGCGCGCTGTCGGGGGCGAGCGGCGCGGTGTCCATGCCGGCGCCGTCGTGCAGTCCTTCCAGCAGCGCCTTGATCGCGTCGGGCGCCGAGTGCCTGGGCGTCCAGCCGAGCACGTGGCGGGCGCGGTCCACGTTCATCAGCGGGATGCGCAGCGCCAGCTCCAGCAGGCCGGGCGCGGCGGGGATGAGCCGCAGGTGCCAGCCGGCGGCGACGGCGGCCCGCGCGACCCCGGCCGGGACCGGCACGGTCCTGGCGCCGAGCAGCTCGGCGAGCTCGGCCGGGCCGAGCACCGGCTCGGCGGCCAGGTTGAAGGCGCCGGTGACGGGCTTGGTGACGGCCAGGCGGTAGGCCTCGGCGGCGTCGTCGGCGTGCAGGATCTGCATCTTGAGCCCGGGGATGTCGGGCACGAACGGGATCCGGCCCGCCCTGACCAGCCTGCGCGGCAGCAGCGGCCCGGCGAACAGCCTGCGCTGCTCGGTCGCCGCCTGCCGCTGGAAGATGAAGCCCGGCCGCATCCGCACCACCCGGACGCCCGGGTTGTCGTGCTCGAACACGTCCAGCACCCGCTCCACGTACGCCTTCTCGCGCCCGTACGCGGCTCCCGGGTAGCCGTGGGTGGGCCAGGTCTCGTCGACCCGCACCTCCTTCGGGCCGGGCGAGTACGCGCCGACGGAGGAGGCGTGGACCAGCGCGGGCACGCCCGCCTGGGCGACGGCCTGGAAGACCCGCATGCTGCCGAGCACGTTGGCCCGCCAGGTCGCGGTGGCGTCACGGGTCGGCTGGAACAGCCAGGCCAGGTGCACGACCGCGGCGGCGCCGTCGAAGATCTGCGCGAGATCGCTGGTGACGACGTCCGCCTTGACCCATTCGGTGCGGCCGGGACGCCAGCCGGGCAGCCTGCGGGCGACGCCGACGATGGACGTCACGCTCTCGTCGGCTTCCAGGGCCCGGATCACGCTCGTGCCGACATTGCCCGTCGCACCCACCACCACGACTCTCATGGCGCACCGCCTGCCCCGTCAGAAGGGGACGAAACGGGCTGGTCAGGGTTCGATCAGCACCTTGATCGCGCCGTCCCGCTTCTTCTGGAACATCTCGTACGCCTCCGGCGCCCGCTGCAACGGGACCCGGTGCGTGGCCAGGTCCATCACGCCGAGCGGATCGGCGTCGTCGGTGACCAGCGGCATCAGCGCGCCGACCCACCGCCTGACGTGCGCCTGGCCCATCCGCAGCGAGATGCCCTTGTCGAACATGCGCAGCATCGGCATCGGGTCGGTCATGCCGCCGTAGACGCCGATGACGGAGATCACGCCGCCGCGCCGTACGGTGTCGATGGCCTGGTTGAGTGCGGCGAGGCGGTCCACGCCCGCGTGGCTCATGAGCTGGGCGGCCAGCGCGTCGGGCAGCGCGCCCGTCATCGTCTGGGCCAGCTTGGCGGCGGGCGAGCCGTGCGCCTCCATGCCGACGGCGTCGATCACCGAGTCGGTGCCGCGTCCCGAGGTGAGCTGCCTGACCGCCTCCGGCACGTCGGTGGTCTCGCTCGCGTCGACGACCTCGACCCCGTGGCGGCGGGCCATCTCCAGCCGCTCGGGCACGCCGTCGACGCCGATGACCCGGTGGCCGAGGTGGCGGGCGATGCGGGCGCACATCTGGCCGATGGGGCCGAGCCCGAAGACCGTGAGGCTGCCCCCGTCGGGCAGATGTGCGTACTGGACGGCCTGCCAGGCGGTGGGCAGCACGTCCGACAGGTAGACGAACCGCTCGTCCGGCGGCCCGTTCGGCACCTTGATCGGGCCGAACTGGGCCTGCGGCACCCGCAGGTACTCGGCCTGGCCGCCCGGCACCTGGCCGTACAGCTTGGTGTAGCCGAACAGCGCGGCGCCCATGCCGTGCTCGCGGACCTGGGTGGTCTCGCACTGGGCGTACAGCTCCATGCCGCACATGTGGCAGTGGCCGCAGGAGATGTTGAACGGGACCACCACCCGGTCGCCCGGCCTCAGCGTGGTGACCTGCGAGCCGACCTCCTCGACGATGCCCATCGGCTCGTGGCCGAGGATGTCGCCCTGGGTCAAGAACGGCCCGAGCACCTCGTACAGGTGCAGGTCGGAGCCGCACAGGCCGGTCGTGGTGACCTTGATGACGGCGTCGTTCGGTTCCTTGATCTGCGGGTCGGGGACGTCCTCGACCCGGACGTCGCGCTTGCCGTGCCAGGTGACGGCCTTCATGGCAACTCCTCAGGATCGGCTTCACGAGCCGCATACCCCCACAAAGCACCCCTAGGCCGGGGGGCGCGAATCGCCTCCATGTGTCATGACAAACCCTTGGACCAGGCGTTCTTCAGTCCGGAAAAACTCCATCCGGTAAACACGCTTTACACCCTCCGTATTCGGTGAGTAACTACTGGTAGCGAACGGTAGACAGAAGGAGCCCGGCACCATGACGGTGAGCTTCACCCCCAACTTGCTGGGGCCGCGGATCGACGACCGCCTGATCGGCTTTCTCGACGAGTGGCAGGCGCCGGTCTCGGACCCGGACGTGGTGGCGGCCTACCGGTTGCTCGTCGAGTTCATCCTGGGCGGCGGCAAGCGCATCCGCCCGCAGCTGTGCTACTGGGGGTGGCGGGGAGCCGGCGGCGTCGACTGCGACGAGATCATCAGCGCGGCGGCCGCCCTTGAGCTGTGCCACGCGGGCCTGCTCATCCACGACGACATCATGGACGGCAGCGATCTGCGCCGCGGCCAGGCCACGGTCCACCGCAGCCTGGCCCGGCTGCACTCCGGGCCCGGCGCCGAGGCGTTCGGGCGGGCGGGCGGCATCCTGCTCGGCACGCTCAGCCTCGCCTGGTCCGACACGCTGCTGTCGTCGTGCGGGGTGGAGCCCGTCCGGCTGCGGGCGGCCCACCACCTGTTCGACACGATGCGCACCGAGGTCATCAGCGGCCAGTATCTGGACATCCTCGCCCAGCTCCGGGCCGGCGTCAGCGTCGAGCAGGCGCTGACCACGATCCGCTACAAGACGGCCAAGTACACCGTGGAGCGGCCGCTGCAGATCGGCGGCGCGCTCGCCGGGGCCGAGGCCGGCCTGCTGCGCGCCTACTCGGAGTTCGGGGTGCCGCTGGGCGAGGCGTTCCAGCTGCGTGACGACGTGCTCGGCATGTTCGGCTCGTCGGGCGAGACCGGCAAGTCGGCGCTCGACGACCTGCGCGAGGGCAAGCAGACCGTCCTCTACGCGCACGCCGTCCAGCGGGCCACGCCCGCCCAGCTCGCCTACCTGCGCGCCTGGCACGGCAACCCCGACCTGACCGAGGAGCACGCCGCCGAGGTGTGCCAGATCATGACCGACACCGGCGCGCTCGCCGAGGTCGAGTCGATGATCGACGATCGGGTCCGCACCGCGGTCCGCGTCCTCGACGCCACGGCCATCGAGGCCGAGGCCCGCGTCGCGCTCACCGTCCTGGCAGCCGAGCTGGCGCACCGCGACAGCTAGACCGGCCCCGGGCACGGCGGGCGCTTCGTGCTGCCCGCCGACGGTCACCGACCGTAACTGAACTTTCCTCTCAGTAACGTCCAACCTTCTCCTGATTGGTGGAGCACGTGACAGAAACGACAGAATCGACCGCACCGGTCAACGGCAACGGCAACGGGCACCAGCTCAGCCTGAGCACCGACGCCGCGCGCAACCTGGCGACGACCACCAAGACCGCGCCCCAGATGCAGGAGATCACCTCCCGGTGGCTGCTCAAGCTGCTGCCCTGGGTGCAGACCTCCGGTGGCGTCTACCGGGTCAACCGCCGCCTGACCTACACGCTGGGCGACGGCCGCATCACCTTCAGCACCACCGGCTCCGAGGTCCGGGTCGTCCCCGCCGAACTGTCCGAACTGCCCATGCTGCGCGGCTACGACGACATCGAGGTCCTCGAAGCGCTCGCCTACCGCTTCGCCCAGCGGGAGGTCGAGCCCGGCGAGGAGATCGTGCGCGAGGACGAGCCGGTCGACCAGCTCGTGCTCATCGCGCACGGCCGTGTCGGCAAGGAGGCCCAGGGCGCCTACGGCGACACGCAGAACCTGGGCGTGCTCGCCGACGGCGACTACCTCGGCGAGCAGTTGCTGTCCGGCGGCGGCCAATGGGAGTTCTCCGCCAAGGCGAAGACCGCCACCACCGTGCTGACGCTGTCGCGGGAGGACTTCCAGCAACTGCTGGACCGCTCGCCAAGCCTGCGCGAGCACCTGGAGGCGTGGCAGGCGGCCAGCGATCGGGCCAGCAACGACTACGGCGAGGCCGCGATCGACATGTCGTCCGGGCACAGCGGCGAGCCCGTGCTGCCCGGCACGTTCGTCGACTACGAGCTGAGCCCGCGTGAATACGAGCTGAGCGTCGCCCAGACCGTCCTGCGCGTGCACAGCCGGGTCTCCGACCTCTACAACCAGCCGATGAACCAGCTCGACCAGCAGCTCAGGCTGACCGTCGAGGCGCTGCGCGAGCGCCAGGAGGACGAGCTGATCAACAACCGCGAGTTCGGCCTGCTGCACAACGCCGACTTCAGCCAGCGGGTGCGCACCCGCACCGGTTCGCCCACCCCCGACGACATGGACGACCTGCTGGCGAAGGTGTGGAAGGAGCCGGCGTTCTTCCTGGCCCACCCGCAGACCATCGCCGCCTTCGGCCGGGAGTGCAGCAAGCGCGGCCTCTACCCGCAGTCGAGCGAGGTCAACGGCCACCGGGTGCCCGCCTGGCGGGGCGTGCCGATCTTCCCGTGCAACAAGATCCCGGTCTCCGGCCGGCGCACCAGCTCGGTGCTGCTCATGCGCACCGGCCAGGAGAACCAGGGCGTGGTCGGCCTGCACCAGACCGGCATCCCCGACGAGTACCAGCCGAGCCTGTCGGTCAGGTTCATGAACATCAACGAGAAGGCCGTCGTGTCCTACCTGGTCAGCGCCTACTACTCGGTCGCCGTCCTGGTGCCCGACGCGCTGGCCGTGCTGGAGGACGTCGAGATCGGGCGCGAGGACTAACAGAGCATTTCCGGCCAGGGATTGGTGGTGTTTCGGTTGTCGGAGTTGGAGGCACGGCTGAGCCTGGACACGGCGGCGGCGCGCAAGCTCGCCACGACGTCCAAGACGGCTCCGCACATGCGGGAGATCTCCCCGCGCTGGCTGCTGCGCGCGCTCCCCTGGGTGGAGCTCGCGGCCGGCACCTACCGGGTGAACCGCCGCCTCACCTACGAGACGGGCGGCGGCCGGGTGGCCTTCTCCCATACGGGGACGCGGCTGCGGGTGGTGCCGCCGAGCCTCACCGAGCTGCCCTTCCTGCACGGGTACGAGGACCGGGCCGTGCTGGAGTCCCTGGCCGGGATGTTCGAGCAGCGCGAGTACGTGCGCGGCGAGGTGATCGCCAGGGAGGGATCGCCGCAGAACGAGCTGATCCTGCTCGCCCACGGCAAGATCGCCAAGCTGTGCACGAGCACGTACGGCAACAGCGTCGCGCGGGGCATGCTGTCGACCGGCGACCACGCCGGCAGCCGTGCGGACAGCCGATCGACGCCGTGGGAGGTCACGCTGGCGGCACGCACCGCCTGCGTCGTGCTGGCCCTGCCCTGGCAGGCGCTGGACGACCTGGCCGCGCGCCGGCCGTCGCTGGGCGAGCACCTCGCGCGGCGACCGGCCGGCCCGGCCAACAAGTACGGCGAGGCGGCGATCGACCTGCTGTCCGGGCACCGCGGCGAGGTCGTGCTGCCGGGCACGTTCGTCGACTACGACCCGGGCCCCCGCGAGTACGAGCTGAGCGTCTCCCAGGCGGTGCTCAGGATGCACACCAGGGTCGCCGACCTGTTCAGCAGCCCGATGGACCAGACCGAGGAGCAGCTCAGGCTCACGATCGAGGCGGTGCGCGAGGCGCAGGAGCGCGAGCTGGTCAACAACCCGGACTTCGGGCTGCTCCACAACGTCGCCCCGGGCCAGCGGCTGACCACCCGCACCGGGCCGCCCACCCCCGCCGACCTCGACGACCTGCTCTGCCGCAGGCGCAAGACCCGCTACTTCCTGGCCAACCCGCTGGCCATCGCCGCGTTCGGCCGGCAGTGCAGCGCCGCCGGCGTCTACATGGACAGCGTCGTGCTCGACGGCAGCACGCTGG
Organism: Nonomuraea sp. NPDC003214; assembly: GCF_053590035.1. Lineage (NCBI taxonomy): Bacteria > Bacillati > Actinomycetota > Actinomycetes > Streptosporangiales > Streptosporangiaceae > Nonomuraea > Nonomuraea sp. NPDC003214. Next base: position 142,717 of record NZ_JBSFSX010000009.1, on the reverse strand, counting down.
CCGCCTGGCGCGGGGTGCCGATCCTGCCCTGCGACAAGATCCCGGTCAGCCGGGCCGGCACCAGCTCGATCCTGGCCATCCGCACGGGCGAGGACGAGCAGGGGGTCGTCGGCCTGCACCAGACCGGCGTCCCCGACGAGCACCGGCCCGGCCTCAGCGTGAAGGTGATGGGCATCGACAAGCGGGGGATCACCACCTACCTGGTCAGCGCCTATTACTCGGCCGCGGTGCTCGTGCCCGACGCGCTGGGCGTGCTCGGGGACGTCGAGGTACACAGCTGACCTTCACCTGATCTTCACAGCCGAACGGAGCCACGATGGCGCAACCCTTTGACCTGCCGGACTTCTACGTCCCGTATCCGGCCCGGCTCAACCCCCACCTTGAGGAGGCCAGGACCCACTCCAAACAGTGGGCCAGGAAGATGGGCATGCTGGAAGGCTCGGGCATCTGGGAGGAGGCCGACCTCGACGCGCACGACTACGCGCTGCTGTGCGCGTACACCCATCCTGACTGCGACGCCACCGAGCTCAGCCTGATCACCGACTGGTACGTGTGGGTCTTCTTCTTCGACGACCACTTTCTCGACGTGTTCAAGCGGACGGGCGACCGCGAGGGCGGCAAGGCGTACCTGGACCGGCTGCCCGCCTTCATGAGCACCGCGAGCCCCGAGCCGGTCAACCCGGTCGAGGCGGGGCTGGCCGACCTGTGGGCGCGCACGGTGCCCGGCACGTCGGCCGACTGGCAGTCGCGTTTCACGGAGAGCACCCTCAACCTGCTGAACGAGTCGCTGTGGGAGCTGTCCAACATCAACGCGGGCCGGGTGCCCAACCCGGTGGAGTACATCGAGATGCGCCGCAAGGTCGGCGGGGCGCCCTGGTCGGCGGGGCTGATCGAACACGCGGCGGGCGCCGAGGTGCCCGCCGTGATCTCCGCCTCGCGGCCGATGCGGGTGCTGCGCGACGCCTTCTCCGACGCCGTCCACCTGCGCAACGACATCTTCTCCTACCAGCGCGAGACGCAGGAGGAGGGCGAGCTGAGCAACGGCATCCTGGTGCTGGAGACGTTCCTCGGCTGCTCGACGCAGGAGGCCGCCGACGCGGTCAACGACCTGCTCACCTCGCGGCTGCAGCAGTTCGAGCACACCGTCGCCGTCGAGCTGGGGCCGCTGTTCGTCGAGCACGGGCTCGACCCGCTGAGCTGCGCCGGCGTGCTCGCCTACGTCAAGGGGCTGCAGGACTGGCAGTCCGGCGGTCACGCCTGGCACCTGCGCTCCAGCCGCTACATGAACCAGAACGCCTCCGCCCCGGCGCTCGGCATGAAGTCGGTCGTCGACCTGCTGGGGCTCAAGCGCGTCAGGTCCTACGCGCACGTGCCGTACGAGAAGGTCGGGCCGCTGCCGGTGCCGGACCTCTACCAGCCGTTCACGCCGGAGCTGTCACCGCACCTGGAGGCCGCCCGGCGCAACGTGGTCACGTGGGCGCACCGGATGGGGCTGCTGGAGGCGCAGCCCGGCATCACCGGCTCGGCCGTGTGGGACGAGGACAAGCTGATCGACTACGACCTGCCGCTCTGCGCCGCCGGGCTGGACCCCGACGCGACGCCCGAGGAGCTCGACCTGTCCTCGGCGTGGCTGGCGTGGGGGACCTACGGCGACGACTACTTCCCCGTCGTGTTCGGCCACGGGCGCAGCCTGGCCGCCGCGCGGGCCACCGTGGAGCGGCTGTCGCTGTTCATGCCGCTCGACGGCGTCACCTACCCGGCGCCCGTCAGCCCGCTGGAGCTGTCGCTGGCCGACCTGTGGGCGCGCTCGGCCGGGCCGATGAGCCAGGGCGCGCGGCGTACGTTCCGGGCGGCCATCGAGAAGATGGCGTCGAGCTGGCTGTGGGAGCTGGCCAACCAGGCCGAGAACCGGGTGCCCGACCCCGTCGACTACGTGGAGATGCGGCGGCTCACCTTCGGCTCGGACCTGACGATGGCCCTGTGCCGACTGGCCCGGGCCGACCGGATCCCGCAGGAGGTCTACGACAGCGGGCCGATGCGCTCGCTGGAGAACTCGGCCCAGGACTACGCGACCCTGCTCAACGACGTCTACTCGTACCAGAAGGAGATCGAGTACGAGGGCGAGCTGCACAACGGGGTGCTGGTCACGCAGTGCTTCTTCGGCTGCGACCGCGACACGGCGCTGCGCATCGTGGTCGACCTGCTGGAGTCGCGGATGCGGCAGTTCCAGCACGTGGCCGCGCACGAGCTGCCGGTCGTGTTCGACGATCTCGGGCTGGGCGACGACGGCCGCAAGGCGGTCGCCGAGTACGTCACCGAGCTGGAGAACTGGATGTCGGGCATCTACGTGTGGCACCGCGACTGCCGCCGTTACGACGAGGAGTCGCTGCGCCGTCACCACCGGCCGCCTCGGCCCAAGCTGGCCGGGCCCACAGGGATCGGCACGTCGGCCGCGCTGATCCTCTAGCCGGTCCTTCGGGTGGTCTTCAGGGCACGGCCACCGGGTGGGATCCGTCGAACCAGCCCATCAGCTCAAGCATGCGGCGCTGGCACGGCGTGACGTTGCGCAGGCGGATCCACCGCTCGGCCGGGGGCAGCGCGGGCAGGGCCAGCACCCGGATGCCCGACAGGTCGACGAACGTGAGGGCGGCGGTGTCGACGGTCAGATGCGGGCAGCCGTCACGCCACAGGGCCAGCGCGCGGGCGAGCGCGGGGCTGTTGGTGATGTCGACCTCGCCGCAGAGGCTCACGGCGGGGTCCGGCGGCGCGGCCAGCACGACGATCCGTAGCTGCTGGTCCTGGTAGAGCAGTCGCTCCATCTGTGCACACCCCCCATCGCTCCGAGTCCGGGGGTCGGTCACCGCAGCAGCGGCAACCGAGAACCAGGTTACACGAACTATGTTTCTCTTTGTAATGTTCGCGAGAAAAATGACCGTTTACAGCACTTTTATAGAAGGAATGGTCCGATGAGCGTTTCACCCCCATCAGGCCGCTGATCGGGGCCGGGCATGCGAAAGCCCCGGCACTGGTGGTGCCGGGGCCGATCAGATTGCCCGTACGCCTGTCACACGCTGGTGCCACGGCCCGGCGGCTCCGGGGCTCCCCGCGTCCGGGGAGGTGCGGGCCGGCCGGGCCGTGCGCGCCACCGGCGCCGCGGGATCAGTCCTCGACGTTGCTCAGGACGTTGCCCTCGACGTCCTGCAGGTGCAGGAAGGTCAGCACGTCGATGTACTTGACCGAGTCGTTGAGGACGTCGTTGGCCAGCGCCACGTCGTCGATGATGGAGAACTGGCTGAGGATCTGCTGGCCGGTGTTGCTGACGTTCGGGCCGACGTCGGCCGAGGCCACGCCCGCGGAGAAGCCGAGCGCGAGACCGCAGATGGCGGCACCGGCGAGAATGCGACGCATCATTTGTAGAACTCCTTCGTAGGAATCGGCGCGGAAAGCGCGTCATCGCGATTGTGTTCGCTGTGCTTTCGAGATGCCTCGGACAACGATCGCGTATCGCGGCTTCGACGGGCAAGGCGAGGCGCCTAAACCTAGGTCAAAACCGATTCACGAGAATCGTCGTGGGCATCGCGCCACCATATGTCCGGATTTATCAGGATTCGTCTGGTGGCTTTGACGGATTTTCTTTCACGTTATGGCCATATGCGCCTCTCGCCTCCCCAAAAGGGTGTTTTGTCCCCATCGGTCGAGAGGAAAGCTCTGGGACAGCAGCGCCGGCATCGAGAGCCGGTGAAACGAGTCGCAGAAGCGGTGGATTGACCATGGAGGCAAGACGCACATTTATCGTGATGGCCCTGGCGTGTGTGTTCACCGGCACGCTGGATTGCGCGCCGGCAGTGGCTCGCGACTGCGGCCCTGAATGCGGGCCGCGTTATTCCGAAACCTTTCACGTGGACCGGGCCGCCGCGGGCGCCATCGCGGTGCGGGCCGCGATCGAGATGATCGGCGTCCCGTACTCATGGGGCGGCGGCGGGGTGGACGGCCCCGGATTCGGCATCGGAAAGGGTGCGAAGACCAAAGGATTCGACTGCTCCGGCCTCACGCAGTACGCGTGGGCCTCGGCCGGGGAACTGATCGGCCGCACCACGAAGGAGCAGTGGCGATCAGGTGCCCGCGTGCCCAAGGAACAGGTGCGGCCCGGGGACCTCGTCTTTTACGACAACGATCCGCGGCGCCCCGGCCCCGAGCACGTCGGCCTGGCCGTCGATCGCGAGCGTATGGTCCACGCCCCCTATACCGGCGCGTTCGTCCGGCTCGACCCGCTGGACCGGCCGACGTTCATGGGAGCCGTCCGGCCGACCGAGGAAAGAGCGGCGGACGCCGGCCTCTGACGCGCGGCCCCGGACGGCCTGCTCGATGGAGCAGGCCCTCCGGGCCGCCCGCCACCCGGCCCGTCGGTGCGCACCGGGCTGCCGTGGCCTCGAGTATCCACGGCCGCCCTTCCGGGAAACGTCCCGGCGTTTCAACCGGGACCCGGGCGGGGTGACGGTTCACCGGCTTCTGCCGGCGAGCTTTTCAGGTCGAGCGCCGATTTCCCGTCGCTCCTAGTCCTCGACGTTGGCCAGCAGGTTCAGCTCGACGTCCTGCAGGTGACCGACGGTGCCCAGGTCGATGTACTTGACCGAGTCGTTCAGGACGTTGTTCAGCGCGGTGACGTCGTCGATGACGCTGAACTGGCCGATGATGCTCTGGCCCGTGTTGCTCGCGCTCGGGCCGACGTCGGCCGAAGCGGCGCCGGCACAGAAGCCCAGCGCGGCGCCCACGATGGCTGCACCGGCAAGAATGCGACGGATCATGTTTCGTTCCTCCATTGATCGGCGCCTGAGAATTTCAGCGCCTTAGTCGTTTCTGCAGGGCTGTGAGGTGCCGCGGATAACAATTGCGGCAGCGCGCCGGAACCGCAACCGGATCTTCTCAGACCGAGGTCAAGGGGCGGCCTCGGTTTCTTGGCGATCGACACCGCCGTCGAACACAAATGCCACGGCCGATCCGCGCAATCGAAACGGCATTTCTTTTGGCCTCACCCGGTGATGACGTAGCCGTTCGCGCACCGGCGGGAAACCGACGATCACCCGCCGCTTGGGAATCGCGCGCGCCCGCAATACGCCGTGAGGTGTAGCGGCGGTGCCGCCTCTGGTCCGACGCGCACCGCCCGGGACGCGGGTCACGATGGCCAGGAGTTCGTTCGGGAACCGGAGGTAAAGATGACTGCGATACGACCGCGTACCCGCAAGTCACTGCTGGTCATCCACATCGTCGCCTCGGTCGCGCTGCTGGGCGAGGTATGGGGACTCGTGGTGCTCAATACTGCGGCGACACTCACGAATGACCTCGCTTTGGCGCACGCCGCCTACCGGTTGATGCCCGCGCTCGTTTTCGCGGGCGGAATACCGCTCAGCATGCTGTCGCTCGTCACCGGCGTCCTGCTCGGGCTGACGAGCCACTGGGGGGTGCTGCGCCACGTCTGGGTCGCGGCCAAGCTGGCGCTGCTGCTCGCCACGATCTGCGCGGGGATGTTCCTGTTCGACCCCGAGGGCATGGCCGCCGCCACCGAAGGCGCCGCCCAGGTGGCCTCCTCACGGCAGTGGGCCCAGGTGGCCGCGCTCGGCTGCCAGCTCGCGATGCTGATGCTGGCGACCGGCCTGTCCGTCTTCAAGCCGCGAACCCGGATGCCACGGCTGCGCCCCGCGAGGTAGGACAGGACCATGGGAACCGATCTGGTCACGGCGGCCGTGGCCCGGGCCGAAGAGGCGTCGTTCGCCTACTCGTGCGATCCGGGCGTCGGCCGCCTCCTCGCCGCGCTCGCCGCCGCCGTCCCCGAAGGCGGGCGCGTCCTGGAGCTCGGCACCGGCGCCGGCGTCGGGCTCGCCTGGCTCGTCAGCGGCCTCCTGCCGCGCACCGACGTCACGGTCACGAGCGTCGAACGCGACCCCGGCCGCGCCGCACTCGCCGCCCGCGACGGCTGGCCCTCCTTCGTCGACCTCCGTACGGGCGACGCCCTGGACCTGCTCGACCGGCTCGGCGCCTTCGACCTGATCTTCGCCGACGCCACGGGCGGCAAGCACGTCGGCCTCGACCGCACCATCGCCGCCCTGCGCCCGCGCGGCATCCTCCTCGTCGACGACCTCGCGCCGGCCCCCGGCTGGGACGACGACCTCATCCGCAAGCAGCGTGCCGTCCGCGACGCCCTGCTCGCCCACGAACGGCTCGTGGCGGTCGAACTCGACCACGCCTCCGGCCTCGTCCTCGCCACCGCCCGCTGACCCTTGCCACCCGCCCTCCCCTGCGCGGCACCCCCACCCGACGCCCTGCCCTGGGCGGCACCCACCACGTGCCCTCCCTTTGCGGCACTCGCCGCTCAGCCCAGAAGCCGGGGTGCGGGTGGGGAGCGGCCCACACCCCCGGCGGGCCGCGCGGGAGCCGCCCGGGAGCCGCCCGGGAAGCCCCGCCCGGGACCCCGCCCCGAAGCCGCCCGGGAGCCGCCCCGGAGCCGCCCGGAAACCGCCTGGGTGCCGCCCGGGAACCGCCGGGGAGCCGCCCGGGAAGCCCCGCCCGAGACCCCGCCCGGGAGCCCGCCAGGGAGCCGTCCAAGGGGGTCAGTCGGAGAGGCGGTCGAGGGCTTCGGAGAGGCGGCGGAGGGCGGCGAGGGTGTCGCGGGCGGCGGGCAGCCCCAGCTCGGCCACCAGCCGGTCGGCGAGCTCCTGGTGGGCGGGATCGATACGGGCGATGGCGGCCCGCCCCTCCGGGGTGGGATTGAGCAGCTTGGCCCGCCGGTGCGCCGGGTTGGGCAGGTATTCGGCCAGCCCCTTCTCCACCAACAGGTCGGCGATCCGCTGGACGCCCTGGCGGCTCATGCCCATCACCCTGGCCACCCCCGAGACCGGCAGCGGCTCGTGCAGGATGGCGCCCAGCACCTGCCACCAGGCGGCGGTGAGTCCGGCGGGCCTGGCCAGCTTCTCGGCGACGTCGAGGAACTGACCGTTGAGCCGGAAGACCGTCAACGCGCTGCCCGACAGCAGCTCGCCCGTTTCGCTCATGCCGCCATCAGCACCTCGTACGCCGACGCGTCGCTCTTGGCGAAGAGCCGGTACCAGGCGTCGAGCACCTCGGGCGTGTAGACGTCGAGCCGGCGGAAGATCTCGCGGGCGAAGGCGACGGGCTCGGTGGGCCCGGCGGTGATCAGGTCGCCGTCGAGCACCGCGTCGCGGTCCTGGTAGCGCTTGGCGCCCCCGTACCCCTGCTGGGCCTCCAGGTACTGCACCACGGCGCTCGTGTGGTCGCGGTCGTCGAGCAGCCCTTCGCGGGCGATCCCGGCGACGGCGCCGCAGATGGCGGCGACGGGCACCCCGGCGTCGAGGAACGCGCGTGCCTTGCGGGCGTAGGGGGCGAGGTCGTCGCCGGCGTCCCACAGGTCGGCGCCGGGCAGGATGAGCAGGCTGCTGTCCTGCGGCGTGAGCGCGTCGAGCGTCAGGTCGGGAACGATCCGCATGCCGCCGGAGGTGGTCACGGGCTCGCCGGTGAGCCCGACCGTGACGATCTCATAACTGCCGGGCTCCCGGTGGAAGCGGCCACTGCGCAGGTGGGCGGTGGCGTGCCCGGTCTCCCAGTCGGCCAGAGTGTCGTAAACGGCTACATGCACGGGCTTTGTCTTCGTCGTCATGACAACATACTGTCATAACGACAACATGCTGTCAACTCCAACCCGTGCGAGGATAGGCGCATGGCAGAGATCGTCGGCGGAGGACCTCCGGTCAACGACGCCGAGCGGCGGGTGATCACCTACCTCCGGGATCACGCGCCGGCCGACTGGCTGCTGCTGCACAACGTCGAGGTTCCGCGCGGAGACGACGTCTTCGAGGTCGACCTCCTCGTGCTCACCGGCCACTCGCTCGTCGTCGTCGACGTCAAAGGCACCCGCGGCCGCATCGAGGTGTCGGGTTCGCGGTGGTTCCCGCCGCGGCGGGAGGCGTTCGGCTCGCCGGTGGCCAAGCTGCGCGGCACCGCCAAGGCGCTCAAGGGACTGCTCGTCTCCAGAGCCACACAGCTCGAACGCGTCTACGTCGACAGCCTCGTGGTGCTCACCTCGCCCGACGCCCAGCTCGTCGACCCCGCCGGGCGCGACGCCGTCAACGTCACCGACCTGCCCCGGCTCATCGCCACGCTGAGCGACGTCTCCCGGGTCAGGCGCGGGTGCAGCCCCGACGCCAAGCCCTACTTCGCCGCGATCCTCGACGCGCTCAACCAGACCGTACGGCGCAGCACAGCGCCCCCGCGCTACGGCAACTGGGAGGTCGAGGAGCAGCTCGGCGGCGACGCCAGGATCACCGAATACCGCGCCTTCAACGCCACCCTGCCCGGCAGCGAGACCGTGCTGCTGCGCGTCTACCAGGCCGACCCGCTGGCCGACCAGGAGTCACGGGCCGCCGAGCGGCAGCGCATCGCCAACGCCTACCAGTCGCTGGCCCGCATCCCGCCCCACCCGAGCCTGGTGCGCCCGCGCGACTTCTTCGCCATCGACGACGAGAGCCGGTTCGTGCTGGTGCTCGACGACGTCCACGGCCAGGCCCTCCACCTGCGGCTCGGCCAGGGCGTACGCCTGACCGTGATCCAGGACATGCTGAGCGGCCTGGCCCACGCGCACGCCCACGGTGTCATCCACCGCGCGCTCACCCCGGCCAGCGTGCTGGTGACCGACGACGGGCACGCGGTGCTGACCGGGTTCGACTACGCCAAGCCGGGGCCGCGCAACTACACCGTCGCCCACGAGCTGCACAACGTGCTCGACGCCCACTACGTCGCGCCCGAATGCCACGAACGGCCCGACCGGATGACGGCCGCCTCCGACGTCTACGCCGCCGGCGTGATCGCCTACCAGCTCCTCACCGGCGACCTGCCCGCCGGCCCCGACGCGCACGGCCCCGACGTGCCCGACGTGGTCCGGCGCATGCTCGACCACACCCCGGCCAAGCGCCCCACAGCGGCCGAGGCGCTCGACATCCTCCGCCACCCGCCGGCGCCCGCCCCCGAATCCCGGCTCAGACGCCTCGTCCGCCGCTTCGTCCCGGGCTCCTGACCTGCATACATACATTTCCTGATATTCGTACGTTCGCGATATCGCTATTAGACATGAGCTGATCACGTCTGGTTTGCTCCTGCCCTCTGACAGCGAACCGCGAAGGACTTGACATGCTCCGTTCCCGGCAGGCCCTGCGATCGGCCGCCCTGGCACTCTCCCTCCTCGCCGGCGGCGCCACCCTCCCGGCCACCGCCGCGCCCGCGACCGCCGCCGCCGTGCACCTCACACCCGGCGCGACGGCCAAGAAGGAACTACGCGCCCTGGAAGCCGCCTTCCAGGGACGCATCGGCGCGTACGCCGTCGACACCGCCACCGGCCGGACCGTCGCCTACCGCTCGGCCGAACGCTTCCCGCTGCTGTCCACGTTCAAGGCCCTGCTCTGCGGCGCCGTCCTCCACAAGGCGCGCACCGCCGAGCCCGGGCTGCTCGCCAAGCGCCTCCACTGGACCGCCGACGACCTCGTGACGCACTCCCCCGTCACCGAGAAGCACGTCAAGGACGGCCTGACCGTGGCCGCCCTGTGCGAAGCCACCATCACCACCAGCGACAACACCGCCGCCAACGTGCTCCTCAAGGAGATCGGCGGGCCCGCCGCCGTCACCCGCTACCTGCGCACGCTCAAGGACCCCATCTCGCGGCTCGACCGTACGGAGCCCACGCTCAACGACTGGACGCCCAAGGAGAAGCGCGACACCACCACCCCCGCCGCCGCAGCCCGCGACCTGCGCGCCCTCACCGTCGGCGACGCCCTACACCCCAAGGACCGGCACCAGCTCAACGCCTGGCTGATCGCCAACCAGACCGGTGACACCCGCATCCGCGCCGGCCTGCCCAAGACGTGGCGCATCGGCGACAAGACCGGCACCAACGGGTCCCGCGGGCTCGCCAACGACATCGCCGTCATCTGGCCCGCCAAGGCTTCCGCGCCGATCATCATGACCATCTACACCAACCGCACCGACCCGGCCGACCCGGTGGACGACAAGGTCATCGCCTCCACGGCCACCATCCTCGCCCGCGCCCTCAACACCCTCTGACCCCCTGGCCGACAAGCCCCTCCCCAAAGGGGCCCCGTACCCACGGAGGCGCGGCGCCGCGCCCGAGGGGGCAGGCGCCCCCGGGAGAAGCGGGTGCCCCCGCGAGGGCGGGCGCGCCCTCGGGAGAAGCGGGTGCCGTGCCTAAGGGCGGCGGGCCGCCTCCCCGAAAGGGCCCCTGCCTGAAGGGCCGCATGCCCCGCGGAGATGGTGGAGCCACGCCCCGGGAGGGCCGGTACGACCCCCGGGAGGGCGGCTGCCGTGCCTTGGGCGGCGGCTTGCCCTCGTGGAAGGGCGGCGTGTCCCGTTGGGTCGCGCGCTCCCGTGGGGGCCGGGTGGGGCCGAGGGTGTGCATGGGCGGGTGGCGGTCCCTTTCGGGAACGTGCGCCACTTCGGCGGGGGTGGCCGTGTCGGCGGGGTGGCCGCGCCGGGGGTGGGGGCGTTGGGCGGTGGGGCGTACGGGTTAGGCGGGGAGGGTGCGGCGGAGGGCGGTGGCGTGGGCCTGGTAGTCGAGGGCGAGGCCGGTGCGGCCGGCGGAGAGGTGGAGGTCGGCGAGCAGTTGGGTGGTGGAGGCTTCGCCGCTGCGGTCGCCGAGTTCGCGGAAGACGAGGAGGGAGCGTTCGAGGCCGGCGGAGGCGGGGGCGAGGTCGCCGCGGGCGACCTGGAGGCCGGCGAGGCTTTGCAGGGCGTAGGCGCCGCAGTGCCGGTCGCCGAGGGATTCGAAGATCTCCAGGGCGTGGCGGTGGAAGGACATGGCCTGGTGGAGGTGGCCCATCTGGAGGCAGACGCAGCCTTCGCGGTGGGAGTCGCCGAGCTCCTGGGCGAGGCGCATGGCCTGGGTGAGGGATTCGGACGCCTGGGCGAGGTCGCCGGCGCGCAGGCAGGCGCGGCCGATGGCCTGGCGGGCGAACGCCTCGCCGTGCTGGTCGCCGGCGGCGAGGAACATGGCGAGGGCGCGGCGGAAGTGGCCGAGGGAGCGGGCGTGGCGGCCGCGGAACTGGTGGACGGCGCCGAGCCCGCAGACGGAGGTGGCTTCGGCGCGGAGGTCGCCGAGGTCGTGGAAGAGGCGACGGGAGCGGGTGAAGCCGTCGGCGGCCTCCTCGTACCGGTCGCGGTAGAGGGCGACCTGGGCGAGGCCGCGGAGCATGGCGGCTTCGCCGTACGTGTCGCCGGCGGTGCGGGCGGCGGCCAGGGCGGCGGTGTGGGTGCGCTGCCAGGTGTCGAGGTGGCAGCGCAGGTCGAGGTAGGGAACCATGGCGGCGGCCAGGCCCCAGGCGGAGGCGGCGAGGCCGGTGCGGGCGGCGACGGTGACGGCGGCGGCGAGCGTGTCGTGCTCGGCTTCGAACCAGGAGAGCGGGTCGGCGGTGAGCCGGTCGAGGAGGGGTTCGGGGAGCCGCCAGCGGGGGGCGTCGGCGGCGGTGAGGCCGAAGACGGTGGTGGGCAGGCGGGCTCGGGCGTGTTCGGTGGTGGCGGTCCAGGCGGCGAGGACGCGGGCGAGTCCGTCGCGGTGGGGGGTGCGTGAGGTGGAGTGCTGGCGGATGAGGTCGGGCAGGCGGTAGCGGGGCTGGCCGACGGGGTCGGTGCCGACGAGTTCGAGGAGGTTGACGTCCACGAGCAGGTCGGTGACGTCGTCGGCGCGGTGCCGGTCGAGGGCGGCGGCGACGACCCAGCCGGGCTGGGGCGCGGCGCCGAGCAGACCGAGGGTGGCGAGGGTGCGGGCGGCCTCGGCGGGCAGGTGGCTGTAGCTGCGGTCGAGGCGGGCGCGTACTTCTTCGAGTTCGCCGAGGCGGTCGTCCTGGAGGCGTTGCCGCAGGACGGACAGGGACCAGCCGGGGCGTCCGGCGAGGCGGGCGCCGGCGCTGCGGAGGGCGAGGGGGAGCCGGCCGCAGGCGGTGACGATGGCGAGCGCGTCGGCGCGTTCGCGGGCGACCCGGTCAGGGCCGGCGATCCGGGCGAGGAGGCGCAGGGCGTCGTCCTCGGGCAGTTCGGCGAGGGTGACGTGGCGGGCGCCCGGCAGTTCGGTGATGCGGCGTCTGCTGGTGATGATGACGGCGCTGTCGTTGCCGGGGAGCAGGGGGCGTACCTGGGCGGCGTCGAGGGCGTCGTCGAGCAGGACGAGCATGGGGCGTTCGGCGAGCAGGGAGCGGAGGAGGGCGGAGCGTTCGTGGAGGGTGGGCGGGGGGCGTTCGGCGCCGAGGGCGCGGAGGGCTTCGGCGAGCAGGTCGGCGGGGTGCCTGCCGCCGAGGTCGAGGTGGAGCTGTCCGTGGGGGAAGCGGGGCCGGAGGAGGTGCGCGGCGCGTACGGCGAGGGCGCTCTTCCCGGCGCCGGGCGGGCCGGTGATCACGGCGACGGCGGCGGGGCGCGGGCGGGTGAGTGCGGCGAGTTCGGGCTCGCGGCCGGTGAAGTCGGGGATGTCCGGGGGGAGCTGGTGCGGGGTGGTGGGGAGGGAGTCGTCGGCGAGGACGGTCTCGTAGGCGCGGCGGAGCTCGATGCCGGGTTCGACGCCGAGTTCGTCGACGAGGCGGGCGCGGATGCCGGCGTAGGCGCGTAACGCCTCGGCTTTGCGTCCGCCGGCGTGGAGGGCGAGGATGAGGCGGCCCCACAGGTCCTCGCGGTAGGGGTGCTCGGCGAGGAGGGCGCGCAGTTCGCGGACGGCTCCGGCGTGGTCGGCCCGGTCGAGGCGCTGGGCGATGAGTTGTTCGGCGGCGCGGAGCCGTGCTTCGTGGAGGGGGTCGAGGCGGCGTTCCCACAGGGGGCTGCCGGGCAGGTCGGCGAGGGGGGCGCCGCGCCAGAGGGCGAGGGCGTCGGCGTAGCGGCCGTGTTCGACGTGGTCCTGGAAGACGAGCAGGTCGAGCGCGCCGACGGGGACGTCGATGGCGTAGCCGGATCCGGCGCCGCGCAGGGCGTCGCCGGCGCGGGCGGCGCGGGACAGGTCGGCGCGCAGGGAGCTGACGTAGGTGCGCAGGTTGGCCTGGGCGGAGCGGGGCGGGCGCTGCGGCCAGAGGACCTCGGCGAGCTGGTCGCCGCCGACGACCCGGCCGGCGTCGAGCAGCAGGGTGGCGAGCAGCAGCCGTGGCTTCCTGCCGGAGATCCGGACGGGGCGTCCCGCTGACCGGACTTCCAGCGGCCCGAGCACGTGAAAAGTGACCGTCATGACCGCATCAGCTCCTCTTTGGAGGCCTGACAGCTTTTTGTATCGGTTCTGGATGTTCTTTGTGCGGTGAATCTCGACCCTGGGTTCAGAGCCCCTCCCGGAAAGGATCACCCGATGAGGTTCAGCGGAGCAATGGTCGCGGGTGTCGCACTCTTACTCAGCATCGGAACGGCGTCCACGGCCTCGGCCGACCCGTCGCTCGACCCGGAGCCGTCGTCCGACAGCGTCGGGATTCTGGCCACCAACTTCCAGCTGCCGTTCCCCTGCGGGCAGTCCTGGAACGGCAACTCCAGCGCGAGCAGCGCGCACCAGTCGTGGGAGATCGACTTCAACCGGGGCAGCACGGCCGGCGCCGACCTCGGCGACACGGTGGTGGCGGCGGCGGCGGGCACGGTGGGCATCTCGGCGCACCAGGGCTCGGCGAACGGCTACGGCAACCTGGTCAGGATCGACCACGGCAGCGGCTGGTCCACCTACTACGCGCACCTCAACACGCGGTCGGTCAGCGCGGGCCAGTCGGTCTCGCAGGGCCAGAAGATCGGCACGGTCGGCAACACCAGCAAGCCGGGCAACAACATCAGCCCGCACCTGCACTACGAGGTGCGGCAGGGCACCGGCTACCCGGACAACATCCGCAAGGCGGTCTTCAACGGCGTCACGTTCGGCTACCCGGTCCAGACGCTGACCTCGCGCAACTGCGGCGGCTCCAGCAACCCGTACACGCCGCAGGAGGCGTGCGGATCGGGCTACGACGTGATCGACTCGGCCGGGCTGGGCACGTCGGGCACGGTCTACCTGCTGTACAACAACGGCAACGGCAACAACTGCGTCGTCACGATGAAGCACACCTCGCTGGGCACGCCCACGGCTACCACCGCGTATCTGGAGGTGCAGGGCAGCACCCGGAAGACCGATTCGGGCAACTACTCCTACTATGCGGGTCCGGTGTACGCGTACGCGCCGGGCAAGTGCGTCCGGTGGGGCGGCAAGGCGGGCTCGTCCACGTACGACAGCCCGTTCGAGCACTGCGGCTCCTAGAGCGCGTCGAGAATGTCGATGACGTAGAGCGTCGGCTCGCCCCGTGAGCTGGTGGGCGAGCCGATGGCGACCCGGCCGCCGACCCGCTGGCCGCGCAGGCCGTCGACCCAGCCGGGCGGCACCGTGTCGGGGGTCAGCCGGTAGGCGCTCGGGCCGCCGCGCTTGTAGGAGGAGTCCACGACCTCGCGGGTGGGCCAGGAGGCCGCCACGTACTGGATGACGATCTTGTCCCCGGGCATGACCTCGGCCCCGGACCCGCCGATGAGCGTGCGGGCCGGGGCCGCCGGCGTGAGGTCGGCGGGGACGGTGGGCAGCGGCCGGCCCACCAGGCGGGCGTCCGGGGGGTAGCCGCCGATGATGTCGAAGACCACGACGAGCGTTTCGGCGGGCGGGACGCCGTCGAGGCGCATGTCGGGGCCGAGCGTCTGGACGGCGGGGCCGACGAGCAGCACCCGGCTGCCCGCCGCCCGCCCGATGAGGGCCTCCTGCCAGGTGCGGGGCACCGCGCGCCCGTCGAAGACGACGGTGACGGGCTGGTTGACCTCGTACGTGCTCAGATGCGGCTCGTTGCCCGACCAGCGGCGGACCTCGACGTCGGCGAGCACCACGTCCCCGGGCATCGTGCGCCGTCCGGCGCCGTGGGAGAGCAGGACCACCCGGGGCGTGCGTCCGGGTTTGCCGGGCGGGATGGTGACGTCGGGCGGGGCGCCGAAGGGGCCGGCGACGACGGGCAGCGTGCCGCTGTCGGCGACGCCACAGGAGGTGGCGAGCACGAGTACGGCGGGCCAGAGCAGGCGCACGATTCCTCCCGGTGCGAGATCCGCCCGCTTCCTTGCCGGGATCACCACAAGGCATGCCCACCTGCTGACAAAGGCGCGGCACACTAAGGGGCGTGAGCAAGCCGAACCTGGCCCGAAGGGTCGCCGAAGCCGCCGAGCTCGCGCTGACCCGCAACAAGTACGTGACGTTCCTGGACGTGGTGACGGGTCTGCGCTGGCTGCATTCGCGTCATGTCGACACCTGGCGGCAGGGCCGGGCGGCCACGCTGGCGGAGCTGGCCGCCGTCGACGAGGACCGCCTGGTGGCCACGGCCGCGCTGCTCGGCGACTGGGCGCGGGCCAGGGGGCTGCGCCCGGTGGAGACGCCGTACGTGTCGGGCAGCCGTGACCGGCGGCCGTTGCGGTTCACGGGCGGGGGCGGGCAGGAGGCGTTCCGGGTGCACTGGCTGTCGCCGGACCTGAGCGAGGCGCGGGTGCGGCAGCTCACCGAGCGGCAGAGCAAGGCGCCTGATCTGGTGGTGGTCGCGCCGCTGGAGGCGTGGACGTGCGCGTCGTGCCGCGACACCGGGCCTTATCTGATCATGGAGGACGACCGGCCGCACTGCCTGACGTGCGCGGATCTGGATCATCTGACGTTCCTGCCGTCGGGTGACGCCGCGCTGAGCCGCCGGGCCAAGCAGGAGAGCCGGCTGTCGGCGGTGGTCGTCCGCTACAACCGGCGGCGCAAGGTCTACCAGCGGGCCGGGCTGCTGGTGGAGGAGGAGGCGCTGGCGCGGGCCGAGGAACGCTGCCTGGCCGACGAGGAGGTGCGGCTGCGCCGCCGCGAGCGTGACGCGGTGCGCCGGGCCGAGCAGGACGTGGAGTTCCAGGCGCGGATGGCGGCGGAGATCGCCCGGCTGTTCCCCGGCTGCCCGCCGGACAGGGCGCGGGAGATCGCCGAGCACGCGGGGCTGCGCGGCAGCGGCCGGGTGGGCCGCACCGCGGCGGCCAAGGTCCTGGACGAGAACGCGATCACGCTGGCCGTGATCGCGTCCATCCGTCATCGCGACACCGACTACGACGAGCTGCTTATGTCGGGGGTGCCTCGTATGGTGGCCCGAGACCGGATCAGGGCCGCGATCGACCGCAAGCTTGAGGAGTTCCGGACATGACCGACTGGCACGACGTCCGCGAGGAGCTGCGCGCGTTCGCGCTCGGCCTCCCCGAGACCCACGAGGACCATCCGTGGGGCGAAACCGTGATCAAGGTGAACAAGAAGGTGTTCCTGTTCCTCGGCATCGACGAGCAGACCGAGAAGTGGGACCCGACCTTCGGCGTCAAGCTCCTGTCGGAGACGCACGGGCACGCGCTGACCGTGCCGGGGGCGGCGCCGAGCGGCTACGGGCTCGGCAAGGCCGGCTGGGTGACGGTGCCGTTCCTGGCCGAGCTGCCGGAGACCGAGGTGCTGCTCGACTGGGTCGAGGAGAGCTACCGGGCCATCGCCCCCAAGCGGGCGGTCAAGCTACTGGACGGCCAGCCGTAGCGCGAAGCCGACCAGCAGCACGCCGGTGACCCGCTCGACCCGGGCGCGCACCCGGGGCGTGCGCAGCAGCGCGCCGACCCGGTCGACGATCAGGTTGTAGAGGCTGAACCAGAGCGCGTAGAGCACGGCGATGATGCCCGACAGCAGCAGCGCGCTGCTCAGCGTGTCGCCGTGCGACGGGAGAAACTGCGGCAGCCACGTCACGAACAGCAGCAGCACCTTGGGGTTGAGCAGGTTGGACAGCAGGCCCCTGCGCACGTGGACGAGCGGCGAGCCGCCGGGCGCCGACTCGGCGGTCTCGGCGGCCTTGCCGCGGCTCGACAGCAGCGCGTGGACGCCGAGCCAGAGCAGGTAGCAGATGCCCAGCCCGCGCACCACGGTGAAGGCGGTGGGCGAGGCCACGAGCAGCGCCGACAGGCCGATCGCGGCGGCGGCGGCGTGCACGGACAGGCCGAGCAGGCCGCCGAGCATGGTGAGCAGCCCGGCCATCCGGCCGTGGGCGAGCGAACTGCGCATGATCAGGGCCGCGTCGGGCCCGGGGATCATGATCATGACAAGCGTGGTGACCACGAAGGTCAGCAGCATGGCGGGGGTCTCCCGGAGCTGGAGGCGCGCTCCGGTCGACCCGCTCGTGCGCAGGCCGCACGGTGACGCGGGCGAACATCGGTGAAGTGCCTTGTGGGCAAGCCGATATTACCTGGTCAGGTGACCGCGAGCCGCCGCGCGTATCGGTCGTCGCGCCAGAGCTCCTTCTCCAGCACCTCCAGCAGCGTGGTGGCCGCGTCGTACACGTCGGTGTAGCGCGTGTAGAGCGGCGCGAGGCCGAAGCGCAGGATGTCGGGGGCGCGGAAGTCGCCCTGCACGCCCCGGTCGATGAGCGCCCGCATGACCGGGTAGCCGTCGGGGTGGCGGAAGCTGACGTGGCTGCCGCGCCGTTCCGGGTCGGCGGGCGAGGCGAGCTCCAGCGCGTCGCCGACGAGCTCCACGAACAGCTCGCCGAGCGCCACGCTCTTGGCCCGCAACTGGTCGAGCGGCACCCGGTCCCAGATGTCGAGGGCGGCCTCCAGCGCCGCGAACGACAGCACGTGCGGCGTGCTGATCGCGAACCGCCTGATGCCCTCGGCCGGGCGGTATCCGCTCTCGAACGCGAACGGGTCGGCGTGGCCGTGCCATCCGGACAGCGTGTTCACGGCCGTCGCATGGTGGCGCGGGTTCACGTACAGGAAGGCGGGGGCGCCGGGGCCGCCGTTCAGGTACTTGTACGTGCAGCCGACGGCGAAGTCGGCGGCCGAGACGTCCACGCGCAGGGCGCCGACGCTGTGGCACACGTCCCACACCATGAGCGCGCCCGCGGCCTGCACCCGGGCGGTCACCTCGGCGACGTCGTGCCGTTCCGCCGTGCGGTAGTCGACCTCCGACAGCAGCACCACGGCCGCGTCGTCGAAGCGGCCCTCGGCGAAGTCGCGGATCTCGTAGCCGCCGGCCAGCCCTTCGATCATGTAGTGGTCGGTGGGGAAGTTGTTGACGTCGGAGACGATCACGCGGCGGTCCGGGCGCAGCCGCAGGGCCGCCGAGACGGCCTGGTGGACCGCGATGGACGTGGTGTTGCCGGCCACGACCTGGCCGGGCCCGGCGCCGATGAGCGGCGCGATGCGGTCCCCCACGCGCAGCGGCTGGTCGTACCAGCCCGCGCTGTTCCAGCCGCCGACGAGCTGGACGCCCCATTCGTCGGTCACGGCCTGGTTCACCCGTTCCGGAGTGCGGCGCGGCAGCGCGCCCAGCGAGTTGCCCACGAGGTAGATGACGCCTTCGGGCAGCGCGAACTCGTCCCTGAAGTCGCGCAGCGGGTCGTCGGCGTCCAGGGCGAGGCAGCGGTCACGGTCCTGCAACGCGTCACTCCTTCGGGGGGATTGTGGCAATCACCCGATTGATGCCATTTTCGTACTGTCTGGCATACCAGTTCTGGACCGGGTTGTGCGAGGTGTCGTCCAGCCTGAGCTTGCCGCGCGGGCTCTCCAGCTCCTCCACCCCGGCCAGCGCCTCCCCCAGGTCGCCGCCGCGCGCCGCCGCCCGGTCGATGAGCCGCATCGCGTCCCAGCTCTGCAACGCCACCACCGACGGGTTCTTGCCGGTACGCGCCCGCCAGGTGGCGACGAACGCGGTGTTGGCCGGGTTGTCCAGCGCCGGCGAGTAGCTGCCGACGCTGGTGATGCCCTCGGCGTCCCGGCCGATCGCCGCCAGCACGTCCTCGTCCACGAGCTGCTGGCACGCCAGCAGCTCGATCCGGGCGTCGTAGCCGAGCTGCCTGAACGCCTTGACGAACGTGACCGCCTCCCCGCCCGCGTAGAACGCGTACAGCAGCTCCGCCTCCGGCGGGATCCGCGCCAGGTACGGCTCCAGATCCCCGACCTTCCCGTACGGCGTCAGGATGCGCGTGAGCGGGCCCGCGCCGTACCCCTCCTCGAACCCGTCGAGCGTCTCCACGCCCGCCGAGTAGTCGGAGGCCATGAGCACCACGCCGGTCCGCCCGTAGCGCTCGGCGGCGTAGCGGCCGGCCGCCTCGCCGTGCTCGCGGTTGGTGTAGGAGACGCGGAAGACGCCGGGGCCGCCCAGCTCGTCGGCGCCCGCGTTGGCGATGACCACCGGCGTGCCGTCCGCCGCCTCGGCGACGGACACGGCGACCGGCGAGGCCAGCAGGCCGGTGATCACGTCGGCGCGCTCCTGGCTCACCAGCCGCCGGGCCTCGCGCCCGCCCCGGTCGGCGGCGCCCGCGTCGTCGGCCACGACCAGCCGGGCCGGCCTCCCGCCCAGCCTGCCGCCGTGCTCGTCCAGGTAGAGGCGCATGGCGGCCTCCATCTCGTCGCCGAGCATCGCGTACACGCCGGTCTGGGAGATGATCGCGCCCACCGTGAGCTCGCCGTCGTCGCGGGCCTCGGTCGGGGCCGGCCCGCCGCAGCCTGCGGCCAGCAGCACCAGCAACCCGGCCACGGGCAGGCGCATGGGTGCTCCCTTCCTCAGCCCAGGAACGCTCCGGCGTTGCCGCCGAGCAGCTTGGCCCGCGCCTCGTCGGACAGGAAGCCCGCCTTGCGGACCAGCGCGCCGACGGGCGACTCGCCGAGCGGGTAGGGGTAGTCGGAGCCGAGCATCACGTGGTCCTCGCCGATCGTGTCGACGAGCAGCCGCAGCGCCCGCTCGTCGAAGACCACGGTGTCGACCGCGAACCTGCCGAGATAGGCCGACGGCGGCCGCTCCGAGACGCCGACCAGGTCGCCGCGCCGGTGCCAGGCGTTCTCGAACCGGCCCAGCCAGAACGCGAACGACCCGCCGCCGTGGGCGAAGCAGATCCGCAGCGTCTCCGGCACCCGGTCGAAGACGCCGCCGAGAATCAGCGCCAGGATCGACAGGTGCGTCTCGGCGGGCATCCCCACCAGCCACTGCGCCATCCACCGCTCGACGCGCGGGCCGCCGGGCATGTCCCACGGGTGCACGAAGACCGGCACGCCACGTTCGGCGCAGTGCTGCAGGAACTGCACGATCCCGGCGTCGTCGAGGTCGCGGTCGCCGACGTGGTTGCCGATCTCCACGCCCCGGTGCCCGGCCGCGATGCTCCGGTCGAGCTCCGCGCAGGCCAGGTCGGGGTCCTGGAGCGGCACCTGGCAGAACGGGATCAGCCGGTCGCCGTCGCAGATCTCCAGCGCGAGGTCGTTGAAGATCTTCGCGACCCGTACGGCCTCGGCGGCGGGCCTGTCGTAGGCGAAGAACACCGGCGTCGGCGAGACGACCTGCCGGTCCACGCCGTCGCGGTCCATCGCGGCCAGGCGGACGTCGGCGTTCCAGCAGTCATCCTGGATCTTCCGGAAGTTCCGGTCGTTGACGAGGATGGTCGCCTCGCGCTCCGACTCGATCCGCAACCGGGGCGCCCCCGGCCAGCCCAGCTCCGGCCAGCCTCGGGGCACGTGGTGCGTGTGGATGTCGGTGATCATCAGCCCTTGCCAGGATGGAGCGTGCCGCAGGAGTCACAGGTGCGCGCCTTCTCGTCGGTGTAGAAGGCGTTGAAGACCGGCGGCAGGTCCTTGACGATGTCGCGCACCTGCAGCTCGACCTCGTGCACCAGCGCGGCGCACTGCGGGCAGTACCACTGGAACCGCTCCAGGACCCCCTCCGGCCGCACCCGTTCCACCACCAGCCCGACCGAGCCCTCCTCGGGCCGCTGCGGCGAGTGGGGCATCCCGGGCGGCAGCAGCCACATCTGCCCCTCCCGGATGTGCACGGTGTCGGGCCCGTCGTCGGTCATCACGTTCACGTGCATGTTGCCGCGGACCTGGTAGAACAGCTCCTCGTACGGGTCGATGTGGAAGTCGGTGCGCGCGTTGGGCCCGCCGACGACCATCACGATGAAGTCCTCGGCCCCCTCGAACACCACCTTGTTCCCGACCGGGGGCTTGAGCAGATGGGCGTGCTCGTCGATCCACTTGGTGAAGTCGATGGGCGGGATCATGATCGCTCCTGGGGGTGGTAGGCGACGGCTTGCATCTCGATCAGCAGGTGGGGGTGCGGCAGCTGGTGCACCGCGACCGTGGTCCGCGTCGGGCCCTCCTCGTCGAAGAACTCGGCGTAGACCTCGTTGTAGCCCTTGAAGTCGTTCATGTTGACCAGGTACGTGGTGATCTGTACGAGGTCGGCCAGCGAGCCTCCGGCGGCCTTGAGGATGTCGCCGATGTTCTCGATGACCGCCCTGGTCTGCTCGCGGATGTCGAGCTCCGGCGCGCCGTGCTTGTCGACGCGCACGCCGACGAAGGTGTTGTCGGGCCGCCGCGAGCTCGTGCCCGACACGTACAGGAAGTCGCCTGCCCGCTTCACGTGCGGGAACCTGCCGAGCGGTGTCGCCTTGCCACGCACCTGCAGTGCCTCGCCCCGATCAAGACTCACTGGGAGAACACCGCCCGCACCGAGCCCAGCCCGTCGATGTGCGCCTCGAAGGCGTCGCCGGGCTCCACCGGCACGACCGGGCCGAGCGCGCCCGTCAGCACGACGTCACCGGCGCGCAGCGGGTGCGCGGTGCGGCCGAGGGCCCCGGCCAGCCACACGGCGGCGTTGAACGGGTGGCCCATGCAGGCCGCGCCGGATCCGGCCGACACCTCCTGCCCGGCGCGCGTCATCCGCATGACGGCCAGCCGCAGGTCGGTCCCGGCCAGCGGGACGGGCGTGTTGCCCAGCACGAACGCGCCCGCGGAGGCGTTGTCGGCGACGGTGTCGGCCGCCGTGATGTCCCAGTCGGCCACGCGCGAGTCGGCGATCTCGACGGCGGGCAGCACGAAGTCGATCGCCCGGATGACCTCCGCGACGGTGAACGGCCCGCCCACCAGGTCGGCGCCCATGACGAAGGCGATCTCCGCCTCGGCCCGGGGCTGCAGGAACCTGCTCACCGGCACGGGCAGCCCATCGAGGTAGGACATATCCGCAAAAAGCATGCCGTAGGTGGGTGTGTCGATCCCGAACTGCTTCTGCATCAGCGGATTCGTCACGCCGATCTTCCGCCCGACCAGCCGCCGCCCCTCGTCCAGCGCCCGGGTCGTGTTGATCTCCTGTACGGCGTAGCCCTCGGCCAGGGTGCTGACCAGGTCCCGGATGGGCGCGCACGGCTTGCCCGACCGGGCCGCCTCCAGCAGTCGGTCGGCGGCCTGGCCACGCGCGTCGACTGCCTGCGACCATTCATCGTGCATCGGGGTACTCCAGCTTGATCGTAATCGTGGTGGGCTCGGAATAGAAGTCGAGCGACCGTGTCCCACCTTCCCTGCCAATGCCCGACAGCTTGACGCCGCCGAACGGGGTGCGCAGGTCGCGCAGATACCAGGTGTTGACCCAGACGAGCCCGGCCTCGATCCGCTGCGCCACCCGGTGCGCCCGGTCGAGGTTCGCCGTCCACACGGTGGCCGCGAGCCCGTAGTCGCTGTCGTTGGCCAGCGCCACCGCCTCGCCCTCGGTGTCGAACGGCGCGACGTGGCAGACCGGCCCGAAGATCTCCTCGCGGTTGAACGCCGACGACTCCGGCAGCCCGGTCACCACGGTCGGCTCCACGAAGTAGCCACCGTCGCGCGCGTCGCCGAACTCCGGCACGCCGCCGCCGGTCACGAACGTGGCCCCCTCGTCCCGGGCCAGCGCGTAGGCGCCGAGCACCTTGTCCCGGTGCTCGGCCGAGATCATCGGCTGCGGCTCCACCTCGCGCGCCCGCCCCGCCAGCCGCGCGCAGAACTCCTCGAACACCGGCCGCTCGACGTAGAGCCGCTCGGTGCACAGGCAGACCTGGCCGCCGTTGGTGAACACCGACCTGGCGCAGCCCTCGACCGCCCTGTCGAGGTCGGCGTCGGCGAACACCAGGCCCGCGTTCTTGCCGCCGAGCTCGAAGGAGACCGGCCTGACCCGGTCCGACACCGAGCGCATGATGGCCGTGCCGGTGCGGGTGGAGCCGGTGAACGTCACGCCGTCGATGCCGGGGTGCTCGACCAGGAGCCGGCCGCTGGTCCCGTACCCGAAGATCACGTTGACCACGCCGCCGGGCAGGCCGGCGTCGGCGCAGATGTCGGCGAACAGCGACGCCGAGCCGGGGGTGTTCTCCGACGGTTTGACCACCACGGTGTTGCCCGCCATCAGCGCGGGCGCGAGCTTCCAGGTCATGAGCAGGAACGGCAGGTTCCACGGCACGACCACCGCGACCACGCCGAGCGGCCTGCGGATCGTGTAGCTGAGCACGCCGGGCAGGTGGAACGCCTCGTCGGGGCGCTGGGCGGCGATCTCGGCGAACGCCCGGAAGTTG
This sequence comes from Nonomuraea sp. NPDC003214, assembly GCF_053590035.1. Lineage (NCBI taxonomy): Bacteria > Bacillati > Actinomycetota > Actinomycetes > Streptosporangiales > Streptosporangiaceae > Nonomuraea > Nonomuraea sp. NPDC003214. The sequence continues at coordinate 119,291 of NZ_JBSFSX010000009.1, read as the reverse complement.
GCGGCGCCGCGCGGGATGTCGAGCGTGCGGGTCTGCTCCAGCGGCTTGCCGGTGTCGGCGATCTCGGCGGCCACCAGGTCGTCGAAGCGGGCCTCGATGCCGTCGGCGAGCCTGCGCATCCACCCGGCGCGCTCGGCCGCGGGCAGCGCCGCCCAGCCGGGCGCGGCCGAGGCGGCGGCCTCGACGGCCTGCCGGACGACCTCCTCGTCCGCCTCGCGCGCCTCGCCGGCCCGCGCGCCCGTCATCGGGTCATGGACGCCGAACGCCGGCCCCTGGGCCACCCGCCGGCCGCCGATGAAGTGGTTCAGCACCGAGCTCGCCTCCTCGCTCTGCATCGTCTCTCGCCGGCGGGCGCCGCGCCATGCCGCTCCTGCATGATCGCGGAGACCTGTCCTGGGAGTCATCTTCTCGTAGCCACGAATCGGCCGACATCATGGTCCGGTGAGGCAGACGTGGGTTTTGTGGGGAAACGTCATTATTGCTGGTACCTTTGCGCTGTTTTTCGGCGTGCTCGCCATCATGCTCCTCGCCCGGCGCCGCGCCCGCCGAGGCCACCCCGCGCCGCTGCGCACCGCACTCGCCGACGTGGGGATCGTGGTCGGCACCGCGCCGTGGATCTGGATGATCCTCACCCCGGCCACCGGTCAGGAAGGTGTCAGTCTCGTCCCGTTCAAGGACCTCACCTGGATCGCGAGCGCGCCGTGGGAGACCGTGTTCGTGCAGGTCGGGGGCAATCTGCTGGTGTTCGCGGCACTGGGGGCGCTGCTGCCCGTGCGCACCGCCAGGATGGCCTCCGTGGCCCGCGTGGCCGCCGTCGCGGCCGGAGCCTCGGCGCTCGTGGAGGTGCTCCAGTACGCGCTGCGGCTCGGCAGGTTCTCGTCCGTGGACGACGTGCTGATCAACACGCTCGGCGCGGCGGCGGCGGCTTTGGTTACTCGCCGCTGGTGGGCGTCTCATATTTCGGTCAGCCCGATTTCCCGATAAATAGGCAACTAAAAACGGGCACTAATCGACACACAGGCACACACCGCTCAAAAGAATGCTCGGGACCAACCTCCGTATCTGTGCGATCGTGGACAAGACGGGGCAAGTTCTCTGGAGACGCCAAACCCGCTTGGTGACAGAGGGTGATCAAACAGTGTCTGAATCCCCGGTACCCCACGAGCCCCCTATCTATCGACGCATCGCCGACGGCCTCCGCTCCCGGATCCTGTCCGGCGAATTGCGCGACGGGGAACGGCTGCCGGGCGAGAACGCGCTCATGGCCGACTACGCAATCGCACGGGCCACCGCCAGGCAGGCGCTTGCGGTACTGATCAACGAAGGGCTGGCGGTGCCGAAGCGAGGCTCGGGGGTCTACGTGAGACTGTTCAAACCGATCCGCCGGCACGGCTCCCGCCGTCTGGCGCGCGAGCAGTGGGGCCAGGGACGATCCATCTGGGAGGCCGACACCCGCGGCCGCCCCTTCACCGTCGACGAGGTCGAGGTGGCCCGCGAACAGGCCCCCGACGAGATAGCCGGCGTGCTGGAGAGCCGCGAGGTCTGGGTGCGCCGCCGGCGCTACTCCGTCGACTCGCGGCCCGTGCAGCTCGCCACCTCCTACTTCCCCGCGCAGCTCGTCGAGGGCAGCGCCATCACCGCCGCCGAGACCGGGCCCGGCGGCGTCTACGCCAGGCTGGGCGACCTCGGCCTGCCCCCCGCCCACTTCACCGAGGAGGTCCGCGCCCGCATGCCCCGCCCCCGCGAGAGCGTCATGCTCGGCCTGCCCGGCGGCACCCCCGTGATCGTCATCGACCGCACCGCCTACACCGCCGGCGGCCTCCCCGTCGAGCTCAACGAGATGGTCCTCGACTCGGCGGCTTACGTACTCCAGTACGACTTCGACGCCTGAGTCAGGAAGGCAACGCTGACCTGTCCTTCCCGATCATTGACGTCTCTAGAGATGTGGCGCACCTTCGAAGGAGATGGAACCTCGTACAGGGGCCCCTGGAAGGTTGAACCGGATGACCTTTGACCGGCATCTAGCAGAGATCGCCCGGGAGTACCCGAAGTGGACCATCTGGCGTAGCGACGCCGGCCGCTGGTGGGCCACCCGTCACCACCCGCTGGACGCGGCCCAGCGCGACGCCGGATGCGCGATGACCATCGACGCGGACGACCCGGAGCAACTCCGTGAGCAGCTCCGGGACCAGGAGAGGCGCGCAGGCGAGGAGGAGGGGCGCGCCCCTCCCTGAGGCGTGGGCCGGTGCTGGCCGGTCCACGCCCTAGAGCCGCCCGGTGCCGGGTCCAGCGTCTCGGCGGCCCCGGCACCGGGCAACCAAACGGGGCCACTGACGTGGAAGCCTCCGACCCGATCGGGGGCGGAGGCTTCCACTTCGATCCTTCTGTCCTACTTGCGGGCCTCGGAGAGCCGGCCGAGGTTCACGTCCGTGTCGTCGGCGCTCTGCGGCTCCTGAACGTCCTCCCGGACGTCCTCCCGCTCGACGACGATCCGCACGTCGTCCTGCGGGGCCGGGCCCACCGCCGGCTGGGTGGCGTCGGCGATGAGGGCGCCCGCGGCGGCCTCGTTGCGCATGAGGTCGCCCAGCACGCTGGTGACCTCGTTGAGCCGGCGCACCACCTCGGTGTGGGTGTTGGTCAGATACTCCACCCGCCGGCCGGCGTGCTCGTCCAGCGCGGCGACCCGCTGCTGCGCGGCCTGGAGCGCCGCCTCGGCCTCCGCGTTCGCGGCCTTGACCAGCTTGTCCGCCTCCGCCTGGGCGGTGGTGATCAGCCGCTCCGCCTCGGCGCGCGCGCCGCCGACCGTCTGCTCGGCCTCGGCCTGCGCCGACGTCACCATGCGCTCGGCCTCGGCGTGCGCCTCGCGGAGCCGGCTCTCGGCCTCGGCGCGTGCGGTGCCGCGGGTCTCCTCGGCGTCGGCGCCCGCCTGGGCCAGCATCCGCTCGGCGGCCTCGGTGGCCTCGCCCACGCGCCGCTCGGCCTCGGCCTGCGCCGAGGTGAGGATCTTGTCGGCCGTCTCGCGGGCCGTGCTCGTCATCCGCTCGGACTCCGACCTGGCGGCGTCGCGCAGCGCCTTGGCCTCGGCCTCGGCCTCCTCGCGCATCGCCGTCGCCTCTTCCTGGCCCAGCTTCAGGATCTGCTCCAGCCGCGTGCTGGGATTGAAGTTCTGCGGCACCTCGGCGATCTGCCGCCTGGCCTCCGCGAGCTCGATCCGGCCCTGCTCGGCCTGGTCGATCGCGCGCGCCAGCCGCTCTTCGAGATCCCTGATTTGGTTACGGGTGCGGATCATGTAGTCGTGGACCTGACGGCGGTTGTAGCCGCGCATCACGACTTCGAACGTGTCCTCTTGCATCAGATCGGGAATGCTCTCGTGCCGGTTTGTCATGCTCTACCTAAGGGGTTGCGTAAGGCGGGGAAAACTGCGGGTTGTGAGGGTCTGACGACGAGACGTTAAGAATCGACTTTCCTGCCATCTGCCCCCCTCCGCAACCGGAACGCCTGAGGAGAGACGGGAATTACGATGGGGCAGATGTACATCGCGGCATTGGACGGCGACGCTGTTCCGGACATCCATTCTCAGGCCTACATCGCCCCCGGTGCGGTCGTGGTCGGCAGGGTCTCGATCGGCAGGGCGTCGAGCATCTGGTACGGCTCCGTTCTGCGAGGTGACGACGAGCGGATAGAGATCGACGAGGAGTGCAACGTGCAGGACCTGTGCTGCCTTCACTCCGATCCGGGCGAGCCCGCGATCCTGGAGTCGCGGGTCAGCCTGGGGCACAAGGCGATGGTCCACGGCGCCCACGTGGAGTCGGGCGCGCTGATCGGCATCGGGGCCATCGTGCTGGGCGGCGCCCGCATCGGCGCGGGCACGCTGGTGGCCGCCGGAGCCCTCGTGGGCCCCGGCAAGAAGATCCCGTCCGGCGTGCTGGTCGCCGGCGTGCCCGGAAAGATCGTGCGCGAGCTCACCGACGACGACCGGGCGTCCTTCGCCCGCACGCCGGACAACTACATGGCCAAGGCTCTCAAGCACCGGCAGGCGTCAGCAGTTTGATCAGGACCTCGTCCGACACCGAGGCGGTGTTGAGCGGGTCGGCGTACTCGGGCATCTCCGGCCGCAGGAAGCGGACGTAGTCCACGGTCAGCTTCAGGTCGGGCAGCCCCCTGACCTGCTTGGCGTTGCCCTTGGTCACGTCCTTCTTGAGCGTGCTGTAGCTGTCCCAGTCCGTGTAGGCGGTCACGCCCCACTGCAGCACCTCGGGCAGCTCCGACGGCCAGCGGCTGCCCACCTTCCACGCGCCGCCCTCGTCCTTGTAGAGGGCGACCGCGACCCGGCCCACCCGGGCCAGCACCAGCTCCACCCAGGCGCCCTTGACGGCCAGCTCCTGCGGCTTGGAGCTGCCGTCCCTGGTGAACTTCACCTCGACCTGGCTGCTCTTGTCGCCGGTGCCGGTGGTGACGGACATCCAGTTCGGGTTCTCGTACGAGCCCGGCACCCGGGCCATCAGGCCGCCGAGCGAGAACTTGCGCTTGGGCTTGCCGCCCCGCTTGCCCTCGACCTTGACCCGGGCGTGCATGACGATGTCGCCGGCCAGCTCCTGGTAGACGAACGGGCCGCGGAAGCCGTCGAACCAGGCGGACGTCTTCGGCTCCAGGTAGAGGGCGCCCTTGGCGGTCTTGTTCACGTCGAGGACGGCGATCCGGTCGACGTCCTTCTCGGTGTCGCTCAGCTTGGTCCACATCGACAGGTCGGTGGCGGCCTCGAACTCGGTCGAGGCTCCGCCCACCTCACCGCCGGGCGCCGGGGGCGAGGCCTTGGCGAGGGTGAGGACTCCGAGGGTGGGCGTCGGCGGCTGTGCCGTCGTCGCCGTGCCGCACCCCGCCAGGACGCACAAGGCCATCACGCTCCCCGCCATCTTTGCCCTCATAGCGGCCATTCTGCCGTGTTCCGGACGTGGTTGATTCGAGTTCGCCCAGTACGATGGCCGCCGTGCGCCCGTGGAATGCGTTCACCGCCGTGGAGGCGGAGGTCCGCGCGGTGGTCACCGGCCCGCGCTGGCCGGAGCTCCCGGAGCCCGCGCGCGCCCACCAGATCGCCTCCCGCGCCCTCGTCACCGCCGACGGCGACCGATGGCTGTTCGCCGCCCACGCCCGCTGGCACCTGCACGACCCGGCAGGAGGCCGCTGGCACCCCGCGCCGCCGCCCCGCCACCTGCCCGGACGCCGGGTCAAGCACGCCGCCGCCGCGCTGCCCGCCGACCTCGTCCCGCGCGGCCCCGACTTCGCCGCCGAGCCCGGCTCCACCCAGGCGTTCGTCGGCCCCGACGTGCCCGACCGGCTGTGCGGGCACATCCGCGAGCTGCTGCGGGCCAACTGCGGCAAGTCCGAGCCCGAATACCCGTTGACCGCCTTCGGCGAGATCTTCGCCGCCGACGTGCCCAGCACCGTGGCCGCCGTCTGGGGCACGATCATGTGGTGCGCCTACGCGCCCGCGTTCGACGGCAACGAGCGGCTGCTCACGGCCTTCGGGGAGTTCCTGCGCCGGCCGCTGCCCGGCGACGAGTGGGTGCGCTGGCTGCCCGCGCCGCCGCTCGCCGACCTCGTCCACCTCGTCGCCGAACGCCAGCGCGCCGGCCACCCGCGCGCCGCCCTCCGCCTGACCGCGCTCATCGCCGACACCGCCCAGTTCCTGCTCGCCGACGCCCGCTTCCGGCCCCGCGCGCTCGCGCTGCTCACCATGACCGAGCCCGCCCTGCAACAGCCCGGCCTCGACGACCACCTCCTCGACGACCAGGCGTTGCGGAGCGCCTGGCTCGCCCGCTGCCCGCCCCGCCTGGCCCGCGCCCTCCTGCGCGACACCGACCCCGAGGCGCACCTCGCCCACACCGTCTACGACCTGCTCGAAGCCCTGGCCCACACCCCCGACCCGGCCCGGGCCGCCGCCGCCCACCTGGCCGACCTGTCCGACTCCCGTGGCCTGCTGCCGGGCCGTCTGGACCACCGCCTGCGCCGGGCCTACGACGACCTCCACCGCGCCGGCCTCACCAGCACCTCGGCTGCCGAGCGCACCCAGCCCGACGGCTTCCCCATCCGCCCGCCCGCTTCGGGGCAGGCCACCGGGACGGGCCCGTACGCCGTGTTTCAGGAGGGCGGGGATCGGGGGCGGGTGGCGGCGGTGCTGGGGGCGGCGTACGCCGTGGGGCTGGCCTGGAGCAGGGTGTCGGGGGCGCGGGTGCCGGAGCGGGGGTTCGCGGGGGCGGCGGCGCTGGTGCGCAGGCTCATCCACGAACGGGACGACGAACCACCCCTAAACCACTAATCCCAATTTTTCACTCCAACCCAGCCCATATCCCCCAATCACTCCATCGAACCGCCCATTCGCTGAATTGTGATCTGGGTTCGGAGAAATGACCCTCCTGTGGCCCGGGTGGCGCCGGAAGGAATGACTCCGATGGGCCATGTCGCCCGAAGGGACCGCACCGTAACCTCGAAGAGGGTGTGGGCTGCGGAAGGAAGGACGACGCGGTGGGGCACGATGACCTGGACTCTCGGGTCCACGACCGTGTCGCGTTGGACGAGATTGCGCTCTACGCCGAGGTGCTCACCGCCGTCGCTGTAAGCGAGCGGCGGCTTACCTTGGATGAGCTCGACGACGCGCTCGGATTGCGGACTTCGGCGAGCCGCTGAAGAAGATGACATGACCTGGTCCCGGACTCCCCAGGGGTCCGGGACAGTGCTTATCTGGAATGGCTCATCCTGACTAGTTCTTTCAGGACCGTACGAGCCGCGCGATGGCCGCCGACGCTTCCTTGACCTTGGCGTCGGCCTCCGGCCCACCGGTGGCGATGGCGTCGGCCACGCAGTGGGAGATGTGCTCCTCCAGCAGCCCGAGCGCCACGGCCTGCAGCGCGCGCGTCGCGGCGGAGACCTGGGTGAGGACGTCGATGCAGTAGGCGTCGTCGTCGACCATCCGCTGCAGGCCCCTGATCTGGCCTTCGATGCGCCTGAGCCGGGTGAGATAAGCCTGCTTGTCTCCGCTGTACCCATGCATGGTTCTACGGTACCCGTTACCCGTATGGTCAGCGGAGGTCCGCGATCAGCTTCTCCCACTGCACGCTGACCTCGTCGGCCGCGTGCCTGATCGCGGTGTCGAGCGCGCCCGCCGCGAGCGAGCGCCGCCTGCGCTCGTCGTCGATGAGCGACAACAGCGCGGCGGCCAGCATCTCGGCCTCGCCGGCCGACTCGGGCACGAGCACGCCGTTGTAGCCGGTCGCCACGAACTCGGCCGGCCCCCTGGCTCCCTCGAACGCCACGACCGGCACCCCGCAGCCCATCGCCTCCAGCACGGTCATGCCCAGGTCGGCGCTGCGCGAGCTGTTGGCCACGATCGACGCCTTGGCGAACTCCCCCGCCAGGTCGGGCGTGGTGCCCATGAAGTAGACGTGGTTGTGCAGGCCCAGCTCGCTGACCAGGGCGCGGAGCCTGCGTTCCTCGGGGCCGCCGCCGTACAGCCTGAGCCGCCAGTCGGGGCGCTTGTCGGCGACGATGGCGAAGGCGTTGATCAGCCGGTCGTACGCCTTGGCGGGCACCCAGCGCCCGCCGGCCGCCACGATGCGGTTGTCCATCCGGGAGCGCGGCCAGGGCGCGATGGGCAGCGCGTCGGGCACGCTGTGCACGGACGGGCCGCCGTCGAGCAGCCTGCGCCACTCCTCCTGCGCCGACTCGGTGGCGGTGACGACGGCGTCGAGGCGCGGGTAGAGCTTCCTGACCGGGCCGGGAACAGCGGGGCGGGCCCACTCGCGGGCGATGCGCAGGATCTCGCGCGGCGCGTGCCTGGCGGCCTGGACACTCAGTCCGGGCCTGGTGGTGATGAGAACGTCACTCTTGAGCCCGCGCAGCGCCCGCCACAGCGCCACCTCGGTGCGCACCTGCCCGCGCGGCAGCAGGTGGCGCACGCCGGGCCTGGCGTCGATGACCGAGCGCATGGTCACGTTCGGGCCGACGGGGAAGAACGGCTTCTCCTTCTGCCGCCTGAGGCTGATCACCTCCACCTCGTGCCGCTGGGCGAGCGCCGTGGCCAGGTTGAGCGTGGACCGGACGTCGCCGCGCATGCCGTACGCGGAGGAGAGGATCAGGCTGACTCTCACCCGCCCACCTCGATGCGGAGCTCGTCGTCGGCCGTGTAGGAGGGCCGGATCGGGATGCCGTCGACCCGCGCCGACGGGTAGTGCAGGCGGCGGCGCTTGCCGTCGACGTCGTCGAGCCAGGCGCCGAGCCGCAGCGGCTGGGGCACGCCGTCGACCTCCAGCGACGGCTCCCAGGTGCCGGACCCCTCGGGGTCGGCCGCGAGCACGTCCACCAGCGAGAACGCGGCGTGGAAGCGCACCCCCTGCACGGTGGCGGTGGCGCACACCCGCGCGCCCGTCTGCCTGCGCTGCAGGGCCAGCATGGCCTCGTGGCGGGAGTCGTCGTCCTCCAGCCCGGTGTAGGCGAGCAGGCCGGTGACCTCGAAGCGGCCTTCCCTGAACCAGACCGCGCGCACCTCGGCCACCGGCTCCGCGTCGTCGATCTTCAGCGCGAGATAGCCGTTGCGGGTGCGGTAGGAGCGGTAGGCGAGCGTGCGCTTGCACAGCGCGTACGCGTCGAGGTGGTCGAGCGAGAAGCCCGGGTCGATGCTGCGCAGCCGCACCCGCTTGCCGTCGTGGCGCAGGTAGGCGTCCCAGCGTCCGGCGCTGAGCAGCAGCGGGGCCAGCGACACGGCCAGGCTGGCCTCGCGGGCCACGGCTCCCGGGGTGCCGAGCAGCACGTCACGCTCGACGCCGCTGGTGCGGTGGCGCAGCACCAGCTCGGTGCCGGCCTTCAGCGGCTCGCGCATGGCCAGGCGCAGGGAGAGCACGTCGGCCAGGGTGACTTCCGCATCCGTCACGACGACGCTCATGCGTGCCCCCTCCCCGTCGAATAGAGCCATGCGACGTTGAGGTTACCGTGATTTTCCCGTTATGTGGATGGCAGATTTACGGGGATCGCCCCTTCTGACGTGCGAAACTCCTCCACAGACGGCTGTGGAGGAGTCCGACTATCCCGGTCAGGTAGGGCTCTTGACCGATTTGATCAAGAGCTGGGCCACGTCCACGACCTCCAGCGACTCCTTGGCCTCGCCGCTGTTCTTCTTCTCGTTGATGGCGTCGCCGAGCATCACCATGCAGAACGGGCACGCGGTCGACACCGTGTCGGGATTCGTGGTCAGCGCCTCGTCCACCCGCTCGGTGTTGATGCGCTTGCCGATGCGCTCCTCCATCCACATCCGGGCGCCGCCGGCGCCGCAGCAGAAGCCGCGGTCCTTGTGCCGGTGCATTTCCTGGGTCTGCACGCCGGGCACCTTCGACATGATGTCGCGCGGCTGCGAATAGACCTTGTTGTGGCGGCCGAGGAAGCACGGGTCGTGGTAGGTGATCTTCTCCTCGATCGGCGTGATCGGCGTGAGCAGCCCCTCGTCCACCAGCTTGGCCAGCAACTGCGTGTGGTGCACGACCTCATACGTGCCGCCGAGCTGCGGATATTCGTTGGCCAGCGTGTTGAAGCAGTGGGGGCAGGTCGCGACGATCTTCTTGACGCCGGCCTCGTTCAGCGTCTCGATGTTCTGCTGGGCCAGCATGTTGAACAGGTACTCCATGCCCAGGCGGCGGGCCGGGTCACCGGTGCACGCCTCCATCGGGCCGAGCACCGCGAACTTGACGCCCGCGATGTGCAACAGCTCGGCCACGGCCTTGGTGGTCTTCTTGGCCCGGTCCTCCAGCGCGCCCGCGCAGCCCACCCAGAACAGGTATTCGGCGTCCTCGGGCATCTTGTCCTCGACGAGCTCGACCTCGAAGTCCAGCTCCTCGATCCAGTCGGCCCGCTTCATCTCGGACATGCCCCACGGGTTGCCCTTGTTCTCCAGGTTCTTCACCATCACTCCCGCCTCGGACGGGAACGACGACTCCACCATCACCTGGTAGCGGCGCATGTCGAGGATGTGGTCGATGTGCTCGATGTCGACGGGGCACTGCTCCACGCAGGCGCCGCAGTTGGTGCACGACCAGAGCACGTCGGGGTGGATCACGCCGTCCTCGCCGACCAGCGGCTTCTCCAGCAGCGCCAGCACGTCCTGCCCGGCGTGCTCGTTGTTCGCCGCCATCAGGTACGGGGCCACCGCGAAGGCGTGGTCACGCTGGTCGATGATGAGCATCTTCGGCGACAGCGGCTTGTCGGTGTTCCACGCCGGGCACTGCGACTGGCAGCGTCCGCACTCGGTGCAGGAGTAGAAGTCGAGGAAGCCCTTCCACGTGGTGTCGCCGATCTTGCCCCGGCCGAGCTTCTCCGGGTCGAGGTCCTCGTCCTCGAAGTCGACGGTCTTGCCGTCGACCCGCAGCTCGGGGGCCGCGCCCATGGCGTCGGGGCGGCGGGAGAACAGCACGTTGAGCGGCGCGGTGAAGATGTGCAGGTGCTTGGAGTTCATCACGATGACGAGGAACACCAGCATGAAGCCGATGTGCAGCAGCAGCCCGATCTCCTCGAGCAGCTCGCTGTGCGGCAGCACGTCGCCGAGCGCCAGCGAGACGAACGCGCCAGAGGAGTAGGGGAAGTTGCCGTTGGCCGCCGCCGCGCCCCTGGCCAGGAAGAGCGTCCAGATGATGTTGAAGATCATGAACAGCACGAGCCACGCGCCGCCCAGGTGCGACCCGGAGAAGCGGGAGCCCCGGCCGAGGGTCTTCGGCGAGTTCTTCACCCGGATGACGGCGAAGGCGACCACGCCGAGCAGACAGGCGACCGCGATGAAGTCCTGGAGGAAGCCCAGGACCCCCCAGGTGCCGATCAGCGGGATGTGGAAGTTCGGCCTGCCGGTGATGGCGCCCTGGATGATCGCGCCGTACGCCTCGATGTAGACGGTCAGCAGGATGAAGAACGCCCACATGACGAAGAAGTGCGCGACGCCCGACGCCGTCCACTTGAGCAGCTTCTTCTGCCCGAACACCTCGACGAGCTGGGCCTTGATCTCCTGCCCGACGTTGGCCTTGGCGTAGGCGATCCGCTCGGGCGCGGGCGGGCCCACTGTGGCGAGCTTGACCAGGAACAGCGCCCGGCGGCCCGCCATGGCGACCGCCGCGACGGTCATCACGAGCCCGATGATGGCTACCCAGAGCACGGATCCTCCCAACACCTCAGCGTATTGACCGGCCTCCCCAGAATCCTACCCGCCGGTAACATTCACAGGGTAACCCGCTACTCACCTTACGGTCAGGCCCGCGTCCAGAACAATGCTCTACCCGGTGAAGTAGCGTTGAATCGTCGGCCCCAGCAGCTCGGCCAGCTCCTCGGGATCGGCGCTCGCCATCGGCTCCAGCTTGAGCACGTACCGGGCCATGAGCACGCCGAACATCTGCGCGAAGGCCGCCTCGATCCGCAGGTGCGGCACGTCGAGCTGGTCGGCCACCCTGAACAGCAGCGCGTTGGTGATGAACTCCCGGAACATCGGCACGGCCTGCTCGTTCGTCATGGCCGAGCGCACCAGGGCGATCATCGGCTCGCGCGTGTCGGGCTCGGCCGTCACGCTCAGGATCAGCGTGACCAGCCGCTTGCCCAGATCCTCGCGCGGACCGTCGAGCAGCGTCGGGATCACCACGTCAGGCGTGATCGGCAGCCGCATCGCCGCCGCGAACATGCCCTCCTTGGTGTCGAAATAGTGGTGCACGAGAGCCGGGTCGACCTGCGCCTCCCTCGCGATCCCGCGCACCGTCGCCTTGTCGAACCCCTTCTCCGCGAACACCTTCCTGGCCGCGCTGAGGATCTCGCCCCGCGTGTCGGCCGACCCGGGCCTGCGCCCCGGCCCCCGCCTGACCGTCACCGGCCCACCGCCAGGTAGACGCGCATCGGCACCGACAGCACGCCGCCGGGGAACTCCCTGGTCAGCTCCGCCCGCTGCCGCTCGACCAGCTCGTCGGCCGCGCCCGCGGACAGCGCCGCCATGTAGGAGTGGGAGCGCAGGTCGAGCAGGAAGTTTTCGACGCGCACCAGCCGGGTCCACGGGATCCACCGCTCCGCGACCACCTCGAACGCGGCCGCGATCGGCGGCACCGACCACTCCTCCAGCGCCGGACCCCAATACGTCGGGCACGACCTGGCCAGCCGCTCCTCGTAGGCCGCCAGCCAGCCAGCCTGCGCGGCGTGCGCCAGGTTCCAGCAGCCGGCGATCGCGCCGCCGGGCCGCAGCACCCGCCTGGCCTCGGCGATCGACGCCACCGGATCGAGCCAGTGCCAGGACTGGGCATAGGTCACCAGATCGGCCACACCGTCGGCCAGCGGCAGCGCGTTGCCGTCGGCCAGCACGGCCGCCGTACCACCGGAGCCGGCCCGCGAGCGCAGCCGGGCCAGCATCTCCGCGCCCGGGTCGACCGCCACCACCCGCGAGCCGCGGGCCCGCAGGGCGCGCGTCAGGATGCCCGTGCCGGCGCCCACGTCGACCGCGGTCGCGCCGTCGAGGTCGACGCCCGACACCTCCGACAGCGCCTGGAACAGCTCGTCCGGATAGGTCGGGCGGGCCGCGTCATAGGCGTCGGCGACCCGGTCGAACACCTTGCCGAGCTCGCGCATCGGCCCCACGCTCATCGCGTGGCCGCCAGGTGGAGCCGGGCGAAGGCCAGCCCCTCGGCCAGGTCGTCGATCCGCTCGGTGCGGCTGGACGCCTTGCGCGTGTTGACCTCCAGCACGACCAGGCCGTCGTAGCCGGAGCCCGCCAGCCGCTCCAGCAGCGGCGCGCACGGCTGGTTGCCCCTGCCGGGGACCAGGTGCTCGTCCTTGTTGGTGACGCCGAGGCCGTCGGCCAGGTGCACGTGGGCCAGCCGGTCGCCGAGCTTGGTGGCCATCTCCATCGCGTCGCTGCCGGACACCGCCGTGTGCGACAGGTCGAGCGTGACGTGCGGGAAGTCGTAGTCGGTCGGGTTCCAGTCGGGCGAATAGGGCACCACGTCGTTGCCCCGGGCCCGCAGCGGGAACATGTTCTCGACCGCGAACGTGATGTCGGTCTCGTCGCGCATGCGGGCCAGACCGGTCTCGAACTCGCGCGCGTAATCCCGCTGCCAGCGGAACGGCGGGTGCACCACGACCGTCGAGGCGCCCAGCCGCTCGGCCGCCTTCTGCGCCTTGACCAGCTTGGCCCACGGGTCGCGCCCCCACACCCGCTGCGTGACGAGCAGGCAGGGCGCGTGGATGGCCAGGACCGGCACCTGGTAGTGCTCGGAAAGCCGCTCGATCACGTCGATGTCCTGGCTCACCGGGTCTGCGCCGACCATGATCTCGACGCCGTCGTAGCCCAGGCGGGCCGCCAGCTCGAACGCATCGGGAGTGCGTTCCGGATATACCGAAGCGGTGGACAATGCGATCTTCGCATTGGGCACGCGGATGACATCAGCCACGCTGCCAGCCTAAGCCGGTTGACGCGATATGGCGCGCCGCCCCCTACGGTTGGGCCATGCCCAGGATCGCGAAAGGCGCCATTCCCAGTCCCAACATCTGGAACACCCCGCAGGTGTACGAGCTGGAGAATCGCGCCGTCGATCCCGAAGGCGCCGCCGACGCGGCCATGCGCGCGCTGCGCCCGTGGGAGGGCGCCACCGTGCTCGACATCGGCTGCGGCACCGGCTTCCACCTGCCGATCTACGCGCGCCACGCCGCCCGGGTGATCGGCGTCGAGCCCCACGGCGACCTGGCCGCGATGGCCCGCCGCCGCTGCGCCGCGCTCCCCTCCGTCCAGGTGCACGCCGCCGGTGCCCAGGACCTGCCGCTCCCCGACGCCTCGGCCGACGTCGCCGTCGCGCGCTGGGCGTACTTCTTCGGGCCCGGCTGCGAGCCGGGCCTGCGCGAGCTCTCACGGGTCGTACGGCGCGGCGGGGCGGCCTTCGTCGTGGACCTCGACGCCGCCAGGGGCGCGTTCGGCCGGTGGTTCCAGCGGACGGTGCCGGCCTATTCGGCGAGGGCCGTGGAGGACTTCTGGGTCCGCCACGGATGGCAGCGGCAGGAGCTCGACCTGCGGATGGTCTTCGAGCGGCGGGCCGATCTGGAGGCCGTGCTGCGCATCGAGTTCGCGCCCGAGGTGGCCGAGCAGGCCATCGCCGAGACCCCCGGCCTGGAGCTGGCCTATCCGAACGTGCTGCGCTGGCGCTACTACTGACCGGGCTTGACCCTGACGTCAGTGTCAACGTTTACCTTGAGGGCATGCGCATCGGAGAGCTGGCCGAACGGACCGGGGTGAGCACCCGCTCGCTCCGCTACTACGAGCAGCAGGGGCTGCTCAGCGCCCGCCGCAGCGCCAACGGCTACCGCGACTACTCCGAGGACGACGTCAAGCTCGTGTCGGAGATCCGCATGCTGCTGTCCGTCGGGCTGACGCTGGACGACACCCGCCCGTTCGTCGCGTGCCTGCGCGCCGGGCACAGCACGGGCGGGTCCTGTCCCGAGTCGGTCGCCGTCTACCAGCGCAAGCTGGCGGAGATCGACGAGCAGATCCGCGTCCTGCTCACCCGCCGCGCCGAGGTGTCGGCCCAGCTCGCCGACGCCTGCACGTTCTCTGGAGGTAAGCGATGATCACCCTGACCACGGACAACTTCGAGGAGCAGGTGCTCAAGGCCGACAAGCCGGTGCTCGTCGACTTCTGGGCCGAATGGTGCGGGCCCTGCCGCATGGTCGCGCCGGTCCTGGCCGAGATCGAGGCCGAGCACGGCCTGACCATCGGCAAGCTCAACACCGACGAACACCCCGAGATCATGGCCCGCTACGGCGTCATGAGCATCCCCACGCTGCTGCTCTTCGACGGCGGCGAGCCGGTCAAGCAGGTGATCGGCGCCAAGCCCAAGCGCCTGCTCGTCAACGAGTTGGGGCTCGCGTAATCACAAGGATCTACGCGGCGAATCGTTCCCTGGACTGATTCGCCGCCCCACCCCCGCGGCCTAGGTTTGCCGCATGATCCGCTCCGCCCTGATCGGCCTGCTCACGCTGGCCGCCCTGCTCGCGCTCACCGTCGCGGGACTCGCACCCCCGTCGCCACGCGACTCCGGCGAAGGCTTCCAGGCCGTCAGGGCACACGAGCACGTCAAGGCCATCGCCCGCGCACCGCACCCCACCGGCTCCGCCGAGCACACCCGCGTGCGCGACCACCTGCTCACCGAGCTGCGCGCCCTCGGCCTGGAGACCCGCGTCCAGGAAGGCGTCGGCGTCCTGCCGCTCGACATCGGCGGTGTCACCCCGATGGGCACGATGCGCAACATCGTCGCCGTCCGCCCCGGCACCGACCCGACCGGCCGCGTCATCCTGGCCGCCCACTACGACTCCGTCCCGGCCGCGCCCGGCGCCGCCGACGACGGGGCCGGCGTCGCCACCATCCTGGAGGTCGTCAGGTCGCTGCCGCCCGGCCAGCGCAACGACCTCGTCGTCCTGCTCACCGACGGCGAGGAGCAGGGCCTGCTCGGCGCCGAGACGTTCGCCCGCGACGACTCGCTGGCCAAGGGCACCGTCGTCGTCGTCAACAACGAGGCCCGCGGCGTGCGCGGCGCCGTCCAGATGTTCCGCGCCTCGCCGGGCTCCGCGCCTCTCATCGACCTTTACGGCGCCGCCGCGCCGCACCCGTCGGCCGACTCGGCCTTCGCCGCGCTGCTCAGCATCCTGCCCAACAACACCGACTTCCACGTCTTCGACGAGGCGGGCTGGCTGGGCCTCGACTCCGCCTTCGTCGGCGGCGGCGCCTACTACCACTCGCCGCTCGACGACCCCGCCCACCTGAGCCTGAGCAGCCTGCAGCAGATGGGCGACAACACCCTCGGCGTCGCCCGCGCCCTCGGCGACGCCGACCTCACCAAGCTGCGGACCGGGGACGATTCGGTCTATTTCACGATTCCGGGCACCCTGATCCGCTACCCGCTCTGGCTCGAACTCCCCATCGCCGCCCTCGCCCTCGCCCTGACCGTCGCCCTCACCTGGACCCTGCGCCGCCCAGCCCGTTCCCCTGCCGGAGAGGGCTCCGCCTCGCTGCCCCGGACCCTGGCCGGCGCCCTGCTCGCGCTGGTGCCCGTCCTGCTGTCGGCCGCCGCCGGGTTCGCCGTGATGCCGCTGCTCGGCCTCATCAGGCCCGAATACGACCAGATGTTCACCGGCGACCCCTACCGCCCCTGGCTCTACCAGGCGGCCCTGCTGACCTTCACCGTCGCCGTCGTCCTGGCCTGGCGGGCGATCCTGCGCCGCCTCGGCGCCACCGCGCTCGCCGCCGGCGCCCTGCTGCTGGTCGCCGTCCTGGGCACGCTCTCGGCGCTGCTGCTCCCCGGCGGCTCCCACACGTTCACCTGGCCCGCCCTGTTCGCCGCCGCCGGCTGGCTGATCGCCCGCCGCCTCCCGGGCACCGCCCTGCCCGCCGTCGCCCTCACCCTCGGCCTGGCGCCCGCCGTCCTCCTGCTCGCCGCCAACGCCGTGACCTCCCTGGACATCGGCCTCGGCATCGGCGGCATGATCGCCGCCCCCCACTTCGCCCTCTTCGCCCTGCTCCTCCTCCCCCTCCTCAAGCAGACTCCCCCCGCCGACCGCTCCGGGCGGCGCGGCCGGGCCTTCCTGCCGCCGCTCGTGGCCGTGGCCGCCGCCGTCGCCCTCCTGGCCGCCGGGCTGTACGCCGACCGCTTCGACGCCGCGCACCCCCGGCAGCTCCGGCTCGCGTACGCCATGGACGCCGGCGAGAAGCGGGCCGTCTGGGGCACCCGCACCGACACCGCCACCCCCGGCAGCGAGCACTTCTTCCCCACCGGCGCCTGGACGACCACCACCGCCCAGCCCGCCCCCCTGCGCGCCCCGGCGCTGTCGGTGCTCGACGACCAGACCACCCCCACCGGCCGCACCCTCACCCTGCGCCTGACCCCGACCGGCGACGCCCCCGTCACCGGCCTCAGCCTGCCCCCCGGCGCCGCCCCCGCCCGCATGACCGTCAACGGCCGCGACCTGACCAGCACCGGCTTCGCCTACCACGCCCCACCCGGCGAACTGCGCGTCACCCTCACCCTGCCCCCCGGCCCGGCCCGCCTCCGCGCCTTCGAGCAGAGCCACGACCTCCCGTCCCTCCCCGGCTACCAGCCCACCCCCGACACCGTCGTCATGAACCCCTTGGCCACCGTCTTCGAGGACCACACCCTCTAACCACGGCCCCCACCGCCGCAGACGCACCGACCTCACTGACTCCCCCGCCTCACCTGGCCCAGGGCACCCCAACGCCCTGGGCCGCCCTGTCGTCGCTGGGGGATCGGCGGCCCACGCCCGGTACGAGCCGCCAGCCCCGTACGAGCCGCCAGCCTCAACTCCCGGGCGGTGCGGAGCGGTCGCGGGTCCCTGGGGTGCGGGGCGGTCGTTGGTCGGCCGCGCAGGCCGGTCGTGGGCCCCGGCTGCGTGGGGCGGTCGGCGGGCCCAGCACCACGAGACGGTCGCGGGCCGGGCAGCGCAGGCCGGTCGGCGGCCCTGCCACCCGGGACGATTGTCGGTCTTGGCCGCTACCCTGCTCGGCATGGCCAAGACAGCGCAGAAGCCCGGTTACCGCTGTGCCGAATGCGGGTGGCGTACCACCAAGTGGGTGGGCCGGTGCAGCGAGTGCCAGGCGTGGGGCACGGTCGACGAGGAAGGCGCCCGGGGCGGTGCGCACGTCGTCCAGGCCGGCGCCACCACTGCCCCGGCGATGCCGATCGGCCAGGTCAAGGCCGAGATCGCGGCCGCGCGCACGACGGGCGTCGGCGAGCTCGACCGCGTGCTCGGCGGCGGCCTGGTGCCCGGCGCCGTCGTGCTGCTGGCCGGTGAGCCCGGCATCGGCAAGTCGACGCTGCTGCTGGAGGCCGCCGCCCGCATCGCCGAGCGCGACACCGTCCTCTACGTGACGGGCGAGGAGTCCGCCGCCCAGGTGCGGCTGCGCGCCGACCGCATCGGCGCCATCCGCGACCACCTCTACCTGGCCGCCGAGACCGAGCTGTCGGCCCTGATCGCCCATGTCGAGAAGGTCCAGCCCCGGATGCTCGTGGTCGACTCGGTCCAGACGGTCGGCTCGGCCCAGGCCACCGGCGTCCCGGGCGGCGTCACCCAGGTGCGCGAGGTGGCGGCCAACCTGGTCCGCCTCGCCAAGGAGCGCAACATGTCCACCGTGCTCGTCGGCCACGTCACCAAGGAAGGCTCGATCGCCGGCCCCCGCACGCTGGAGCACCTGGTCGACGTGGTGCTGAACTTCGAGGGCGACCGCCACTCGCGGCTCCGCATGGTGCGCGCGATCAAGAACCGGTTCGGCCCCACCGACGAGGTCGGCTGCTTCGACCTGCACGAACGCGGCATCGAAGGCATCACAGACCCGAGCGGCCTGTTCGTCTCCCGGCGCAGCAGCCCCGTGCCCGGCACCTGCGTGACCGTCACCGTCGAAGGCACCCGCCCCCTCCCCGCCGAGGTCCAGGCCCTGGTCGCCCGCACCGAGGCCCAGCAGCCCCGCCGCACCTCCTCGGGCCTCGACACCTACCGGGTGCAGATGATCCTCGCCGTCCTGGAACGCCGGCTCAACGCCCGGCTCGGCGGCTGCGACGTGTTCACCGCCACGGTCGGCGGCATCAAACTCGCCGACCCGGCCGTGGACCTGTCCGTCATGCTCGCCGTCGCCAGCGCCGCCGGGGACAAGCCCCTCCCCGCCGGCCTCGTCGCCCTGGGCGAAGTCGGCCTCGCGGGCGAGCTCCGGCCGGTCAAGGACGTCCGCCGCCGCCTCTCGGAGGCCGCCCGCATGGGCTTCAAACGCGGCCTCGTCCCGGCCGGCTCCCTCAACGAAGGCACCCGCAAGCCGAACGGCCAGCGTTCCCTCGTCCCGGTCGGCCCGGTCGCCTTCGCCCCGGGCTTCGAAGTCGTCGAAGCCGAAAACGTCTGGGACGCCCTGACCCACGTGACCTGACCCCATTTCACGGTCCGGCCCGTACGTGATCCGCTCCCTCTAGGCTCCGGCCCTCCCAAGGGCCAGGGCGCTTCGTCGGCCCCGGCCCTCCCGCCGAGGACCATCCCGCTGTGGGGCGCCAACCGCGCCGGAGGCGCCGGCCCCCACGGCGCCCGGCCCCTCCGAGGTATCGGCTCCCGACCGCGCTCACCGCCTCTGGGGTGTCGGCCCTCCGGCAGCCCCGGCGCCTCTGAGATCTCGGCCCGTGACGGCGCTCACCGCCTCTGAGATCTCGGCCCGTGACGGCGCTCACCGCCTCTGAGATCTCGGCCCGTGACGGCGCTCACCGTCTCTGAGACGCCGGCCCTCCGACGGCGCCCGGCGCCTCTGGGGTGTCGGCCCGTAACGACGCTCACCGCCTCTGAGATCTCGGCCCGCGACGACGCTCACCGTCTCTGGGTGTCGTCGGCCCGCGACGACGCTCACCGCCTCTGGGGGCCCGTGACGGCGCCCGGCGCCTCTGAGGCGTCGGCCCCCCGAGGGCGCTCGCCGCCCCTGGGGTGTCGCCCCTGCTGAGACGTCAGGCTGCCTCGAAGGCGCAGCCGTCCATGGCCGCCCGGTACAGCGGTTGCGGGGGGTTCCTGAGGAGGGCGGCCGTTCAGGGCGGTCGCTGGATTGGCCGGGCCTCCGGGAGACCCCCACGGCGTGAGTCGGGCGCGCCGCGGATGGGATCCGCGCGGGGAACACGAGGAGCACCGTAGGCGGTGGCGGCCGGGGTGGGGAGGGGCGTCCGAGTCGGTCGGAGGGGGATGGCGTGGGGGGCGCGTGGGGGCGTTGGAGGGGGTCAGAGGCGAGGGTGGGTGGGGTGGTTGGAGGGTGCCGGAGGCCGGGGTGGGTGGGGTGGTTGGGGTGGAAGAGGGGGGATGGATCTCGGGCGGCGGGGATAAGCTGGGCTTGACTATTCGACACGGGGGTCAGGTGCCTAACGACAGGAGTCTTGACGACCGCCGTCGCGAAGCCCTGGCGGCTGTGGCCCCGGGCACTCCGCTGCGCGACGGCCTGGAGCGAATCCTGCGCGGTCAGACCGGCGGCCTGATCGTGCTCGGTTACAACAGGGTCGTCGAGCAGGTGTGCAGCGGCGGGTTCGAGCTGGATGTGGAGTTCTCGGCCACGAGGCTGCGGGAGCTCGCGAAGATGGACGGGGCGATCGTGGTCAGCGACGACCACAAGATCGTCCGGGCGGCGGTGCATCTGGTGCCGGATCCGGCGATTCCGACGGACGAGTCCGGCACGCGGCACCGTACGGCGCAGCGCGTGGCCAAGGAGACGGGGCTGCCGATCATCGCGATCAGCAAGTCGATGCGGATCATCGCCCTCTATCTCGACGGCATCCGTTACGTGCTGGAGGAGTCGGCGGCGATCATGTCCAAGGCCAATCAGGCCCTGGCGACGCTGGAGCGCTACAAGCATCGGCTCGACGAGGTGTCCGGCACGCTGTCGGCGCTGGAGATCGAGGATCTGGTGACGGTCCGCGACGTGGCGGCGGTGGCGCAGCGGCTGGAGATGGTCCGGCGGATCTCCGACGAGATCAAGGGCTACGTGGTGGAGCTGGGCACCGACGGCAGGCTGCTGTCGTTGCAGCTCGACGAGCTGGTGGCGGGGGTCGACTCCGATCGGGAGCTGGTGATCCGCGACTACCTGCCGGCTCCGGCGGGGCGGCGGCAGCGGCGGCTGTCGGAGGCGATGCAGGAGCTGGACGCGCTGTCGGGCAGCGAGCTGCTGGACCTCTCGGTGGTGGCGAACGTGCTGGGGCACGGCGGCACGGACAAGCTCGACAGCCCGGTGAGCCCGCGTGGGTTCCGGCTGCTGGCGAAGGTGCCGAGGCTGCCGGCGACGGTGGTGGACCGGCTGGTCAACCACTTCGGCAGCCTGCAGAAGCTGCTGGCGGCGAGCATCGACGACCTCCAGGAGGTGGGCGGCGTCGGCGAGTCGCGGGCCCGGAGCGTGCGCGAGGGGCTGTCGCGGCTGGCGGAGTCGTCCATCCTGGAGCGCTACGTCTGACCCGGTCTCCCGGGGCGCGGCCGTGCGGGTCAGCGCAGGTGGAAGACGCCCTTGGGGCTCTTGAGCTTGCCCATGCGCGCCACCGCGACGTACGTGCCCGGCAGGGCGGTGGGCGGGTCGGCGCGGCAGTCGCCGCTGGAGCGGCGGCGGTCCCAGTCGAGCGAGCGCACGTACGGGACGCCGCGCTGCAGCTCCTTGACCTCGGTGCCGGGGCCGCTGACGCAGTCGGAGGTGGACCAGATGCGGTCCTCGCCTGAGGTGATGCGGATCTCCATGGCGCGCGGGCCGACGTCGGCCTTGCACATGACGTCGCCGGTGTTGACGACGGTGATGAGGAAGTTCGGGCGGGCGGCGCCGGCGTAGATCTCCTGCTTGCCCTGGAGGCCCAGCACCAGGTCGCGTTCGGCGCAGGGTTCGCCGGGGCGCTGGGTGCGCGCCTGTTCGGTGGCCTTGGCCGGGCTGGGTGTCGGCGTGGGTGTGGCGGTGCCGAGGGCCAGCGTGCGCAGGCCCGCGAGGAGCGGGTCGGCGGCCGGGGCCGGGGTCTGCGAGGTCTGCGCGCTGGAGGCGCGTTCCGGCCCTCCGGCGCTGCTCGAACAGGCCCACGCCACCACGGCGACCACCACGAGCACCGCGACGAGCACGCTCATGCGCCGCCGCCAGTAGACGTCGCCTCCGAATCCAGGGTCGTCACGCATCGCATCCGGGTCCATACGCACAGCATGTTCATTGGTGCGGCCACCTAGCGTGACGACACGCCGCACCTTGCCATCTCGGCATACGCTGGGGCCCGTGGTTGAGCCGAAACTCCTACACATTCCCATTCTGGAGTGGTACGAAAACAACGCCCGAGAACTCCCTTGGCGGGCGGCGGACGCGACGCCGTGGGGCGTGCTCGTCAGCGAGATCATGTTGCAGCAGACGCCGGTGGCGAGGGTGCTGCCGGTGTGGCTGGAGTGGATGGCCCGCTGGCCGACCCCGAAGGATCTGGCCGCTGAGCCTCCCGGGGAGGCCGTACGCCATTGGGGCAGGCTCGGCTACCCTCGGCGGGCGCTGCGGCTGCACGCGTGCGCGCGGGCCATCACGGAGGAGCACGGCGGCGAGGTGCCGAATGATCACGCGACGCTGCTCGCGCTGCCGGGCATCGGCGAGTACACGGCCGCCGCCGTGGCCAGTTTCGCGTACGGGGGGCGGCACGCGGTGCTCGACACCAACGTGCGCCGGGTGTTCGCCAGGGCGGTGCGGGCGGAGGAGTACCCGCCTACCGCGACCTCGGCGGCGGAGCGCCGGCTGGCGGAGTCGCTGCTGCCTGAGCTGGGCGCGGCCCGGTGGGGTGTGGCGGTGATGGAGCTGGGCGCGCTGGTGTGCACGGCCCGGGCGCCGCGGTGCGCCGACTGCCCGATCGCGTCGGCGTGCGCGTGGCGGCTGGCGGGCAAGCCGCCGCACGACGGGCCGCCGCGCAAGGGGCAGACGTACGCGGGGACCGACCGGCAGTGCCGGGGCCGTCTGCTGGCCGTGTTGCGGGACGCCCACGGGCCGGTGCCGAAGGCGGCGCTGGACGTGGTGTGGGACGACGCGGTGCAGCGCGAGCGGGCCTTGGACGGCCTGGTGGCTGACGGGCTCGCGGAGCCCCTGCCCGACGGGACGTACCGGCTGCCCCACGCATAGGCTGTCCAGCGTGCCAAGCGCGACCCCGGGCTTCGAGCTGCCGCTCCGCCTCTTCCTGGCCTTCCGTGTGCTCATCGACGAGCTGCACGCGGAGCTGGCCCGTCAGGGCCATCCGGACATGCGTCCCATGCACGGTTTCGTCATGCAGGCCATCGGCTCCCGGGGCACCACGGCGGTCGACCTGGGGCGGGTCCTGGGCGTGTCCAAGCAGGCGGCGGGCAAGACGATCGAGACCCTGGAGCGCGCCGGGTACGTGGAGCGCACCCGCGACCCGGACGACACGCGGCGCAAGATCGTCCGGTTGACCCCGTTCGGCGTCGACGCGCTGGCCAGGTCGGCCCGCATCTTCGACGCGCTGCGCGCCCGCTGGGCGGAGGAGCTGGGCCAGGACCGCCTGGAGGCCCTGGAGGACGACCTGCGCAAGGTCACCCCCGAGGGCCTCTGGCGGCTGGACGTGCCGGGCTGGTTCGGCACGATGTAGGGCGGATCAGCGGGTCAGGCGGCGAGCTGCAGCCCGAGGCCGGTCAGGCTGGTGCGGGCCCAGTCGAGCTCCTGGGCGAGCATCGACACGAGCGCGCCCGGGCCCTTGGCCCGGCCGGGGACGGCCAGGTTGTGCGTCTCGACCTCGATGTGGGCGCTGCCGCTGACGGCTCCCGACAGCATCGCGGCGAGGGTGTCGTGCAGCACCGCGCCGGTGTTGGGCGTGCCGGCGCCGTGGTTGTGCACGTGGCCGAGCTTGACCACCGGCGCGCCGGTCGCCGCCAGGCCGCGCAGGGCCTCGCCGGCCTCCTCGGCGCCGCCCGCCAGGTGGCAGGCGTCCAGGCAGACGCCCAGGTGCTCGGAGTCGATGCCGCCGACGCGCTCCAGCGCCTGCTCGGTCGTCTCCAGCACGCAGCCGGGCCACGGCTCGAACCCGACCCGGATGGTCTTGCCGGTGACGCTGTAGATGCCGCGCAGCTCGCGGGCCAGCCGCTCCAGCCGCCGGGTGGCGATGGCGTGCAGGTCGGCGGGCCAGTCGCGCCGCCAGCCGATCGGTATCGTCGAGATGCTGCCGAACCGTACGTCGTCGGGCAGCAGGAAGGCCAGGATCTTGGCCAGCGCCATCGTGTAGCGGTAGCGCTCGGGCTTGGCCCAGTCGGGGCCGGGCACGTCCTGGTTGCGGCCGCCGGTGCCGTTGAGGCTGACGACCTCGAGACCGCGCTCGTCCAGCGAGCGGCGCAGGCGTACGAGCTCGATGCGGTCGGCGGTGAGGTGGTCGGCGACGGCGGGAGAGAGCCACAGGCCGATGCCCATCCGGTCCACGCCGAGCCGCTTGCGCACCGGCACGGCGTAACGGGTCAGGTGGGCGATCAGGTTCTCCAGGTCTTCTGCGGGGTGAACGCCTGCGTTGTAGGCGAGGTGAACGAGCGTTCCGTCATCGTGACGCAGGCGCATCGACTTCCTCCACGGCTTGCACTGGTTGTTCGGCCCCCGCCCGCGCGGTGTGTCGCGCGGACCCGGACGAGCATGGCTGCTTCCGGTGGGCTCACGCGTCAGCCCTGAGTTGATTGCCTCCTACACCTCAGGGAGCAGGCCCCACCGTAGGGACGCGCTCTTGCGGGTCACTTGGATGGGACTTCGACTCTGCTCTACGTAGTGTAGTACTACTCTTGGTGGCGGTACACCCGGCCGCTCAACAATTCGGCAACAGTAGCCCTGATCTTGAATTTTTGTCCGGCGAAGCCCCGGAAAACGAAGAACCCCTCGTGTGAGAGATCACACGAGGGGTTCTGCGCGAACCTGTGACGTCAGCCCGCGATGGCCGCGGCCGAGTCGGGCACCTTGGCGGTGTTCTCGCCGGTGAAGACGAACTTGGCGTCGTCGCCCTCGCCCTCGATCGTCACCTTGACGGTCTGACCGGGACGGAGGTCGCCGTAGAGGATCTTCTCCGACAGGGAGTCCTCCAGCTCGCGCTGGATGGTCCGGCGCAGCGGCCGGGCGCCCATGACCGGGTCGTAACCGCGGTCCGCCAGCAGCTGCTTGGCCTCCGGGGAGACCTCGAGCCCCATGTCGCGGTCCTTCAGCCGGGCGCTGACCTGGGTGAGCATCAGATCGACGATCTGGATGATCTCCTTCGGCGTCAGCTGGTGGAAGACCACGATGTCGTCGACACGGTTGAGGAACTCGGGCCGGAAGTGCTGCTTGAGCTCTTCCTGGACCTTGGCCTTCATCCGGTCGTAGTTGGAGTCGGCGTCGTTGGACTTCGCGAACCCGACCCCGATCCCCTTGGAGATGTCGCGGGTGCCGAGGTTGGTGGTCATGATGATGACCGTGTTCTTGAAGTCGACGACGCGACCCTGGGCGTCGGTCAGGCGACCGTCTTCCAGGATCTGCAGCAGCGAGTTGAAGATGTCGGCGTGCGCCTTCTCGATCTCGTCGAAGAGCACCACGGAGAACGGCTTGCGCCGCACCTTCTCGGTGAGCTGGCCGCCCTCCTCGTAGCCGACGTAGCCGGGAGGCGAGCCGAACAGCCTGGAGACGGTGTGCTTCTCCATGAACTCGGACATGTCCAGCGAGATCAGCGCGTCCTCGTCACCGAACAGGAACTCCGCGAGGGTCCTGGCCAGCTCGGTCTTACCGACACCGGACGGGCCCGCGAAGATGAACGAGCCACCGGGACGCCGCGGGTCCTTCAGACCGGCGCGGGTGCGCCGGATGGAGCGCGACAGGCCCTTGATGGCGTCGTCCTGGCCGATGATCCGCTTGTGGAGCTCGTCCTCCATGCGGAGCAGGCGCTGCGACTCCTCCTCGGTGAGCTTGAAGACCGGGATGCCGGTGGCCGTGGCGAGGACCTCGGCGATGAGCTCCTCGGTGACCTCGGCGACGACGTCCATGTCGCCGGCCTTCCACTCCTTCTCCCGCCGCTCGCGCTTGAGCTGGAGCTGCTTCTCCTGGTCGCGGAGCGCAGCCGCCTTCTCGAAGTCCTGCGCGTCGATCGCGGACTCCTTGTCGCGGCGGACGTTGGCGATCTTCTCGTCGTACTCGCGCAGGTCCGGCGGAGCGGTCATCCGGCGGATGCGCATCCGCGAACCGGCCTCGTCGATGAGGTCGATCGCCTTGTCGGGCAGGTAGCGGTCGCTGATGTAGCGGTCGGCCAGCTGCGCGGCGGCGACCAGCGCGCCATCGGTGATCGACACGCGGTGGTGCGCCTCGTAGCGGTCGCGCAGACCCTTGAGGATCTCGATCGTGTGGCTGAGCGACGGCTCGGCCACCTGGATCGGCTGGAACCGGCGCTCGAGCGCCGCGTCCTTCTCGAGGTACTTGCGGTATTCGTCGAGCGTGGTGGCGCCGATGGTCTGCAGCTCGCCGCGGGCCAGCATCGGCTTGAGGATGCTGGCGGCGTCGATCGCGCCCTCCGCGGCGCCCGCACCCACTAGCGTGTGCAGCTCGTCGATGAACAGGATGATGTCGCCGCGCGTGCGGATCTCCTTGAGCACCTTCTTCAGGCGCTCCTCGAAGTCACCGCGGTAGCGCGAGCCGGCGACCAGGGCACCGAGGTCAAGCGTGTAGAGCTGCTTGTCCTTCAGCGTCTCGGGCACCTCGCCCCTGACGATCTTCTGCGACAGGCCCTCGACGACGGCGGTCTTGCCGACGCCGGGCTCGCCGATCAGAACCGGGTTGTTCTTGGTCCTCCGGGAGAGGACCTGCATGACCCGCTCGATCTCCTTCTCACGGCCGATGACCGGATCCAGCTTGCCCTCACGGGCGGCCTGGGTCAGGTTGCGGCCGAACTGGTCGAGCACCAGGGAGGTCGACGGGGCCGACTCCTGCGGGCCACCCGCTGCGGCCGGCTCCTTGCCCTGGTAACCGTGGAGCAACTGGATGACCTGCTGCCGGACACGGTTGAGATCAGCTCCAAGCTTGACCAGCACCTGAGCCGCCACACCCTCACCCTCACGGATGAGCCCGAGCAGGATGTGCTCGGTGCCGATGTAGTTGTGACCCAGTTGCAAAGCCTCACGGAGCGACAGCTCGAGGACCTTCTTGGCCCGCGGGGTGAACGGAATGTGCCCCGACGGAGCCGACTGGCCCTGGCCGATGATCTCCTCGACCTGCTGACGCACACCCTCAAGGCTGATGCCCAGGCTCTCCAGAGCCTTGGCGGCTACGCCTTCACCTTCATGGATCAAACCAAGAAGAATGTGCTCAGTGCCGATGTAGTTGTGGTTGAGCATCCTGGCCTCTTCTTGGGCCAGGACGACAACACGCCTTGCTCGGTCGGTGAACCTCTCGAACATCTCGTCGCTCCTCACAGAGCGGTCAGTCAGGCCGGTAAATCCGGTCCCGTCATCCCGCATGCTAGCCCTGGCTCGGCGAACCGTGCCCACTGCCGCTGACGCGCTCTATAGCAGACACGTTCCCCGAGAGCAGGGCGTTCACCCTCCATCCAACTACTGTTCGGGGGTCACGTGTTCCCGATACGCCACCAGCGAACGAGGTTTAGGGCGCCCGGGTGAAGTGGCTCGAAATTCGCCGGGAGCGGCGCGACCGGAACGGCACGGATCGGCTGCGGACGCGGGGGCGAGCCAGGGGCGGCCGCGCCCGATCGCGGTGGACGCCGCGTCCTGTCTTCCATCGTATGTCCTGCTCCAATGCCAGGCCAAGCGTGACCGGAACAGGGGGCTCAATGCCGCCCGAACGCGACCGGAACAGGAGGCGCAATGCCGGCCCGAGCGCGACCGGAACGGGGACGCAATGCCAGGCGGGGCATGACCGGAACGGGGCATCTGGTCAGCCGCGTTACCGATCAGTACGGGCGCGGAGCCGGGACATAACCGGCGCCACGCCCGCGTAAATGGACCCAAACGCCCACTTAAGGGGCGGATCAGAAGATCAACAAATCCCGATGTCCACCATTTGAGATAATGGCAGAAATGATCATGCGCTTATGGCGGCCGCCGGGGTCCTAGGCGAACGGCATAAGCGCATGGTCAGGAGATCGGCTCCTTAGTGAGCCGCTTCGTACTTCTCGACGACGGTGGAGGCGATGCGGCCCCGCTCGCTGACCGGAAGGCCGTGGGCCTTGGCCCACTGACGGATCTCGGCGCTCTTCTCGCGGCTCATCGCCCGCTGCCCGCCACGCCCGCGACGGCGCGTGGATACGGCGCCCGCCCGGCGGGCGTGCTGCACGAAAGGCGTCAGAGCGTCCCTCAGCTTCTTGGCGTTAAGGTCGCTGAGGTCAATCTCATAGGTGGAGCCGTCAATAGCGAAGCTGACCGTCTCATTGGCCTCGCCCCCATCGAGGTCATCGATGAGAATCTCCTGGATCTGCTTGGCCATCTACGCAATCCTTTCCCGGAGCATTGTTTCATTCGCTCGCCCAAACATATACCCGGAAAGACGTTAAGACAATTCAGCGCCACGGGATTCGGCTGAGCGGCCGATCAGTTGCGGTTGTCGGCCTGATCCTGGCGGTTTGGCCGCCGGCCGGCGCCCTCGTGCCGCACCAACTTCACGACGCCAAAGATGAAGGCGCCGCCCACGACGACGGGCGGGATGAGCGCTGACAATACCTCTGTTACGGCTTCCATTCGGCCTCGCCTCCACGGCTGACGGGGTTTCAGGGGCGCTTTATACACAGGCTGCAGGGCCGGCGCGAGCCTGGCGGACCTCGTGTCACTCGAGGCGACAGCCGCCCACACACGACCATAGCGGCACAGAGATGCCCATAGCCTGGCAGGCGCCCCAACATCCGGCAACCCGGACGCCTCATAGCCTAATGCCAGTCTCTCCAGGCTCCTTACCGGATCAAGCGGAAATTTTGCGAAAAGCCATCAGCGCAGGTACGGAACCCTCAACGAAGATCTTTTACGACCAGCGTTCCGGCCAGCCTGTCATGCGGCCCGCGCTGGAGCGGCTTGTCGATCAAGATGAGCAGGCCGACGCCAAACACGAACATTCCGGCCAGCAGATTGGCCACCGGAATGCCCATCAGCATGGCAGGCGCCGGATACAGCAGGGCGCGTTTCAGCCGGACCCGCGCCGGAAGACCCTCCGGGTCCACCCGAATCCCCATGATCGCCTTGCCGAAGGTGCGCCCACCCCGGGAAAGTGCGACCCAGTCATAGACCGTATAACCCAGGCCGGCGCCCACCCACGCGAACACGCCGGGCAGCCGCCCCTCGAACGCGTCCAACACCCCGACAGTCCGGAAGACGCCCCATAGCGCAATGAACAGAATGTAATAGAAGACTCCGAACACGAGCGCTTCAATGAGGCGGGCGACGAGCCGTTCCCACCATTCCGCCGGCAGCACGCCGGTCTCGGGTGTCGCGGCCATAACCTCACCTCGTCCGTTCGGCGGCCCTCGGCGTCCCCCCATTCTGGTACGGCTCGTACACACAAAACAGAGGCCGGCGCGATGCCGGCCCCTGTTTCGCTGTTGCTGAGACTTACTTGATCTTGACCACCACGGTGTTCGCGAACTTGTCGGCGAACGTCTGCTGCAGCGGCTTGTCCCAGAGCTGGGAAGCCGCGTTCAGCAGAACGAGGACGCCGCCGAGAAGCGGGCCGAGGAGCGGGATGACGCCCAGGACGTAGCCGCCCCAGGTCCCGCCGGCCCGCTTGAGCGCGGCGTCGTTGGGCAGTCCGCCGGACGGCATCGCATGACCCACCTGGACGACCTTGATGCCCATGACCATCTTGCCGACGGTCTGGCCGCTCATCTTCGTCATGAAGAAGTCGTAGGCCACGTAGAGCGCGGCCAGGAGGAGGTACTGGATGACGCCGACGATGAGGGAGCTCGCGATACCCGTCGTGACGCCGGTGACCGAGTTGTAGCTGACGACGAAGAAGATGCCCAGGATGAGGTTGATGATGAAGTAGACGACGCCGAAGATCAGGCCGTCGACGATCCTCGCCACCAGGCGCTGCCACCACTCCGCCAGCGGCGCGGGGGCGCCGGGCGGCTGGATGCCCACCGGCTGGCCGTACTGCTGCCCGTACTGGGGCTGGCCGTAGCCCTGCTGCTGACCGTAGGCGGGCTGGCCGTACTGCTGCTGCCCGTACTGGGGCTGCTGACCGTACTGCTGCTGCCCGTAGCCCTGCTGCTGGCCGTAGTCGGGCTGACCGTACTGCTGCTGGCCGTAACCCGGCTGGGACTGGGGCTGCTGGCCGTAAGCCTGCTGCTGGCCGTAGTCCGGCTGGCCGTACTGGGGCTGCTGGCCGTAACCCGGCTGGGACTGCGGCTGCTGGGCGTAACCCTGGCCGTAGTCGGGCTGGGACTGCGGCTGCTGACCATATTGCTGCTGCTGGCCGTAGTCGGGCTGGCCGTACTGGGGCTGCTGGCCCGACGGGGGCTGCTGACCGTAACCCGGCTGGGACTGCGGCTGCTGACCGTACTGCGGCTGCTGGCCGTAGCCCTGCTGCTGCCCGTAGTCCGGCTGGCCGTACTGCGGCTGCTGACCATATTGCTGCTGCTGGCCGTAGCCCTGCTGGGGCTGCTGGCCGTACTGGGGCTGCTGGCCGTAGCCCTGCTGCTGACCGTAGGGGGGCTGCTGGCCGTAGGGGTCGTCCACGCGGTAGCCGACGACCGTCGCGTCGGGGTCGGGCTGCCCCTGGGGGCGTCCTGCGTTCTGGCCGTATTCAGGGGAGTTCTCGGGGGAATCGTCCTGTGGATACGGCGGCTGTCCTGTGCTCACCGTGTCACCTCGCTTCGAGTGCGCATGTGGCACGTGTCAGGGCACATGCCTGTCCTGCCCAACGTATCGACATAGGTATCAACAATCACCTTTCTCGGCAGTCAAGGTCCGCGTCACCCGATGTCAAGTGGAGCAGCATGCGTGTGTTGCCCAGGGTGTTCGGCTTGACGTGTTCGAGGTCGAGGAACTCCGCGACGCCCTCGTCGTACGAGGCCAGGAGTTCGGCGTACACCTCGGGTGAGACGGGCGTGCCCTGGATCGTACGGAACCCGTGCCTCGCGAAGAAGTCCACCTCGAAAGTGAGACAAAATACACGTTCCAGCCCAAGCTCCCGAGCGGTCCTGATGAGAGCCGAGACCACGCGATGGCCGATGCCGAAACCCCGGGCCGAGGGGTGCACGGCCACGGTGCGGATCTCGGCCAGATCCTCCCAGAGCACGTGCAGCGCGCCACAGCCGACGACCTCGCCGCCCCGCTCGGCCACCCAGAACTCCTGGACGTCCTCGTACAGCGTGACGGTGGCCTTCTCCAGCATCTTGCGCCCGACGCCGGCGTAGGTGTCGACCAGGAGCTTGATCGCCCTGACGTCCCTGGTCCGCGCGCGCCTGACGAGCACTTCGGTCTCGGGGACCGCTAGCTCGGCGACCTGCTCCATGGCCATCCAGAGTACAGACCCCATTACGGCTCGACCCAAACTCCCGGACCGTCACTGTGCGTGCACGCTCCGGATTGCACGATT
Source organism: Nonomuraea sp. NPDC003214 (assembly GCF_053590035.1). Classification (NCBI taxonomy): domain Bacteria; kingdom Bacillati; phylum Actinomycetota; class Actinomycetes; order Streptosporangiales; family Streptosporangiaceae; genus Nonomuraea; species Nonomuraea sp. NPDC003214. The sequence goes on along the minus strand of NZ_JBSFSX010000009.1, from coordinate 88,198 downwards.
CCTACAGTTTCACGATCGGGCGAACTTGGGGCAAAGAGGGCATAAAGTCTTTTCTGTACGGCTCGCCACGAGATCACCTTGTGACCCGTCGGTTGTGAAACCTCTACAGACTCGGCAGTTCCGGTTGAGCAGGAACCAGGAGTGCATTAGTGTCCAGCGACGATGTCACCCGCGCACACCGCGCGGTCGACACGCCCAATCCCCGCGAGGGGAGCCGGGGACCCGCCGGCGGCGTCAACCCGCTGCCAGGGGTGAATCCGAGCCACGCTCGGTAGGGCTGCTCCGGCCCGAACCCGTCAGCTAACCCGGTAGGCGTCAACGGAAGGAGCTTGGTTGGACAGGCGCTCTGGCAAGAAGCGATTCGGTGTCGTCGGCTTGGCCGCCGTGGCCGCACTGGTCCTCGCTCTGCCCTTGGGCTCACCAGCCTCCGCCGACCCCAAGCCTTCGCTCAAGGAGCTCTCCGAGCAGGTCGAGGAGATGCACCTGGAGATCGAGACGCTGGCCGAGCAGTACAACGGCCAGCGGGAGAAGCTCAAGACGGCCCAGAAGGCCGCCGACAACGCCAAGAAGACGCTCGCCGCCAGCGAGGCCGAGCTGGCCGACAAGCGCTCCAAGGCGATCCTGCTCGCGCAGACCACCTACATCAACGGCGGCCTGTCGGGCACCCTGGCGTTCGTCAACTCCGACGACCCCGAGGGCTACCTCGACCTGGCGGCCACCAACTACGCGATCCAGCAGCAGCAGGGCGAGGAGATCCTCCAGCTCACCAAGGCGATGCAGGCGGCCGAGCGGGCCCGCGCCGGCGCCAAGGCCCGCATCACCGAGGTTTCGAAGATCGTCAAGGACCTCGACGCCAAGCGCGACCGGATCGTCAAGCTGGTCGGCAAGGTCGAGAGCAGCCTGTTCAGGCGCGCGCTCGGCGAGGCCGGCCGGCCGGGCACCCCGGCGGTCAAGGTCAACCTGCCGATCCCGGGCTCGGGCAAGGCCGCCCAGGCCGCCAAGTGGGCGCTCACCCAGCAGCTCAAGCCGTACATCTGGGGCGCCGAAGGGCCGCGCGGCTACGACTGCTCCGGTCTGGTGATGGCCGCCTACCAGCAGGTGGGCATCTCGCTGCCGCACTACACCGGTGACCAGTGGACCGCCGGCCGGCACATCTCCAAGGAGGAGCTGCGCGCGGGCGACCTGGTGTTCTTCTACAACGACCTGCACCACGTGGGCATCTACCTGGGCGGCGGCATGATGGTGCACGCGCCGCGCACCGGCGACGTGGTGCGGATCGCGTCCATCGCCCGGCGCCCCTTCGCCGGAGCCGTCCGCATCGCCGACTAGCCGGCGCCAGAGCCCGGCTATCGGCCCTAGATGAGCTGCCTGCGGGCAGCCCAGGCCACCGCCTCGATCGCGGTGGCCACGCCTATGCGGTCGCAGATGCCGCGCAGTCTTCGCCGCACGGTGCGACCGCTGATGTCAAGGCGCCGGCCGACCCGGTCCACGGTGACGCCCTTGGCCAGTTCGGCCAGCAACGCCAGATCGGCACGGCTCAGCTCAACGCCTTCTGTGAGCACATCCATCGGGAGCCCTCCCCCCCACCAGCACCACCCGGAGACGTCTACGGCCCGACCGGAGCGGCACATCCTCGCAGACGGTAAACGCATCCAGGAAAGGTCGTCAAGCACGAAATTCGCCGCACTTGACCTCCTCCGTTGACATGATCCGTTGTATGTGAAGTACTCGCCATATGTCGGCACTTATCGGAGCATGATGATCGATCACAGCGATCCTGACTACGCTCCTTTGACGCCAACGGACATGCTCGGGTTCGATCCATCCGACCCCGGCTTCCTGCGCGACCCGTACACCCGTTACCGCGAGCTGCGCGAGAGCGACGCGCTGCTGCGGACCCGCGGCGGACTCCTCGTCGCCACCACGCACGAGCTCTGCTCCGCGGTGCTGCGTGACGCCCGGTTCGGCCACGGCGCCCCGCCCGACGGCGAGCCGCCCCGCTCGTTCCTGATGATGAACCCGCCGGACCACACCCGGCTGCGCGGCCTGGTCAGCCGGGCCTTCACCCCGGGCATGATCAGGCGGCTGCGCCCGCGGATCGAGGCCATCACCGCCGGGCTTCTCGACGCGCTGCCCGACGAGGCCGACCTGATGAGCGCGTTCGCCTACCCGCTGCCCGTCATGGTGATCAGCGAGATGCTCGGCGTGCCGCCCGAGGACCACGAGCGCTTCCGCGGCTGGAGCGAGACGCTGGCCAGGAGCCTCGACCCGATCGTGCCACCGGACCTGATCTCCCGGACCGAGCACGACCGGGAGGAGTTCCGCGAGTACTTCCGCCGCCTCATCGCGCTGCGGCGCGAGCGGCCCGGCGACGACCTGCTCAGCGCGCTCGCCCAGGTCGAGGAGCTGACCGAGCAGGAACTGCTCGGCACCTGCGTGCTGCTGCTCGTGGCCGGGCACGAGACGACCGTCAACCTCATCGGCAACGGCGTGCTCAACCTGGTCAGGCACGGCGTGCTCGGGCGCGCCGCCGACGCGCCCCAGCAGGTGGTCGAGGAGGTGCTCAGGTACGACCCGCCCGTGCAGCTCACCATGCGCGTGGCGCTGGAGGACGTGGAGCTGGCCGGGACCGCCGTGCCCGCCGGCAGCGCGGTGCTGGCACTGGTCGGGGCCGCCAACCGCGACCCCGCCGCGTTCGCCGACCCGGACCGCTTCGACGTGGAGCGGACGCCGGGCCGGCATCTGGCGTTCGGGCTGGGCATCCACTTCTGCCTCGGGGCGCCGCTGGCCAGACTGGAGGGCGAGATCGCGCTGCGCGCCCTGGCTCAGGCGGCGCCGAAGCTGGAGCTGGCCGACCCCGCGCCGCCGTACAAGGGAAACCTGGTGCTGCGCGGGCTCGCCACCCTGCCGGTGCGGCTCAACGGGAGGGCTTGACCAGCGGGAAGAGGATCGTCTCGCGGATGTTCTTGCCGGTGAAGGCCATGATCATCCGGTCGATTCCGGCGCCCATGCCGCCCGTCGGCGGCATGGCGTACTCCAGCGCCTGGAGGAAGTCCTCGTCGAGCTGCATGGCCTCCGGGTCGCCGCCGGCCGCCAGCAGCGACTGCTCGACCAGGCGGCGGCGCTGCTCGATCGGGTCGACCAGCTCCGAGTAGGCGGTGCCCAGCTCGGTGCCGAACCCGATCAGGTCCCACTTCTCGGTGAGCAGCGGGTTGTCGCGGTGCTGCCGGGTCAGCGGGGAGGTCTCCAGCGGGTAGTCCATGACGAACGTGGGCTGGATCAGCGTGTGCTCGACCAGCTCCTCGAACAGCTCCTGGACCAGCTTGCCCTGGCCCCACTTGGCGTCCCAGTGCACCTCGTGCTTGTCGGCCAGCGCGCGCACCCGCTCCAGCGGCGTCTCGGTGGTGATCTCCTCGCCCACCGCGCCGGACACCAGGTCGTAGAGCTTCACCCGAGGCCACTCGGGCAGCCCCAGGTCGACCTCGACGCCGTCGTGCACCACCACGGTCGTGCCCAGCGCGGCCACCACGGCCTTCTGGTACATGCGCTGGGTCAGGTCGGCCATGTCGTTGTAGTCGAGGTAGGTCCCGTAGGCCTCGATCATGGTGAACTCGGGGTTGTGCGTGGAGTCCGCGCCCTCGTTGCGGAAGTTGCGGTTGATCTCGAAGACCTTCTCGATGCCGCCCACGACGAGCCGCTTGAGGTAGAGCTCGATCGCGATGCGAAGGTAGAGCTCCATGTCGTAGGCGTTGATGTGGGTCTTGAAGGGCCGGGCCGCCGCGCCGCCGTGGATCGGCTGGAGCATCGGCGTCTCGACCTCCAGGTAGCCCTCCTCGTGCCAGAAGTCGCGGACCGCGCGCACGGTGGCGCTGCGGATGCGCGCCATCTCGCGGGCCTCGTCGTTGACGATGAGGTCGACGTAGCGCTGGCGGACCCGCGCCTCGGGGTCGGTGAGGCCGACGTGCTTCTCCGGCAGCGGGCGCAGGCACTTGGCGGTGATCTGCCAGCTGTCGGCGAGGATCGACAGCTCGCCGCGCCGTGAGGTGATCACCTCGCCCTCGACGCCGACGTGGTCGCCGAGGTCGACGTCGCGCTTCCAGGCCGCCAGCGACTCCTCGCCCACCTTGTCGAGCGAGATCATCACCTGCAGGTCGCCGCTGCCGTCGCGCAGCGTGGCGAAGCAGAGTTTGCCGCCGACGCGGTTGAGCATGACGCGCCCGGCGACGCCCACCCGGTCACCGGTCTGGGTGTCGGGCTCCAGGCCCTGGTATTTCTCCCGGACCTCGGCGTTGGTGGCCGTACGGGGAAAGTTCACCGGGTAAGGGTCGACGCCTTCGCTGCGAAGGCGGTCGAGCTTCTCCCTCCGGATGCGCATCTGCTCGGGAAGTTCGTCGCTCACAGCATCAAAGCGTAGGGGATACGGCCGCCTGCAAGTTCTCGTCGGTCCGGTGAAGGGGTGCTGCAACCACGCGGAGTTACCCATGACTCACGAGCTCAGCGGAACCGGTAGGGCGCCGGGTCGGGAAGGAGCTCAAGGAGAGATCATGTTCAAGAAGATCGCGATCGCGCTCCTCGCCGCCGCCGCGACCGGCACGCTGGCTCTGACCGCGCCGGCCGCCGCCGCCTCGCCGGGCCCCTACGACCAGAGCGACCAGTGGGGTCCCGTCCACGCCAGGCACCACCTGGCCAAGGCCAAGGGGTGGGTGGGCGTCGAGTGGGACGAGCACCAGGAGTCCAACACCGTCCACGTCAAGGGCCGGCTGTACGACCTGGACTCGCGCGGCTACGGGCAGGGCGGCAGGTGCGCCTACGTCAGGTTTCAGGCCGCCGGCTTCGACCACGAGTGGGACGAGGTCTACAGCAGGAAGCACTGCGGCTACCCGGGCTCGAAGAAGTTCGGCTTCAGCGTCGACGACGTCTCCGCGCTGCGGGTCAAGGTCTGCCAGGTGCACCCGTACAAGCACTGGGTGAGCAAGTGCGGCCACTGGGACCACCTGTACGCGGCCGAGAGCGAGTGATCCACCCCGGACGGCGGGCGGCTCCCTTCCCGAGCGGGGGGCCGCCCGCTTTCACGCGGTGTTGCGCTGGTAGATCAGGCGCAGGCCGATGAGCGTCAGCCAGGGCTCGTGCACGTCGATGCAGCGCGACTCGCCCACCACGAGCGCGGCGTGGCCGCCGGTGGCGACCACGGTCACGTCGTCGGGGTCGTCGGCCAGCTCGGCGGCCATCCGTTCGACGATGCCGTCGACCTGGCCGGCGAAGCCGTAGATGATGCCGGCCTGGAGCGCCTCGACGGTGTTCTTGGCGATCACCGAGCGGGGGCGGATCAGCTCGACCTTGTGCAGTTGCGCCCCGGCCGCGGCGAGGGCGTCGACGGAGATCTCGATGCCGGGCGCGGTGACGGCGCCGACGTACTCGCCCTTGGCCGACACGGCGTCGAACGAGGTCGCGGTGCCGAAGTCGACGATGATGCACGGCCCGCCGTACTGGTCGATGGCAGCCAGCGCGTTGACGATGCGGTCGCTGCCGACCTCCTTGGGGTTGTCCATCCGCACCGGCACCCCGGTGCGGACGCCGGGCTCGACGACCACGGCGGTGACGTCGCCGTAGTAGCGGCGGCACATCTCGCGCATCTCGTTGAGCACGCTGGGCACGGTGGAGCAGATCGCGATGCCGCCCACGTCGGCGCCCTTGAGCAGGGGCGACTGGCCGAGCAGCCCCTGCAGGACGACGGCGATCTCGTCGGCGGTGCGGCGGGCGTCGGTGGCCAGCCGCCAGTGCTCGATGACGTCCTCGCCCTCGAAGAGCCCGAGCACCGTGTGCGTGTTGCCGACGTCGATCGTGAGCAGCATCGATTACCCCCGTAGATCCAGTGCGACGTCCAGGGCGGGCGCCGAGTGGGTCAGCGCTCCCACCGCAAGGTAGTCCACGCCAGTTTCGGCCACATCACGCGCCAATTCCAAGGTCAATCCCCCGCTGGACTCCAGCGCAACCGCGTTTTTCGCCCCATTTTTAGCGATTTGTACGGCCTGGGCGGTCTGCTCCACCGTGAAGTTGTCCAGCAGGATCAGGTCCGCCCCTTCGGCGAGCACCTCCTCAAGCTGCTCGACGCTGTCGACCTCCACCTCGATCGGCACGTCCGGGTAGCGCTCGCGCACCGCGCGGAACGCCTCGGCGACCCCGCCGGCCGCCACCACGTGGTTGTCCTTGATCAGGGCCGCGTCCGACAGCGACATCCGGTGGTTGACGCCGCCGCCGCAGCGTACCGCGTACTTCTCCAGCGCCCGCAGCCCCGGCAGCGTCTTGCGGCTGTCGCGCACCCGCGCCCCGGTGCCGCTGATCGCCGCCACCCAGCGCCCGGTCAGCGTGGCGATGCCCGACAGGTGGGTGAGCAGGTTCAGCGCGGTGCGCTCGGCGGTCAGCAGGGCCCTGGTCGGGCCCTCCACCGTCATCAGCACGTCGCCCCTGCGCACCCGCTCGCCGTCCTTGACCCGCCGCTCGGCCTGGCCCGCGCCCAGCCGCGCGAACACCGCCTCGGCCACCGCCAGCCCGGCCACCACGCCGTCGGCCCGCGCCACCACGTCGGCCACCGAGCGGTGCCCGGCCGGGATCGTCGCCAGGCTCGTCACGTCGCCCGCCGCCTGCAGGTCCTCCGCCAGCGCCCGGTCGATCACCGCGTCGGTCTCGGCCGGGTCCACGCCGGCGGCGGCCAGCTCCTGCGCCAGGCGCCGCGGCATCGCGTCACCGTGCGGGGTGTAGGTCATGTGCACGCCCTCCTCCGTCAGGGTCACGTCCAGGTGCCCCAGCCATTCGTCGTCGAGGTCGGGGAAATCCTCCCGCCAGTGGGAGCCGCGCGTCTCCTGCCGCGCCGCCGCCGCGCCGGTCAGCACGGTCGCGACGGTGAGCAGGTTCGTCGTCTCCCACGATTCGGTGCACGACGCCACGTGGACCGGGGTCCACCGGGCGTCGTGCAGCGCCTTGGCGGTGGCGGTGAGCGACGCGCGGCTGCGCAGCACGCCCGCCCCGGCGCTCATGTGCGCCTGGATCCGGCCGCGCGCCCTCGGGTCGATCAGCCCGGCGGGCGCTCCGGACACCACCGGCTCGCCCGGTTCGGGCCGTACGCGATGGATGTCCTCGGCGATGCGCTCGGCGAAGACGAGCCCTTCGAGCAGCGAGTTCGAGGCCAGCCGGTTCGCGCCGTGCACGCCCGTGCACGCCGCCTCGCCGCACGCGTACAGGCCCTCGATGCTGGTACGGCCCCGCAGGTCGGTACGGATGCCGCCGCTGGCGTAGTGGGCGGCGGGAGCCACCGGGATCGGCTCGGCGGCCGGGTCGATGCCGTGCTCGCGGCAGACCGCGTAGATCGTCGGGAACCGGGTGCGCCACTTGTCCTCGCCGAAGTGGCGGCCGTCCAGGTAGACGTGCTCGCGCCCGCTCTCGCGCATCGTCCGGGTGATGGCCTTGGCCACGACGTCGCGCGGCGCCAGGTCGGCCAGCTCATGCACGCCGGTCATGAACCGGTTGCCCTCGTGGTCGATCAGGAACGCGCCCTCGCCGCGTACGGCCTCGGAGATCAGCGGCTGCTGGCCGGTCGCGCCCGCGCCCAGCCACAGCACGGTCGGGTGGAACTGGACGAACTCCAGGTCCCGCACCACGGCCCCGGCCCGCAGCGCCAGCGCCACGCCGTCGCCGGTGGACACCACCGGGTTCGTGGTGGAGGAGTAGACCTGGCCCATGCCGCCGGTGGCCAGCACGACCGCGCGGGCGCGCACCGCGCCGACCCCGTCGCCCGCGCCCTCGCCCATCACGTGCAGCGTCACGCCCCTGGCCCGGCCGTTCGCGTCCTTCAGCAGGTCGAGCACCAGCGCGTGCTCGATCACCTCGATGCCGCTCGCCCGCACCGCCTCGACCAGCGCCCGCTGCACCTCCGCGCCCGTGGCGTCGCCGCCCGCGTGCACGATGCGGTCGCGCCGGTGGCCGCCCTCGCGGGTGAGCTGGAGGTGCCCGTCGGGGGTGCGGTCGAACTCGGCGCCCCGGCCCATCAGCCGCCGCAGCGCGCCCGGGCCGTCGGTCACCAGCGCGCGGACCGCCTCGGCGTCGCACAGCCCCACCCCGGCGACCAGGGTGTCGCCGAGGTGCTCGTCGGGGGTGTCGGCCGGGTCCAGGACGGCGGCGATCCCGCCCTGGGCCCACCGGGTGGACCCGGCCGACAGCACGTCCTTGGTGACGACCAGGACCCTGGCCCTGGGTTCGAGCTCGGCGTAGTGCAGCGCCACCGTCAGTCCGGCGATGCCGGAGCCCACCACGACCAGGTCGGCCTCGACGTTCCACCCGGGTTCGGGCGCTGCCAGCCGCAGGGGAATGGCCGGTGCACTCATGGGGTCTCCTCGGAGGAGGGAATCTCGTCAATATGACGATAACGCCCCCGCTGCCGCTTCCCTTCCCCGGGGTTCAACTAGAACGACAGCACCGCGTTGTCGATCAGCCGGGTGGTGCCCACCCGGCCGGCCACCGCGAGCACCGCCTCACCCGTGTACGGCTCCGCGACCTCGGCGAACGTGGCCGGATCGACCAGCACCACGTAATCCAGCGCCAGCTCGGGGGCGGCGGCCTCCAGCACCTCGCGGGCGGCGGCGACCACCCGCGACGGCACGCTCTCGGCCGCGCCCGCGCGCAGCGCCCGGGACAGCGCCAGGGCCACCTCCCGGTCGGCCGGCGACAGGTAGCGGTTGCGGCTCGACAGCGCCAGCCCGTCAGGCTCGCGCACCGTCGGCGCGCCGACGATCTCCACCGGCACGTCCAGGTCGGCCACCATGCGGCGGATCAGCGCGAGCTGCTGGGCGTCCTTCTGCCCGAACACCGCGAGGTCCGGCTGGACCAGGTTGAACAGCTTGAGCACCACCGTCAGCATCCCGTCGAAGTGCCCCGGCCGCACCGCGCCCTCGACGACCCTGCCCATCTCGCCGGACCGCAGGCTCACCTGCCGGTCCGGGTGGTACATGTCCTCGGCGGCCGGGGCGAACACCACCTCGACCCCCTCGGCGCGGCACACCTCCAGGTCGGCCTCGAACGTACGGGGATAGCGGGAGAAGTCTTCGCCGGGGCCGAACTGCAGCGGGTTGACGAAGATGCTGACCACCACGTGGTCGGCGCGCGAGCGGGCCGCCCTGATGAGGGAGCGGTGCCCCTCGTGCAGGGCGCCCATGGTGGGCACGAGGGCGACGGAGCCGTCACCGCGAGCCTTGATCAGGTCGGTGCGGTTCCTGGCGACGATGGGGTCCATGAGGCGGCCTCCGGGGGCGTCATGCGGATCCGTGCCATGCCGGTCACGGTCACGTCCATATGTTGCCACCCAGGGCGTCGAGCAAGCGTTCGGCCTCCTCCGGCTTGAGCAGGCCGGCGGCCAGCGCCCGGTCCGCGGTGAGCCGGGCCAGTGCGACGTAGGCGTCGGCCGCCTCCGGCGCGGCCAGGATGAGCGCGTCGACGTGCTTGCGCACGGTGCCCGCGTCGCCCCGCACCACCGGGCCGGTCAGCCCGCCGATGCCGAGCCGCAGCACGTTGTCGAGGGCGGCGCCGAGCAGCGGCCCGAGCATGCGGCCCGGGTGCTCGACGCCGATGCGGCCCAGCAGGTCGGACGACTCGGCGATGAGCGTGACCATGTGGTTGGCGGCGCTGGCCAGGGCCGCGTGGTAGAGGGCGCGGTCGGCGTCGGCGATCCACACCGGCTCGCCGCCCATCTCGATGACCAGCGCCTCGGCGATGGGACGCAGCGGCTCGGGCGCGGTGACGCCGAAGGAGCAGCCGGTGATCCGGTTGAGGTCGTCGTCCCTGCCGGTGAACGTCATGACCGGGTGCAGGGCGAACGGCAGCGCGCCCGCCTCGGCGGCCGGTCGCAGCACGGACAGGCCGTAGGCGCCGCTGGTGTGGACGAGCAGCTTGCCCTGGAGGCCGGCGCCGGTGGCGGTCAGGCCGCTGACGAGGTCGGGCAGCGCGTCGTCGGGGACGGTGAGCAGGATGAGCTCCGCCGCCTCGACGACCTCCTCAGGGCGGACGGGCTCGACGCCGAGCCGGTCGGCGGCCCACCGCCGGGAGGCGTCGGACACCCCGCTGGCGGCCACGATCCGGTGCCCGGCCTGCGCCAGGGCAGCGCCGAGCGCGGAGCCGACCTTGCCCGATCCCAGCACGCCGACGGCCAGCCGTGCCGGGCGATCTGCTGCGTCCATGTCCCACCCCTGTCGAGCACCCCGGAAGACGCTGCCGCCCAGCGTAACGGCCGAGTTGCCACGGGGGCGTGACCTGGGCTTTGCCGCATGTTGCGTTAGCGACAAAACGGACAAGGGCATATAAACCGTGCACCCCCTGTCGGGAATGATGATGAGGAGAGGGGTACATCGCATTCAGCGGGCGCCGAGTCCTGAGCTGGACCCGACGCCCGCACTGTGACGAACTCCTTGGAGGTGCACCCTGGTCGCCATCGCCGACTGGCCGGCCCGGGTACGGGGCTCGGACCGGTTCACTCTCGAACCGGTCCGAGTTCCGGCATGTCAGCGATGCACGTGAGCGCTGGAGCCCCCCTTGCAGCCGGCGATGCCGACACCGGCGACCCCCACCCCGTTGCCGCAGGCGTTGATCGGCGCGGTGATGGGCAGGAAGAGCTGGTTGCCGGACAGCACGCCGCTGCGTCCGCTGGTGATGTCGCCGTGACCGGGGCCGTGGGCGTAGGCCGGGGCGGCCACCGAGAGCATGCCGAACGCACCCGCGACGACGATGGCTTTCTTGAACACGAGGGACTCCTTTTCGGGACGACTGCCGGATGATGACAATCAGCAGTCACTCGACTACTTTATGTAAACGGTAGCGCAAGATCGCAACACCGCGTAGTAAAGAAATCGCGCCACGTGTTGGCCGGGAGTCGTGAGATAGTCGCGGGATGTGGCTCACCTGGCGCGCCGCCATGCAACGCGCGCTCTATGGCGAGAGCGGCTTCTACCTGCGCGAACGCCCCTCCGGGCACTTCCGCACCTCGGTCAGCGCCTCGGCGGCCTTCGCCGACGCGGTCCTGGCCCTGCTGGAGGAGGTCGACGCCGGGCTCGGCTCGCCCGACCGGCTCGACCTGGTCGACATCGGCGCCGGCGAGGGCACGCTGGTCCGCCGCGTGCTCGACGCGGCCGGCCCCGCGCTGCGCGACCGGCTGCGCATCACCGCCGTCGACCTGTCGCCCCGGCCCGGCGAGCTGCCCGAGCGGATCGCCTGGCAGCCGCGGCTGCCGTCCGGCATCCAGGGCCTGGCGATCGCCAACGAGTGGCTCGACAACGTGCCGCTGGACGTGGCCGAGCAGACGTCCGACGGGCCGAGACTGGTGATGGTCGACACCGAGACCGGCGAGGAGCGGCTCGGCGACCCGCCGCAGGGGGCCGACCTGGAGTGGCTGGCGCGGTGGTGGCCGCTGTCGTGCGTGGGCTCGCGGGCGGAGATCGGCTGGCCGCGCGACGCCGCCTGGGCGGCGGTGCTGAACCGGCTCTCCAGAGGCCGGGCGATCGCCATCGATTATGCACACCCTGTGGATAACCGGCCGATGCACGGCACGCTCACCGGATACCGTGACGGAGCGGTCGTCTCGCCCGTACCCGACGGCACCTGCGACATCACGGCCCACGTCGCGCTCGACGCGTGCGCCGAGGCGGGCCGCAAGGCCGGCGGGATATCCACAGGCTTGTCCACACAGCGGGCCGCGCTGCGCGCTCTGGGCATCACTGGCGACCGCCCGCCCCTCGACCTGGCCCGCACCGATCCGCGGGGTTATCTGCGCGCGCTGGCCCGCGCCTCCGAGGAGGCGGAGCTGATCGATCCGGGGGGCCTCGGCGGGTTCGGCTGGCTCAGCCAGAGCCGGTGAAAACGACCAGAACCGGTGGAATGGCCCGAGCCGGTCAGGCGACGCTGAGGTCCAGCGACTCCAGGCCGCGGATCACGTACCCGGGCTTCCACACCGGCTCGCGGACCAGCTCCAGCTTCGGCGCCCGCTCCAGCAGGGCGCCGAACGACTCGATGAGCTCGATCCTGGCCAGCGGCGCGCCCAGGCAGAAGTGGATGCCCGCGCCGAAGGAGATGTGCGGGTTGTCCACCCGGCCCACGTCCAGCCGCTCCGGGTCGTCGAACACCTCGGGGTCGCGGTTGGCCGAGCCGAACAGCAGCGCCACCTCCACGCCGCGCGGGATGGCGACGCCGCCGACCTCGATGTCCTCCAGCACCCAGCGCTCGAACATCTGCAGCGGCGTGTCCCAGCGCATCAGCTCCTCGACGGCCGTCGGCAGCAGCGAGCGGTCGGCGCGCAGCCGCGCCAGCTCGCCCGGGTTGCGGAACAGCGACCACCAGCCGTTGCCCGTCACGTTCACCGTGGCCTCGTGACCGGCGTTGAGCAGCAGCACGCAGGTGCCGACCAGCTCGTCCTCGGTCAGCTCGTCGATCGCCGCGAGCGCGCTGATCAGGTCGTCGCCGGGCCGCTCCTTGCGCTCGCGGGCCAGCTCCTTCAGATACGCCGCGAACTCCGACGCCGCCCTGACGGCGGTGTGCTGCGCCTGCTCCGACGGGTTCAGCTCGTACATCCCGCAGATGTCGGCCGACCAGGGGCGCAGCAGGTGGCGGTCGGCGTCGGGGATGCCGAGCATCTCGGCGATCACCGTCACCGGCAGCGGCTCGGCCACCTCGGCGATCAGGTCACCGCCGCCCCGCTCCACGTACGCGTCGACCAGGCCCTCGGCGATCGCCCGCACCCGGGGGCGCAGCGACTCGACCATGCGGGGCGTGAACGCCTTGGAGACGAGGCGGCGCAGCCGGGTGTGCACCGGCGGCTCCACGTCGAGCATGCCGGCGCGGATCACCCGCCAGAACGGCTCCTGGAACTCCGGCTCGGGCTCCTTGCCGAACTCCTCGTGCGTCGCCACGTGCAGGTACGACCTGCCCAGGCGGCGATCCCTGAGCAGGGCGTTCACGTCGGCGTGCCGGGCGACCAGCCACTGGCCGGTCGGCTCGAAGAAGCTCACCGGCGCCTCGCGCCTCAGCTCGGCGTAGACGCCGTACGGGTGAGCGACGAAATCCGGATTCCACGGGTCAAAGCGCACTATTCAATACTAGAAGCTTTCGCCCGCCTGCTCCTCACCCGGATGTTGAGCAGCTCCACGATGACCGAGAACGCCATCGCGAAGTAGATGTAGCCCTTCGGGATGTGCTGGTCCAGCCCCTCGGCGATGAGCACCACACCGATCAGCACCAGGAACGCCAGCGCCAGCATCTTGATGCTCGGATGCGTGTCGACGAACCGGCTGATCGGCCCGGAGGCGAACAGCATCACCAGCACCGCCACGACCACCGCCGCGATCATCACGCCGAGCTCGTCCACCATGCCGACCGCGGTGATCACCGAGTCGAGCGAGAACACCACGTCCAGCACCATGATCTGCGCGATCACCGAGGCGAACGACGCCGCGACGGCCTTCTTGCCGTCCTTCTCGCCCACGTCCATCGTGTGGCCGATCTCGGTGACGCTCTTGGCGAGCAGGAACAGCCCGCCCAGCAGCAGGATCAGGTCCCGTCCCGATATCTCCTGCCCCAGCACCTCGAACAGCGGCTCCGTGAGCCGCACCACCCACGACAGGGCCAGCAGCAGGAGCAGCCGGCTGATCAGGGCCGCCGCCAGGCCGAGCACCCGCGCCCTGTCCCGCTGCTCCGGCGGCAGCTTTCCTGCCAGGATGGAAATGAAGATGATGTTGTCGATGCCCAGCACGATCTCCAGGGCCACAAGGGTGAAGAACCCTATCCAGATCTGGGGATCTGCCACCCAGTCCAACATCGATTACCTCCTGCTATCGGGGGATGTCGAGGAAGCAACGAGTCAACGGGCCGATAAGTTCGCGGTTGCGTTTTACGGGTGGGTGTCGGTTATAGTGCCGACGTAGGTCATGAGTGCCAGCGCCAAGCCCCGGCTCGCTGGCCGGCAACCCTCGCGTCCGCGGCGGGGTGCCCCGGGTGAAGACCTGGTCCGTCACGAGGTGTGGCGGGCAAGCGCGGGCTCACTGGCTGCTCCAGGGGTCCGATGACCCCGAGGAGGTTCGCCGTGTCCACCCTGACGATCTTCAACGCCGCCCGCACCACCGCCGCCGAGAAGCCGGCCCCCGTCCAGCAGGCCCGCGCCATCCCCGCCGTCGTCGGCGCCGACCTGGAAGTGCCGGTCAAGGGCGGCAAGCTCGTCGGCTACGCCAACCTCGACTACGCGGCCAGCGCCCCCTGTCTGGAGCCGGTCAGCGCCGCCGTCGCCGCCGCGCTCCCGGCCTACTCCAGCGTCCACCGCGGCGCGGGCTACGCCTCCCAGCTCACCACCGCCCGCTACGAGCAGGCCCGCCACACCGTACGGGCCTTCGTCGGCGCCCGCACCGACGACGCCGTCATCTTCACCCGCAACACCACCGACGCCACGAACCTGCTGGCCGGCTGCCTGCCCGAGGGCACCACCGTGGTCGTCTTCGACACCGAGCACCACGCCTCGCTGCTGCCCTGGCCTGACGCCGTGCGGCTGGCCCCGCCCGCCTTCCCCGGCGAGGCCGTGCGCGCCGCCGACGACGCGCTGGCCGCGATCGACGGGCCCAAGCTGCTCGTCGTCACCGCCGCCTCCAACGTCACCGGCGAGCTGTGGCCCATCGCCGCGCTGGCCCACATCGCGCACCGGCACGGCGCCCGCATCCTCGTCGACGCCGCCCAGCTCGTGCCCCACCGGCCGGTCAACCTGACCGCGCTCGACCTCGACTACGTGGCCTTCTCCGGCCACAAGCTGTACGCGCCGTTCGGCGCCGGCGTGCTGGTCGGCCGGCGCGACTGGCTGTCGGCGGGCACGCCGTACCTGAAGGGCGGCGGCGCGGTGCGCTCGGTCGGGGAGAGCACCGAGTGGCACGACGACGCCGAGCCCCGGCACGAGGCCGGGACCCCGAACGTGCTCGGCGCGATCGCGCTGGCCGCCGCCTGCGACGCCCTCACCGCCACCGGCTGGACGCCGCTGCTGCGCGAGGAGGAGCGGCTGATCGCCCGGCTGCGCGCCGGCCTCGCCGGCATCGAGGGCGTACGGGAGCTGTCGCTGTGGGGGCCGGAGCACCCGCGCGTGGGCATCGTGTCGTTCACCGTCGACGGCTACAGCGCGCGCGAGGTCGCCGAGGCGCTGTCGAGCGAGTACGGCATCGGCGTGCGGGACGGGAAGTTCTGCGCCCACCCGTTCGTCCGGCACCTGCTCGGCACCGCCGACGGCGGCTGCGAGGACGACACGGCCTCGGCGGTGCGCGCCTCCATCGGCATCGGCACCACCCAGGAGCACGTCGACCGGCTGGTCGGCGCGCTGCGTGACCTGGTCAGCCGCTAGGTCTCAGCGGTTCGGCGGCTTCGGGCGCGTCGGCTGGTCGTTCACCACCGCGTCCACGTCGCGCATGTCCTCCTCGCTCAGCCCGCCCGGCCGGTGCTCGGCCGGGTGCGGACGCTCGGCGGGCTCGGCGGCCTGCGTGCGGTCGTAGCCGGCCGCCTGCGTGCGGTCGTACTCGCTCGCCTGCGTGCGGTCGTAGTCAGCCGCCTGCGTGCGCTCGTGCTCGGCGGGCTGCCGGGGCACCGAGTGCCGTTCGTCCGGGTAGGCGGCCTTCGTGTCGGGCGCCGGCCGGTCCACGGTCGTCGTGGCGCCCGCCGCGGCGTCCCGCTCGGCCGCCCGCCGCTCGGCCCGGCGCCTGTACACGGCGCCGAGAATCCCGTCGAGGCCGAAGCGTCCCCCGCCCAGCGCCAGGAACAGCAGCGACGCCGCGCCGAGCGCTCCGACGAGCTCCCAGCCGCCCTGCTGGACGAAGATGCCGTTCGGCGCGTGCACGAACACAGCCGCGCCGATCATGCCGATGAGCAGCACCAGCGCGGCCGGCCGCACCAGCAGGCCGAGGATCAGCAGGATGCCGCCGACCGTCTCGGCCACCGTGACGAACGCGGCGGCGAGCTGCGGCATCGGCACGCCCGACTCGGCGAACATGCCGCTCGTGGCGCCCAGCCCGGCCTGCCATTTCTGCAGCCCGTGCGCCAGGAAGATGACGCCGATCACCACCCGTGCGATCAGGGCGGCGATGTCGAACACAACCCTTTTCATGGTCTTTTCTCCCCCGTTTCCAGTACTCATCCCCCTGGCTGGACCAGCGATGCACCCCCATACCGTTCCTTGACCGACCCGCCGGTGGCAGCATGGGCCGTATGACGGAACGCGTGGTCGGAATCGGTGCCGGGGCCAAGGAGCTGGCCACCGAGGACATGATCCTGAATATCGGGCCGCAGCACCCGTCGACTCACGGAGTTCTGCGCCTGCGGCTCACTCTTGACGGTGAGCGCATCTCCGGCGCCGAGCCGATCATCGGCTACATGCACCGGGGCGCGGAGAAACTGTTCGAGGTGCGCGACTACCGGCAGATCATCGTGCTGGCCAACCGGCACGACTGGCTGTCGGCGTTCGCCAACGAGCTCGGCGTGGTCCTGGCCGCCGAACGCATGCTCGGCATGGAGCCGCCCGTCCGCGCCGTCTGGGCGCGCACGCTGCTGGCCGAGCTCAACCGGGTGCTCAACCACCTGATGT
Source organism: Nonomuraea sp. NPDC003214 (assembly GCF_053590035.1). NCBI lineage: Bacteria > Bacillati > Actinomycetota > Actinomycetes > Streptosporangiales > Streptosporangiaceae > Nonomuraea > Nonomuraea sp. NPDC003214. The sequence goes on along the minus strand of NZ_JBSFSX010000009.1, from coordinate 71,565 downwards.
TCCTCGGCTCGTACCCGCTGGAGCTGGGCGCGATGACGCCCATCTTCTACGCCTTCGACGAGCGCGAACGCATCCAGGCCGTCATGGAGGAGATCTCCGGGGGGCGCATGCACTACATGTTCAACCGCGTCGGCGGCCTCAAGGAGGACCTGCCGCTCGGCTGGCTCGACCGGGTCGCCCAGGCCGTCGCCGACACCCGCCGCCGCGTCCCCGACATCGAGAACCTCATCCACGGCAACGAGATCTTCCAGGCCCGCACCAAGGGCGTCGGCGTGCTCTCCCGCGAGCAGATCCTGCAGTACGGGGTCAGCGGCCCCATCGCCCGCGCCTCCGGGGTCGACATCGACCTGCGCCGCGACCAGCCCTACCTGGCCTACCCCGAGCTGCCCGTCACCGTCGTCACCCGCACCGCCGGCGACTGCCACTCCCGCTTCGAGGTGCTGCTGGAGCAGGTCAAGGTCTCGCTCGACCTGGCCGACGCCTGCGTCCAGCGGCTGCGCGAGCTCCCCCAGGGCCCGATCAACCAGCGCCTGCCCAAGGTGCTCAAGGTCCCCGAAGGCCACACGTACGCCTGGACCGAGAACCCGCTCGGCATCAACGGCTACTACCTGGTGTCCAAGGGCGACAAGACGCCGTGGCGGATGAAGCTGCGCTCCGCCTCCTACAACAACATCCAGGTGCTGCGCGAGATGCTGCCCGGGCACCTGGTCTCGGACATGGTGGCGATCCTCGGGTCGATGTTCTTCGTGGTGGGTGACATCGACAAGTGACCTCCCCTCCGCGACGCGACAGGTACGTCGACTGGCTGCGGGCGCTGAGCCTGATCGTGGTGGTGGTCTGGCACTGGGCCTTCACCATCCTGCAGTGGAAACCGCACGGCCCCGAGCCCACCAGCCCGCTCGGCTTCACCTCCGGGCTGTGGATTCTGACCTGGCTGCTCCAGGTCTTACCCCTGTTCTTCTACGTCGGCGGGCACGTCCACCTGCTGTCGTGGGGCCGGGCGTGCGAGCGCGGCACCGGCCTCGGCCGCTTCGTCTGGCGCCGCCTGCGGTCCCTGGCGATCCCGGCGCTCGGCCTGATCGGCGTGTGGGTCGCCGTCGGCGCCGTCGTCACCTGGCTGTTCGACGTGCCGTGGATGTGGCGGGTGGTGCTGCTCGTGCTCAGCCCGCTGTGGTTCCTCGGCGTCTACCTGGTGCTCATCGCGCTCCTCCCCGTCGCGCTCCTCCTGCATCGCAAGTACGACGTGCTGGCCCTCGTCTGGCTGGGCGGGGCGGCGCTGGTCGTCGACGTGGTCCGGTTCCGGTACGACGTCGAGTGGGCCGGCTGGCTCAACATGGTCATCGTGTGGGGGCTGGCGCACCAGGCCGGCTTCTTCTACGACCGCATCGTCGCCCTGCCCCGCCGCTACGACGTCGGCATCCTGTGGACCGGGCTGTTCGCCCTGTTCGGGCTCGTCTACTCGGGCATCTACCCGGGCTCCATGGTGGGCGTGCCGGGGGACAAGTGGTCCAACATGGCGCCGCCGACGTTCGTCATCGTCGCGCTGCTCATCTTCCAGATCGGGCTGGTGGAGGTGCTGCGCCCGGCCATGGAACGGGTCCTGGAACGGCCGGGCTGGAACCGGGTCAACGCCGTCATCAACCGTTTCGCGCTGCCGCTGTTCCTCTTCCACACGACCGGCATGGCCATCGCGCTCGGCCTGTCGTGGTGGCTCTTCGGCAGCCTCACGCCCGAGGTGCCGCCGGACGTGTGGTGGTGGCTGGAGCGTCCCCTGGCCGTCGCCGGCCCGCTGATCTGCACCCTCCCGGTCATCTATCTCTTCGGCCGCCGCCCCCGCGCCGGACGGCCGGACACCGGCTGAGGGCCTGTCAGCCTCGGAGACGCCGAGCGGCGCCCAGTCGCCGTTGACCTGGGCGGTGAGGCGGTGGGAGGACGAGCGGCTAGCCTGGCCGCTGGTCCTCCGGATCCTTCGGGACGCGGCAGGCGTGCTCCAGGAAGAGCGCCGCCACGATCAACGCCACGCACGACAGGAACGACCCCGTCGAGACGAAGAACTCCGACCGCGGCGTCTCCTTGGCGAAGAGCTGCACCGTGTGCAGCGCGAAGCCGCCGAACAGCCCCGCGAACACCGCGCCGCCGTAGGCCGACGCCTTGCCCAGGGCCGCCAGCCGGGCCACCGCCAGCGGCTCGACCGGCTTGGTGCCCGGCTTGCGGGCGATCCGCGCCTTCGTCATCCAGGCGGTGTAGGCCTCGCCGATCGCCAGCAGCAGCATCGTCGGGATCGCCGTCCACGGCACCAGCACCAGATCGACGTAGACCAGCCGCACCACGCCCCAGGCGATCAGCGCGACCACGACGATGAGCCCGACGAGCACGCCGGGCCGGGTCGGCCTCAATCCGGCCTCTGCAGCTTCAGGTCCTCGCGCAACCGCACACCCCGCCGGTCCAGGCCCACGAGCAGGTCTGCCACCCGGCCCCGCCCCGGCAGCTCACCGTCAGGGTCGGCCGCCGCCCACGGCACCAGCACGAACGCCCGCTCGTGCGCCCGAGGATGCGGCAGCGTCAGCTCCGGGTCGTCGCTGACCGTGTCACCCACCATGATCAGGTCGACGTCGAGCGTGCGCGGCCCCCACCGCTCCTCGCGCACCCGCCCGAATGCGTTCTCCACGCTCTGCGCCCGCTCCAGCAGCGTGCGCGGCGGCAGCGTGGTCTCCGCCACGACCACCGCGTTCAGATAAGGGCGCTGGCCCCCCGGACCGCCCACCGGATCGGTCTCGTAGACCGGCGACGCCGCGACGAACTCCAGCCCCGGCGCGTCGAACAGCGTGTCGACGGCCCCCTGCAACGTCAGGAACCGCCGCCCCAGGTTGCCGCCCAGGGCGAGGACGACCTTCATGCGCGCCTCCGCTCGATCGTCACCACCACGTCGCCGAACGGCAGCGGGATCGGCGCCGCCGGCTTGTGCACACTCACCTCGACCGACTCGACGAGCTCCCGGGCCAGGCAGACGTCGGCCAGCCGCTGCGCGAGCGTCTCGATCAGGTCGACCGGCTCGCCCTCGACCACCTTGACCAGGTCCTGGGCCAGCTCGCCGTAGTCGACGGTCTTGGCCAGGTCGTCACCGGCCGCGGCCGGCGCGGTGTCGAGGAACAGCGTCACGTCGACGACGAACTCCTGCCCCAGCTCACGCTCGGCCGCGAGCACCCCGTGTCTCCCCCGGGCCCGCAGGCCCTTCAGCGCGATCCGGTCAGCGCTCAAGCTCGCCTTCCTCCTCCTCGTCGTCATCGCCCTGCAGCACCGGCGAACCGTGGTGCATCCACAGCCGCCAGCCCTGACCCGTGCGGATGTAGACGTTGCTGGCCACCACCTTGCCGGCGGCGAAACTCGACTCGCCCTCCTCGCCCGCGGTGAGGATGTTCTCCACGCAGGTGAGCACGGCCACGTCACCCAGCACCGTGGTGTTGACGTCGGTGAGCACGAACTGGATGTAGGTCGTGTTGGCCATGATCAGCGCCCACGACCGCAGCACCTCCGAGCGCCCCGTCAGCAGGGTCCAGCCGGGATGCACGCAGCTCACCTGGTCGTCGGCGGTGTCCTCGGCCCAGATCTCGGTCATCCTGTCGAGGTTGCCGTCCTCGATCGCGGTGTAGAAGTCCTGGTTGACCGTCTCGATGGCGGCGGTGTCGACGCTCATGTGTTGGCTCCGGCTCTCTTCCATGCTGCGGCCACGCGCACGGCGTCGGCGTTGGGACCTACGTGGTGGACCCGTACGCACCAGGCGCCCTCACGGGCCGCCAGCGCGGTCACGGCCAGGGTCGCGTCGTCGCTGCCGCTGAACGGGCGGGGGGTGCCGTCGGCGCCGGCCAGCAGCCGCCCCAGGAACCTCTTGCGCGAGGCCCCGATGAGCAGCGGATAGCCGAGCTCGGCGAGTTGCTGCGTGCCGGCCAGCAGCGCCCAGTTGTGCGCCGCGTTCTTGGCGAAGCCGAGGCCGGGGTCGAGCACGATCTGCTCCTCGGACACGCCCTCGGCGAGCACCAGGTCGACCCGCTTGGCGAGCTCCTCGCGCACCTCGGTGACCACGTCGTGGTAGACGGCGCGGCTGTCCATGTCCTGGCTGTGGCCGCGCCAGTGCATCACCACGTACGGGACGCCGGTGGCGGCGACCACGCGCGGCATGGCGGGATCGGCCAGGCCGCCGCTCACGTCGTTGACCAGCCGCGCGCCCGCCTCGACGGCGGCCCTGGCCACCTCGGCGCGCATCGTGTCGACGCTGACGGCCACGCCCTCCGCGTTGAGCGCCCTGATCACGGGCACCACGCGGGCCAGCTCTTCCTCCATCGACACCCTGGCGGCGCCCGGCCTGGTGGACTCGCCGCCCACGTCGACGATGTCGGCCCCCTCGGCGACCAGCTCCAGGCCGCGGCGGATCGCCACGCCCTCGTCGAACCAGAGGCCGCCGTCGGAGAACGAGTCAGGGGTCACGTTGACGACGCCCATGACAAGGCACCGGTCCTCGTCGCCCAGCCCCGGCACTCTCGTCATGAGGCCAAGCCTAGGCGCTCGCCCATACCTGGTGATATCGCGGGTCCCTGGTTGTGGATAACGATCCATCCCCGGCGGAATGCATGCGGCGCGGTCAGGCGTCAGCGTCCCAGGATCAGCGCCATCGCCTCGGCGCGGGTCTTGTCGCTGGTGCGGAAGTCGCCCCGGACGGCCGACGTGACGGTCTTGGCGCCGGGCTTGCGCACACCCCGCATGGTCATGCACAGGTGCTCGGCCTCGACCACGACGATGACGCCGCGCGGCTCCAGCACCCGCATGATCGCGTCGGCGATCTGCGACGTCATCCGCTCCTGGACCTGCGGCCGGCGGGCGAACACGTCGACCAGCCTGGCCAGCTTCGACAGGCCCGTCACCTGACCCTGGTCGTTCGGGATGTAGCCGACGTGGGCCGACCCGTAAAAAGGCACCAAATGGTGCTCACAGGTTGAGTAGACCTCGATGTCCTTGACCAGCACCATCTCGTCGTGGTCGACGTCGAAGACCTTGTTGAGCACGTCTTCGGGGGTCTGGTGCAGGCCGGAGAACTGCTCGGCGTAGGCGCGGGCGACACGGGCGGGCGTCTCGAGAAGGCCGTCGCGGTCGGGATCCTCGCCGATGGCGTACAGGATCTCGCGGACGGCCTTCTCGATCCGGCCGAAATCTACGTCGTGCGGCTTCACGCACTGTCCCCGGAAGGCAGCGCGTCCTGGTGGCCCGAGGTGAGCGAGCCGTTGGCCGACTGCTCCTTCGGCGTCAGGATCGGCGGCCGGTCGGAGGGCAGCCGCTTGCCGTAGCCCGCGTAGGAGGGGCGGTGCTCCTTGACGACCACCGGGGAGAAGATCTCCAGCACCTGGGCGCGGGAGAGCGTCTCCTTCTCCATGAGCTCGAGCACCAGGTTGTCGAGCACGTCGCGGTATTCGACCAGGATGTCCCACGCCTGGTCGTGCGCCGTCTCGATCATCCGGCGGACTTCCTCGTCGATCGTGGAGGCGATCTTCTCGGAGTAGTCGCGCTCGTGGCCCATCTCGCGGCCCAGGAACACCTCGGCCTGACCGCTGCCGAACTTACGGGCGCCGAGCTGCTCGCTCATGCCGTACTCGGTCACCATGCGGCGGGCGACGGCCGTGGCCTTCTCGATGTCGTTGGAGGCGCCGGTGGTGGGCTCGTGGAAGACGAGCTCCTCCGCCGCGCGGCCGCCCAGCAGCATCGCGAGCTGGTCCATCATCTCCGACCTGGTGGCCAGGAACTTGTCCTCCATCGGCAGCGTCATCGTGTAGCCGAGCGCGCGGCCCCGGGACAGGATCGTGATCTTGTGCACCGGGTCGGAGTTCGGCAGCGCGTGCGCCACCAGCGCGTGACCGCCCTCGTGGTAGGCGATCATCTTCTTCTCCTTGTCAGACATGACCCGCGTCTTGCGCTCGGGCCCTGCCATGACACGGTCGATCGACTCCTCCAGCATATCCATCGTGATCAGCTTCTCGTCGGCGCGCGCGGTGAGCAGCGCGGCCTCGTTGATCACGTTGGCCAGGTCGGCGCCGGTGAACCCGGGGGTGCGGCGGGCGATGACGTCGAGGTCGACGCCCGGCGCGAACGGCTTGCCGCGCCCGTGCACCTTGAGGATGCCCTTACGGCCCTCCAGGTCGGGACGGTCGACGGTGACCTGCCGGTCGAACCGGCCAGGACGCAGCAGCGCCGGGTCGAGGATGTCGGGCCGGTTGGTCGCGGCGATGAGGATCACGCCGCCCTTGACGTCGAAGCCGTCCATCTCGACAAGGAGCTGGTTGAGCGTCTGCTCGCGCTCGTCGTGACCGCCGCCCAGGCCGGCGCCGCGGTGGCGGCCGACGGCGTCGATCTCGTCGATGAAGATGATCGCCGGGGCGTTGGCCTTCGCCTGCTCGAACAGGTCACGCACCCGGGAGGCGCCGACGCCGACGAACATCTCGACGAAGTCGGAGCCGGAGATCGAGTAGAACGGCACGCCCGCCTCACCCGCGACCGCGCGGGCGAGCAGGGTCTTGCCGGTGCCGGGCGGGCCGTAGAGCAGCACGCCCTTGGGGATCTTGGCGCCGATCGCCTGGAACTTGGCCGGGGCCTGCAGGAACTCCTTGATCTCCTGAAGCTCCTCGATGGCCTCGTCCGCGCCTGCGACGTCGGCGAACGTGGTCTTGGGGGTGTCCTTGGTGATCAGCTTGGCCTTGGACTTGCCGAAGTTCATCACCCGGCTGCCGCCGCCCTGCATCTGGTTCATGATGAACAGGAAGATCAGCACGATGATGACGATCGGCAGGAAGCTGAGCAGGAGGCTCACCAGGAAGCTCTCCTGGGGCACGTCGGTCGCGAAGCTCTTGGTCTTCTTGGCGTCGACCTGCGCCTGCAGCTCGTCGGTCAGCTTTGCGCCGTAGCCGGTGACCCAGTCAGACTGGATCGTCTTCGTCGGCGTGCCGCTGCCGCCGACCTGGATCGGGCTGTGCAGCGTCAGCTCGATCCGCTGGTCCTTGTCGATGATCTTGGCATTGCTGACATTGCCGGTGCGGATCTGCTGGAGCACCGTTGACGTGTCGGCCTGCTTGTAGTTGCCGCCGCCGCTCCAGAGCTGGGTGACGAGCAGGAGCAGCACGACGATGCCCAGGATCCACAGCAGTGGCCCACGTGTAAATCGCTTGAGATCCATCCGATGCGGAACCCCTTGCGGGCCCGTCCCTTCCTGACCATGGCCTGGAACCCCGGGAAATCCCGGGGCCGCGGCATCCGACACCGCGACTTCTGACTACCCGAAGGGGACGCGGGGTCACCCTCCCGGAGTCAGAAGGTACACCGGAGGAGCGCACGGAGGGACCGCCCGCTACACCGGTCTTGCCCTACCAACGTACGTCAAGGCACGCGGTGTTCCCGGCCACAGTCAGGATTGCTAGCGGTAAACGTGCGGCGCGAGGGTCCCGATGAACGGAAGGTTCCGGTATCGCTCGGCGTAGTCGAGGCCGTAGCCGATCACGAACTCGTTGGGGATGTCGAAGCCCACGTACTTGACGTCGATCGGCACCTTGACCGCGTCGGGCTTGCGCAGCGCCGTGCAGATCTCCAGCGAGGCCGGGTTGCGCGACTTGAGGTTCTCCAGCAGCCAGTGGAGGGTCAGACCGGAGTCGATGATGTCCTCCACGATGAGCACGTGGCGGTTCATGATGTCGGTGTCGAGGTCCTTCAGCACCCGCACGACGCCCGACGACTTGGTGCCGGCCCCGTAGGACGACACCGCCATCCAGTCCATCTGCACCGGCACGTGCAACGCCCTGGCCAGGTCGGCCATCACCATGACGGCGCCCTTGAGCACGCCCACTAGCAGCAGCTCCTGGCCGGCGTAGTCCTCGTCGATGCGCCCGGCCAGCTGCTTGATCTTGGCCTGGAGCTCGTCCTCCGGGATGAGGACCTTCTCCAGATCCTTGCCCATGTCGGCAGCGTCCACCTGTTGGTTCCTTACGCGATGGGACGGATGGCGACTATCAGGGTGCCATACCGCCGAACGGCGCTCAGCCCCCCGGGCAGGTCCACCGCCTTCTGCCCGTGCCACCGCGTGATCAGCCGCTCCACCGCCCGCACGTGCCCCGCCGAGAGCGCCCCGGAGGGCGCTCCCGCCGCGAGCGCCGCCCGCCGCAGCACTCGTGTCCGTACGGCCCCGGGGACCCCTTCCAGAGCCCGTACGGCCAGCGTCACGTTTCCGGCGATATCGCTTAGAGCGCAATCCTGGTACACCGATTCGGCCCACTGATCGAGCGCGTCCGCGTCCTCACGCGCCAGCCCCGCCGTGCGCGCCAGCGCCTCCGCCACCCCGGGCCCCAGCTCCCTCTCCAGAACCGGCAGCGCCACCGCCCGCACCCGCACCCGCGTGAACCGCGGATCGTCGTTGTGCGGATCCTGCCACGGAGCCAGCCCCAGCGCCTCGCACGCCGCCACCGTCGTCGCCCGCGAAAGCTCCAGGAACGGCCGCCGATAGACGCCCGACACCGCCGCCATCCCCGCGATCGACCGCAGCCCGCTCCCCCTCGCCAGGCCCAGCAGCACGGTCTCCGCCTGATCGTCACGCGTGTGCCCCAGCAGCACCGCCGCCGCCCCATGAGCCCCGGCCGCCTCGCCCAGCGCGGCATAACGCGCATCCCTGGCCGCCGCCTCGGGCCCGCCCGCCGTGCCCACCACCACGGCCCGCACCTCACCGAACCCCAGGCCCAGCTCCCCCGCCAGCGCCGCCACCCGCGCCGCCCGCTCCCCGGAACCCTCCTGAAGCTGGTGATCGACGCTCACGAGCCCCGTACGCAGCCCCGCCCTCGGCCCCACGAACCCCGTCGCCGCCGCCAACGCCAGCGAATCGGCGCCCCCACTGCACGCCACGAGCACCAGCGCCCCCTCGGGCACGTCCGCCAGCGCCTCACGCACCATCCTGCGAACGTCGGCTACAGCCGGATGCGGTCCCACGTCCCCATTCTCCCCGCCCGGGCCGTCAGCCCGTACGAGAGCGCCGAAGTCCACCGACCCGGCGCCGGGGGGCGGACCTGGGGTGCGCCGCCGAAGGGCCACACCCAGCCGACGGACGCCCACCTCCGGGAGACGCCACGCACGGCGGCCAGCCCCGTGCGGCGCGCCGTACAAGGGCGCCGAGCTCCACCGACCACCACCCCACCGACCCGGCGCCCGGGAAGGGGCCGTCCGGGGGTGCGCCGCCGCAGGGGCGCCCAGCCGAAGGGGCGCCCGTCCGACGGGCTGCTACCCCCGCCGGCACGGGTCCGGGGAGGGGGTCAGCTGGGGAGGGCGGGGGTGCCGATGACGCGGCGGATCCAGGCGTCGGGGTCGGAGATCTCCGCCGGGGTGGGCAGCGTGTTGGGTGAGGTCCAGACGCGGTTGAAGCCGTCCATGCCGGCCTGGCCGACGACGCGGTGGACGAAGGCGGAGCCTTCGGCGTACTGCTTCATCTTGAGCTCGATGCCGAGCAGGCGGCGGATGGTGCGGTCGAGGCGGGAGCCGCCTTCGCGGCGCTGGGCGAACTTGGCGCGGATGTCGGCGACCGACGGCACGACGGAGGGCCCGACGGCGTCCATCACGTAGTCGCCGTGCCCCTCGACGAGGGTCATGACGGCCGTGAGCCGGTCGAGGATCTCCTTCTGCTGGGGCGACTGGATGACGTCGATGAGGTTGCCCTCGCCGCCGCGGACGACGTCGGCGACGGTGTCGGCGGCGCCGCGCAGGCGGTCGACGAGCGTGGGCAGGTCGAGGTCGGAGGCGAGCAGGAAGTCGGTCATCTGGGACCGGACGTACTCGCGCAGCCAGGAGACGCCGGTGAACTGGACCCGGTGGGTCTCTTCGTGCAGGCAGACCCACAGGCGGAAGTCGTGCGGGTTGACGTTCATCTCGCGCTCGGCGTTGACGATGTTGGGCGCGACGAGCGTGAGGCGGCCGGCGGGCTCGCGTCCGCTGGGGTCGGGCGGCAGGAACAGCTCGTACTGGCCGAGGACCCGGGTGGCGAGGAAGGCGAGGACGGCGCCGACCTCGACGCCGGTGATGCGGGAGCCGACGGCGGAGATGATCGCGGGCGGCGGGTTGGCGCCGTTGGCGACCTTCTGCGTGAGGGGCTCCAGCACGACGCGGAAGCCTTCGACGTTGGCCCGGATCCAGCCGGGCCGGTCGACGATGGTCGCGGGCTGTGGCGCGGTCTCGGTGTGGATCTTGGTGAACTCGCGTACGTGGCCTTCGGCCTCGCGCGAGAGCGTGCGGAGCTCGGCGACGGCCTGCCTGGCCTCCTCCCGGCTCACTTGGGGACCGGGGCGCACCAGGCGCGTGCCGGTCGTGACGGCCAGATCCCAGTCGATCACCTGCATAACGTCCACCGTACGTGTTTCTCGTCAAGACCGCGCGACGATGGCGGCCAGCCTGTCGAGCACGGGTTCGGCGTAGACGGGGACGCGGTCGGCCAGGAAGGCGAAGGTGACCAGCCTGCCGTCCTTGGTGGTGGCGAGTCCGGCGAGCGTGTTGACGTGGTTGAGGGTGCCGGTCTTGGCCCTGACCAGGCCGACCTGGCCTTTGCTGTCGGCGCCGGTGAAGCGGCGGCCGTTGCCGAGGGTGCCGGTGAAGCCGGCGATGGGCATGCCGGAGGCGACGGCGCGCAGCTCGGGGTGCTGGGGTGCGCCGGCGAGGGCGATGGCGCGGGCCATGGCGGAGGCGCTGATGCGGTTGCGGATGGACAGGCCGCTGCCGTCGGACACCTGGACGCCCTTGGTGATGCCGAGCCGGTGGAGCACCTGGGGGACGGCCTTGGCGAGCCCCGCGAACGAGCCCGGCTGGCCTTCCTTGATGGCGACGTGCCGGGCGAGGGCTTCGGCGAGGTCGTTGTCGCTGAAGGTGAGGGTGTGCTCGACGAGGGCGTAGATCGGCGCGGATTCGACCCTGGCCAGCTCGGCGGCTCCGGCGGGGGCCTTGCCGGGGCGTACGGACTTGGCGGCGCTGATGCCGTGCTTGCGCAGGACGCCGGCGAAGGCGGCGGCGGCGTGGGCGGCCGGGTCGGCGACGCGGGGCTGGCGCTGGCCGGGGATCTGGCGGCCCTCGTCGATGGTGAGGGCGTGGACGGGGGCGACCTCGCCGTCGGGCACGTAGTTGGGCTTCCAGCCGGGCGCCTGCACGGGTCCGGTGAACAGGGAGGCGTCGTAGGTGAGCGTGACCTTGGTGACGCCGCGGGCCTTGAGCGCGGCGGCGGTGCGGGAGGCGAGCGTGGTGAGCGACGCCTGGTCGGTGAAGTCGCTGGGCCTGGCCTGGGGGCCGCGCAGCATGGGGTCGCCGCCGCCGACGAGCACGATCGCGTTCGCGGAGCCGCCCTGGAGGACGCGGGTGGCCAGGCGGGTGTCGGGGCCGAGCGAGGCGAGCGCGGCGGCGCCGGTGACGACCTTGGTGGTGGAGGCGGGGGTGATGCCGGTGTCGGGGTCGGCGGCGAAGATCTGCTCGCCGGTCGTGACGTCGACGACGACGGCGCCGACGCGCTTGCCGAGCGCTTCGTCACCCAGCGCATCGGTGAGCTGCTGCGTCAAAGTACCCTTAGTCGGGAGAGGTCCGTCTCCTGACCTCGCCGGAAGCTGGGCCAGCACAGGCCCGGCGGTGACCACGGGGACGGGGGGAACCCCTTCGGGAGACGCGCTCGTCTCGGCCGGTGACGGCCGCCTCGTCAGCGCGCTCAGGTCGAGGTCGTTGTTCATCGCATAGACGCCGGTGACGATGGTCACGATCTGCAGCATGACGAGAGTGGTCAGCATCACCCACCGCTCGTGCCGCGCCACGTCGCCTGACCTCTCTCCTGGTGTTCGCCTACGAGACATTAACGCCCGCCCGGGGGTGCCCGGGGGGCCGAGCGGAGGAACCGCGGTGGAGTTCGACGTTGTCGTTGAGATTCCCAAGGGGCAACGGAACAAGTATGAAGTGGACCACGAGTCCGGCAAGATCAGGCTGGACCGGCTGCTGTTCACCTCCACGCAGTACCCCGCCGACTACGGCTTCATCGAGAACACCCTCGGTGAGGACGGCGACCCGCTGGACGCGCTGGTGCTGCTGCAGGAGCCGACGTTCCCGGGCTGCTACATCACCTGCCGGGCGGTCGGCATGTTCCGGATGACCGACGAGAAGGGCGGCGACGACAAGGTCCTGTGCGTCCCCGCCACCGACCCGCGCATGGCGCACATCCAGGACATCCACCATGTCCCGGAGTTCGACCGGCTGGAGATCCAGCACTTCTTCGAGGTCTACAAGGATCTGGAGCCGGGCAAGTCGGTCGAGGGCGCCAACTGGGTGGGCCGCATGGAGGCGCAGGCCGAGATCGAGCGCTCCTTCCAGCGGGCCAAGGACGAGGGCCACGGCCACTGACCTTCAGCGGGGCCTGGTGGCGCCCACCAGGTCCCCTCGCCACATCGACGCGATCCGCACGACGTCGCCGGTCTGCGGGGCGTGCACCATGAGCCCCGGCGCGACGTACATCCCCACGTGGTGGATGGTCGACGGGTCGTTCTTGTCGTAGCCGAAGAACAGCAGGTCGCCGCGGCGCAGCTGGTCGAGCGGCACGTGCGGCCCGGACGTCCACTGGGTGCCCGTCCAGTGGTCGAGGCGCACGCCGGCCCGCTCCCAGGCCCGCATGGTCAGGCCGGAGCAGTCGTAGCTGGCGGGCCCGTCGGCGGCCCACAGGTAGGGCTTGCCGAGCTGGGTCAGCGCCCAGTTGGCGGCCACGTCGCCCATCGAGGAGCCGCTGGAGAGCGGCACGTGCCCGATGCGGGTCTGCCGCCGCCTGGCGAGCAGTTCGGCGCGGGTGCGGGCGGCGTCTACGAGCCGTTGCAGCTCGTCGCGCCTGGCCCTGAGCTCCTTGGTCTCGCGCCGCTGCCGGGCGACCGCCTCCCGGGCGGCGATCTTGGCGCGTTCGGCCGCCTCGGCGGCGTACTGCTGGGCGGCGTGCACGCTCGCGGCGTGCGTGGTCAGGATCTCGGCGACCTCCTCGGCGTCGCGCAGCCGGGTGAGCAGCAGGCCGCGCTCGCCGCCGAGCTGCCGCAGCAGCCCGGCCCGGTGCAGGTAGCCGTCGTGGTCGCCGTGGTCGTTGAGCATGCCGAGGTATTCGGCGGGCAGTGGCAGCCCGCCATAGCTCTGGGCGGCGAGCATCGCCACCGCCTGCCGGGCCCGCTCGACCTCCGTGGTCGCGGCGCTCTGCCGCGCGGCGGCCTCCCGGTGCGCCTGCTCGGCCTGGCGGAGCCGGACGACCTCCCCGTTGTACGCCTCCACCAGCCGCTCGGCCTCGGCCGCGAGCCGGTCGAGCCGCCCCTGCGCCTCGGCCAGCTCGGCGCTTGCCGTGCCGAGCTCCTTCGCACGATCCCGTACGGCCTGCCGCGCTCTGGCGACGTCACGCGGCCCCGGTTCGGCGTGAACCGGCGGGCACAGCGCGACGACCAGGGTGGCGACCAGGAATCCGGCTCTGACGTGCATAGAATCCCCCTGCGGTCACTCTATGCACACACTTCCCAACAGTAACGAATGCCACACTCTCAGCTCGTTACAGAGGGTGATACCGACTCGGTGGGGGTCGCCGTGGCGGGCGGCGTGGCGGTGCTCGTCGGCTTGCCCGTCGGTTTCGCCGTCGGTTTGGGCGACGGCGTGGGCGTCGTCGGCGTGGGCGCCGGGGTGGGGTCGGGCTGCGGTGACGGCATCACCGGCGGCTTGCCGGAGGGGCGCGGCTTGCCGGGCGGCGGGGTCACCGGGTCGACGGGGTGGACCGGGTCGAGCGTGGGGTCGCCGAGGTCCGGGCCGGTCGGCGGCGGGGTGCTCGGCACGGGCTCGGGGTCGCCGCCGATCGGGGTGAAGACGGGCGGCTGCGGGCTGGGCGTCTGCTGCCCGGCCGTCGCGGGGGTCACGCCGAGCGGGCGGGTGGCCGTGCTGTCGACCTCCACGCTGCCGGGCACCTGCCGCCGGTCGGACCAGGGCAGGGTGAGGCCGGGCGGCTCGCCCTGCGGCGGGAACGCGACGGAGGCGACGCCGGGCAGCCCGCCGACCTCCTTGCCGAAGTAGTCGAAGATCGTCGCTATCGCCACCAGGGTCGCGACCGCCGCCAGCGCGCCTGCCAGCGCCCGAGGCCACTTGCGCGGCCCCCGCTCGACGGCAACGGGAAACCCGGCGGCGTCCAGCGCCTCCGAGCGCCTGGCCACGTAGCGCCGGTAGAGGTGCAGCTCGGGGTCGACGAAGCAGCTCAGCACCCGGACCCTGAGCACGTCGGGCAGCGTGATCTGCGGCAGCAGCTCGTAGACCTTGGCGGCCGACACCTGGCGGTTGCGGTGCGGGGCGCAGGTCTCGCAGCGGGCCACGTGGGCGACGAGCTGCTCGCGCATGCCGGCGGTCAGCTCGCCGGCGAAGCCGGTGAGGATGCGGGCCCGGCGCGGGCAGTCGTAGGGGCCCTTCCTGGCCAGGAACTCCACGGTGATGGCGTCGCGCAGCCGGTCGCGGGCGGCTTCGTGGGCCGCCTCGGCCTGGCGGGCGGTGACGCCGAGGACGGCGGCGACGTGCGGCATCGGCAGCCCGTGCCGGGCGTTCAGCTCCAGCGTCTCGCGGTCGGCCGTGGGCAGGCTCTGGACGGCGTTCCAGGCCACGACCCGCAGGTCGGCGTCGTCGGGGTCGGTGATCTCGGGCGCCTCGGCCAGCGTCTCGCCGGCGTCGGGCAGGTCGGCCATGCGCCTGCGCAGGCACTCGCCCCGGGCCAGCGCGTAGAGCCAGGGCCGCAGCAGGTCGGGGTCGGACAGCGCGGCGGCGTGCGCCTCGGCGGCGATCAGGGCGTCGCGGAGCGCGACCTGGGCGCTGTCGGTATTGCGCAGAAGGGTCCAGCAGTAGCGGTAGATGCCTTCGGCGTAGGTGTCGTACAGGACGGCCACGGCGCCCGGGTCACCGGAGCGCAGGGCCTCGACCAGGTCACGGTCACTCATGTAACCGAAGGTAATGGATTGGTAACTTGTAGTTCTACCGATTCCGCGGGATAAACATAGGTTGTCGCCAGCCGCTTTTACGATTTATCGCATTAATTGGGTTATTGCACCCGGGCTTTCAACGCCTGGCTGCCCCGGTCGATCTGGAACGGCTCCGTGGTCGGCTTCACCGTGTGCATCGGCACGATCCCGCCGAGCGCCAGATCCTCGTACGGCCTGCCGGTCGAGCCCCACGTGCGGGCCGTCACCTCGGTCCGCCCCACGGCGCTGCCCTGCGGGAGCCCGGTGATCGTCAGGATGAAGCGCGGCGGGCTGCCCGCCTTCACGTCGTCCACGAACGTGCTCCCGCCGCCGAGCAGCTTGCCCGCCTTGTCCCGCAGCAGCGCGTTCACCACCAGGCTGCCCGCCGGCACCTGGTACGGGTTCGACACGTACCCGGTGATCAGGTACGAGCCGTCCTTCTGGCGCAGCGTCTGCACCCGCGACACCGGGAACGGCCGGAACGCCGAGGCGATCCTGGCCGCCATCCGCCACTGGGCCGGCCGGTAGTCGATGCTCACCTTGACCGGCTTCTCCGACGCGCCGGCCTCGCCGGTGAACACCAGCGAGCCGCCCGGCGGCACCGCGTCCAGGGGCTGGTCCATCCGCACCACCTCGCGCCCGGCGGCGTCCTTGCCGACGACCGTGGCCACCACGTGCTCGCCGAAGTGCCACGGGTTGCGGTTGGTCAGCACGCCCGCCCAGTTGACGGTGTAGCCGCCGGCGGACTTGACCACGTTCGACGCCTGCTCCTTGAGCGTGAGCGGCTTGAGCTGCTGTTGCGGACGTTCCTCCGACGAGCACCCGGTGAGGCAGATCGCCCCGAGTGCGAGGAGGCTGACGGTTCGGCTACGCGGGATCACTTTGCCGTGATAACCCGTTCATGGGTACGGCGGGTCCGGGACACGCGCCTGCCGTACCAAAGCTTTAACGCGCCCGTACGACCCGCTTTTCATCCCAGACCGGCTCCGGCGCCTCGTACACCACCCCGTCGGACCCGAACACCAGGTAACGGTCGAAATCCGCGGCGAACCAGCGGTCGTGGGTGACCGCCAGCACCGTGCCGTCGAAGGCGTTCAGGCCGTCCTGCAGCGCCTCGGCGCTGGCCAGGTCGAGGTTGTCGGTCGGCTCGTCCAGCAGCAGCAGCGTGGCGCCGGACAGCTCCAGCAGCAGGATCTGCAGCCGGGCCTGCTGGCCGCCGGACAGCGTGTCGAAGCGCTGCTCGGCGACCAGCCCGGCCAGCTCGTAGCGGGCCAGCGCCTTCATGGCCTCGTTCTTGAGCTTGGCGTGCTCGGTCATCACGATCTCGACCGGGGTGCGGCCGAGCAGGTCGGGCCTGGCGTGCGTCTGGGCGAAGTGGCCGGGCACCACGCGGGCGCCCAGCCTGGCGACGCCCGTGTGGGCGACCGGCTCGCCGGCGATCAGGCGCAGGAAGTGGGACTTGCCCGAGCCGTTGGAGCCGAGCACCGCGACCCGCTCGCCGTACCAGATCTCCAGGTCGAACGGCCGCATCAGGCCGGTCAGCTCCAGCCGCTCGCAGATGACCGCGCGCTTGCCGGTGCGGCCGCCCCGCAGGCGCATGCTGATGTTCTGGTCGCTGGGCGCCTGCTCGGGCGGCCCCGCCTCCTCGAACCTGCGCAGCCGCGTCTGGGCCGCGTGGTAGGGGGCGGCCATGCCGTCGTTGTAGCGCGCCTTGTTCTTCAGCATGTTGACCAGGGCCTTGAGCTTGGCGTGCTCCTCGTCCCAGCGGCGGCGCAGCTCGTCGAGGCGCTCGTTGCGGGCCCTGCGGGCCTCGGCGTAGGTGCCGAAGCCGCCGCCGTGGATCCAGATGTTGCCCGACTCGACGGTGACGATCCGGTCGGCCGCGTTGGCGAGCAGCTGCCGGTCGTGGCTGACCAGCAGCACGGTCTTGGGCGTCTCGCGGAGCTGGGCCTCCAGCCACTCCTTGCCCGGCACGTCGAGGTAGTTGTCGGGCTCGTCGAGCAGCAGCGTCTGGTCGGGGCCGCGCAGCAGCGCCTCCAGGACGAGCCGCTTCTGCTCGCCGCCGGACAGGGTGGACACGTCGCGATATTTCACGTTGTCGTACGGCGCGCCGAGCGCGGCCACCGTGCACGTGTCCCAGAGCACCTCGATCTCGTAACCACCGGCGTCGGTGTAGTCGCTGATCGCCTGGGCGTAACGGAGCTGCGCCTTCTCGTCGTCGCGCTCCATCATGACCAGCTCGGCCTTCTCCAGCCGCGCCGCCGCCTCCCGCACCGCCGGCGGGGCCACGCTCAGCAGCAGGTCGTGCACCGTGCTGCCGTCGCGCACGCTGCCCACGAACTGCCGCATCACCCCGAGCCCGCCGGAGCTGGCGACGCTCCCCTCGACCGGCTGCAGGTCCCCCGCGACCAGGCGCATGAGCGTGGTCTTGCCCGCCCCGTTGGGCCCGACGAGCGCGGCCTTGACCCCCTCGCCGATCCGGAAGGACACGTCGTTGAGCAGCGGCCGCCCGTCGGGCAGCACATACGTCAGGTGGCCGACCTCGACGTGTCCCATGGCATTTCCCCTCCTACGGATCCCCGCGCAGGTTACACGCCGGTTTCAGCACCGGTCATCCCTATTTCCCCGTCCCCCGGAGCCGTACCGCGCTGACCAGCCGGGCGGCCACGACCACCGCGCAGCCGATTGCGGTGATCACCAGGCAGAGCGTGAACGTCGGATAGAGGTAGGCCACCTGGATCCACATGATGTCGGCGCCCCGGGCCAGCACCCGGAAGATCGGGGCCAGCGCCGCGCACAGCGCGATCGGCGCCAGGTAGGGCAGCAGCCGCCACCGCTGCCGTCCCCTGCGCCGCGCCGCCCAGCGGCGGGAGCGCGCCACGCCCCGCGCCGTCAGGGCCACGGCCCCCACGCCGGCCAGCAGGAAGAGCGCGTCCGTGACCAGGGTCGGCGGCATCGGGGGGACCTCGGGCGTGCCTCCCTCGACGAGGGCGACGAGCCCGTCCAGGAGCGCGCGGGCGTCGCCGAAGGCCATGCCGGTGTTGGCCATGACCGCGACGCCGTAGCCGGAGCCGGGCATGAGGAGCTGGTAGGCCGTCGAGGTGAACAGGTCGCCGCCGTGCTCGATGACGGGCGTGCCGCGCCCGGTCCGGCCGAGCGTCCAGCCGAGCGCGTACGAGTCGTTCAGGCGGGAGGGGGTGCGCATCTCCTTGACGCTCCCGGGCGACAGGATGCCGCCCTGCTGCGCGATCAGCCAGCGGGCCATGTCGGCGGCGGTGCTGAGGACGCCGCCCGAGCCGTTGCCGAACCCGGCCGGCTCGGGCGCCGGGACCGCCCGGCCGAGGACCATCAGGTGGCCGCGGGCGCTGCCGGGCAGGTCGCGGTCGGTGTCGATGGTCGTGCTGTCGCGCATGCCGAGCGGCTCGAACACCCGCTCGCGCAGGTAGCCGGCGAACGGCCGCCCGCTGACCACCTCGACGAGCCGGGCGGCGACCTGGTAGTTGGTGTTGTGGTAGCTGTAGCGCGTGCCCGGCTCGGCGGCGAGGCGGGCCGTCCTGAGCCGCGCCACGGCGCCCTGCAGCGTGCCGGGTTGCGGCAGGCTCTTCTCCCGGAAGGCCGAGTCGGCCATGCCCGACGTCTGGTCGAGCAACTGCCTGACGGTGATCTGCGCCGCCCTGGGGTCCGCCATCGCGAACTCGGGCAGATAGCCGCGCACCGGCCTGTCGAGCTCGACCAGGCCCTGTTCGACGAGCTGCATCACGGCCAGCGAGGTGAACGACTTGCTGACCGACGCGACGGCCATCGGGGTGTCGGCCGTGACCGGCTCACCGGCCGCGGTCCGGCCGTACCCGGCGGCGTGCACGACCCGCTCGCCCCTGGTGACGGCGACGGCGACGCCGGGCAGCCCCGTCGCCTCCTGGTAGCGCGTCACGAACGTGTCCACGGCCGCGGGTGTGACCTGGCCGGGCGCCGACACGGGCGAAAGGGCGAGACAGAGCGCGATGACGAAATTTACTGACACGTACAGAAAGCTTGGTACGCCCCCTGCCCCGCGACTATTGCGGAACCCCGCCGTCTTCCTTACGGGGAACCGCCACCGTGGCCAGCCAGGCGACCACGACCAGCGGCGTGGCCTCGGCGGCCAGGAGCGTCTGCAGCCCCAGCGGTGTCGTCCCGGCGGCCACCGGCCGGACCAGCAGGACCAGCAGCGCGCCCGTCCACGCGAGCGCGGGCAGGACGGCCTGGCGGTCAGGCGGCGCGCCCCGGGCGGCCAGGAGCAGCAGCGCCGCGAGCGCGAGCGCACCCGCCGACGCCCAGTGGACGGCGTCGTCCTCGAAGGGCCCGCGCGGAAGGCCCACCCTGGCGGCGAGGGCCGCGACGACCAGGACGACGCCGGCGGGGCGCAGCAGCCGGGGCGCCCAGAGGGCGAGCAGCGCGAGCGCCAGCGGCAGTGCCGGAGCGAGCCAGGGGCGCACCTGCTCGCCGGTGACCGCCGGGGTGAGGGGCGCGTAGGCGAACCAGCCGAACGACTCCGGCAGCGGCTTCAGGCTGCCCAGCAGGGTAGGGACGGCGGCGGCGAGCACGGCGGCACTGCGGAGGACGGCGGTGGTGCGGGACATCGCGGCTCCGGCGCGGTCGGGGATCTGCCAGGAGCCTAGCCGGGCCTAGACAACAAGTGATCTAATCACTAGAACTGTACGGGAGCCCCCACCCCCCAAGGACGTGTGCGATGGCGCGACTGCGTTCAGCCAGATCTGCCCTCCTGTCCCTCGTCGCCGTGACGGCCCTGGCGGTCGCGCCGCAGCAGGCCGTGGCGGCGCCGCCGAAGCCGGTGCCGTCGACGGCCGCCGCCGTCCCCGAGCAGCCGGCCACGCCCTCCCCGTGCGCCCCCGCGTTCCGGGGGACGACGATCGACCAGCGGCTGACCAGCCTGTTCACCAACTACGGCAACGACAACAGCCGCCTGGACGACTGGACCGGCGCCGACGGCACCTACTCGGTGCGACTGCCGAACGGCCGGGAGGTGTGGGTGTTCTCCGACACGTTCCTGGGCCGGGTCAACCCCGACGGCAGCCGCCCGCCGGTCGTGGAGGAGGGCGGCACGACGGTCTTCCTCAACAACTCCTTCGCCGTCGAGCGCGACGGCAGGCTGCGCACCATCCACGACGGCACGGCGGCCGCGCCCACCGCCGTGATGAAGCCCCGCGACGGCGACCACTGGTTCTGGGCCGGTGACGCGACGCTCGCGGGCGGCCTGCTGGAGGTCACCTACCAGGAGTACGAGCGCTTCGGCCCCGGCGCGTGGGACTGGCGCTGGCACCGCAACGTGGTGGCGCGCTTCCCGCAGGGCCGGTTGGAGCGCCCGGTCAGCGTGCACGACCTGCCGTCCGGGCACGGCGTGGCGTGGGCCTCGGCGATCCTGAAGGACGGCGGCCACACCTACGTCTACGGCGTGGAGGACCTGGGCGGCGCCAAGTACATGCACCTGGCCAGGGTGAAGGGGCAGAGCCTGCTCGGCGAGTGGGAGTTCCGCACGGCCGGCGGCTCCTGGTCGAGGGACGAGGCGGACTCGGCCAGGCTGATGGCGGGCGTGGCGAACGAGTACAGCGTCAGCAAGGTCGGCAACGGCTATGTCCTGATAACTCATGACACGACCGAGGCGCTCAGCGCCAAGATCGTCGCGTACGCGTCCTGCTCCCCGACCGGCCCGTTCACCGGCAAGCAGGTCGTCTACACGACCCCCGAGACGAACGGCAACATCTTCACCTACAACGCCCACGCCCACCCCGCCATCGAGGGAGACGGCCTGGTGGTCTCCTACAACGTCAACAGCTTCGTCAACACCGACCACTACCGCGACGTGTCCATCTACCGGCCGCGCTTCCTCAACGTGAAGTTCGGCTGATGCGCAACTGGGCGGCGCGGCTGCGCCAGGGCACGCTCGACGGCATCGACTGCGTCACGCTGGAGAACGAGCTGCTGCGCGTGACCGTGCTGCCCGGCAAGGGCGGCGACGTGGTCGAGTTCCTGCACAAGCCGACCGACACCGACTTCGTCTGGCTGTCGCCGCAGGGCCTGCGCGACCCGCGCGGGCACCTCCAGGGCGCCGCCGACGACGTGGCCCCGTTCGCCGACCACTACGAGGGCGGCTGGCAGGAGGCGTTCCCCAACGGCGGCGCGCCCAGCACGTACCGGGGCGCCCGGCTGGCCCAGCACGGCGAGGTCTCGGGCCTGCCGTGGCGCTGCGAGGTCGTGGCCGACTCCGAGCAGGAGGTCGCGATCCGCCTGACCGTGCGCACCAGGCGGCTGCCGTACCGGATGGAGCGGACGATGCGGCTGCGGCCGGGCAGGGCCGCGCTGGAGGTCGAGGGGCGGGCGGCGAACGAGTCCGGCGTGGCGCTGCACGCGATGTGGGGACAGCACCTCGTGTACGGGGCGCCGTTCCTCAGGGCGGGCGCCCGCATCCGGCTGCCGGAGGGGGTGCGCGTGATCCCGCACGACACGCCGATCAACCCGCTCGGGCGGCGGGTGCGCGCGGGCGGGCCGTGGGAGTGGCCGGTGGTCCCCGCCGACGGCGGCGGCACCACCGACCTGAGCGTCGTGCCCGCCCGGGGCGGGCCGAGCGACATCGTCTACCTGACCGGGTTCGGCGACGACGGATGGTACGAGCTCGGGGCCGGGCCCGGCATCCGGGTCTCATGGGACGCCACGCTGCTGCCGTGTCTGTGGATGTGGCAGGAGCTCGGCGCGAGCGCGGACTACCCCTGGTGGGGCCGGGCCTGCGTGCTGGGCCTGGAGCCGTTCGCCGGCCTGCCGACCGACGGGCTGGCGGCGGCCGTGGCCAACGGCACCGCCCTCGTCCTGGAGCCGTACGAGACCAAGACGCTGAAGTGGCGCGCGGAGGTGCTTGCGTGAGGGAGTTCGACGGGAAGGTGGCGCTGGTCACCGGCGGTTCGACGGGCATCGGGCGGGCGGTCGTGGACCGGCTGGCCGACGGCGGCGCGTCGGTGGTGTTCTGCGGGGCCGACCCGGAGTCGGCGTTCGAGAGCGAGCAGGTCACGGGCGTGGTCGCCGACGTGCGGCGGGCGGGCGACATGCGCGACCTGGTGGACCTGGCCGTGGCCAGGCACGGCGGCCTGGACGTCGTGGTGACGTGCGCGGGCGTGCAGCGTTACGGCACGGTGGTCGACACGCCGGAGGACGTCTGGGACGAGGTGATGGACGTCAACCTCAAGGGCGTCTTCCTGACCTGCAAGGCGGCCGTGCCCCGGCTGAAGGCGCGCGGCGGCGGGTCGATCGTGGTGATGTCGTCGGTGCAGGCGTTCGCCTCGCAGGCGCAGGTGGCCGCCTACACCGCGAGCAAGTCGGCGCTCAACGGGCTGACCAGGGCGATGGCGCTCGACCACGCCGCCGACGGCATCCGCGTCAACGTGGTCTGCCCGGGGTCGGTCGACACGCCGATGCTGCGGTGGGCGGCCGACCTGTGGCGCGGCGGCCTGTCGCAGGAGGAGCAGGTCGCCGAGTGGGGCCGGGCGCACCCGCTCGGCCGGGTGGCCAGGGCCGAGGAGGTCGCCGAGCTGGTGGCGTTCCTGGCCGGGCCGCGTTCGTCGTTCATCACCGGCGCGGAGCACCGGGTGGACGGCGGGCTGCTGGCCAGGAACCCGGCCGCGCTGCCGGAATAGCGGCGCCGCTCACTTTTACCCTCGGACACGCGTTGATAACACAGCGCACGCGAAGCCTCACGCTAGGTTACGGGTGTTCCGAAGGACTCACCCCGATCAAGGAGACCCCTGTGAGGCTGTCCAAGCGTTTCGCCGGCGCCGTCGCCGCCGCGGCTCTGCTCACCGTCGTCGCCCCCGCGGCCACCGCCTCGGCGAGCCCCCGCTCCACCTGCTACGGCGGCAGGCTCTGCCTGTACGCGGGCTTCGACTACAACCGCGGGCAGGTCGACCACTGGCGCGACTTCGTCCACGACGACGCCAACTTCGCCGACAACAACTGGCTGACCTGGGACTACAGCAACTCCTGGCACAGCATGGACAACGAGACCAGCTCGGTCCGCAACCGCGTCGGCTGCCCGGTGACCCTGTGGCAGCACGCGTACTACACGGGTGCGCACAGCACGTTCCTGCACAACTCCAACGACGGCTTCCTGGCCAACAACGCGGTCGGCAACAACCGCGCCAGCTCGGTCGACATCTGGTGCCGCTGAGCTTTCCGGTGTCACTGAGCCGAAGCAGCGCCGGTTTCCGGATTTTTCCGGAAACCGGGCGCCGCGTGCCCCTACTCCTCGCCGCCCTCCTCCTGACCGGCTGCGCCACCCCGGAGCCGCCGCCCGGCGTCACCTCGGTGGCCGACCTGGTGCTGCCGTTCGACGCCTACAAGCCCACCCCGGGCCAGCGGGCGGTCCTGGCCAACGCGCACAACCTGCTGGTCGTCCGGTGCATGCGCCGCCACGGCGTCACCGTGAACCCGCCCGCCGAGGACGAGGAGGCCATCGCGGCGGCCGACCCCGGCAACACCCGCCGCTACGGCGTCGCCGACCCGCGCCAGGCCGCCGAGCACGGCTACCACCTGGCCGGCGGCTCGCCCGCCAAGCCGTGGACGGCCAAGCTGACCAAGGCCGCGCGCAGGCAGCTCAACGGCCGCCAGGGCTGCCTCGACCGGGCCGACGCCCAGCTCAGCCGCGGCACCCCCAAGGCCGACTGGTCATGGCTGGCCCTCCAGGACTCGCTCACGCTGGAGCAGGCCGCCAGGGAGCCCGCCGTGTCGCAGGCCGTCGACCGCTGGAAGGCGTGCATGGAACGGGCCGGCCACCCCTACCCGTCGCCGGAGGCCGCCATCGCCGACCGGCGCTGGAACCTGGAGAAACCCGAGGTCAGCGACGAGGAGAAGCAGACCGCGAGCGCGGACGTGGCCTGCAAGTGGTCCTCCGGCCTGGTCGCCGCCTGGTACGCGGCCGACGCCGACCTGCAGCGGGCCGTCGTGCGCGACAACGACCGCCGCTTCGCCGCCTTCCGCGACAACCTGGGCCGGCGGCTCGACCGGGCGACCGCCCTGCTCAAGTGACCGCCCCGCTCGACCGTCAGACGGCGACCTCGACCGACACGGAGGGGTCGGCGAAGCGCTCGTTCGGCACCCGGGCGAACCAGCCGGGCCGGCCCGGGTCGCGGTCGTACGGGTAGCCGCCGGTCTCCCGGTAGAGCTCGGCGTAGCGGGCCACCCGCTCCCGGTCCAGCCGCACGCCCAGCCCGGGGCCCTGCGGCACCGCGATGGCACCCTCCGCGTACGCCATCCGGCCGCCCTCGATCACGTCGTCCCGGAGCTGGTGGTAGTGGGCGTCGGCCGCGTACGTCAGGTTGGGCAGCACCGCGCCGAGGTGCAGCATGGTCGCGAGCTGGATGCCCAGCTCGCCGGAGGAGTGCACGGCCACGTCCACCTGGAACGTCTCGCACACCCCCGCCGCCTTGACGCACGGCCTGATGCCGCCCCAGAACGTGGTGTCCAGCAGCACCACGTCGGCGCCCCGGCGCAGCACGTTCGCGGCGAGCTGCTCGAAGTTGACCACCACGGTGTTGGTCGCGATCGGCACCCTGACCTGCTCGCGGACCAGCCGCAGCCCTTCCAGCCCGAAGACCGGGTCCTCCAGGTAGTCGTTGTCCAGGTGCTCGATGGCCCGGCCGAACCGGACGGCCTCGGCCATCGACAGCACCGCGTTCGGGTCGTAGCGGAACCGGTCGCCGGGGAACGCCTCGGCCAGCGCCCGGTAGCACTCCAGCTCGTAGTCCGGCGGGAACACGCCGCCCTTGAGCTTGTGGACGGTGAACCCGTGGGCCGCCTTGAGCGCGCGGGTCTGCTCGACAAGCTGGTCCGGCGTGCGCACCTCGGCGTAGCCGTCGGCGGCGTAGCGGTAGAACAGGTAGGAGGCGAACGGGACGGCGTCACGCACCCGGCCGCCCAGCAGGTCGCACACCGGCACGCCGAGGTGCTGCCCGATCAGGTCGAGGCAGGCGAACTCGACGGCGGCCAGGAGCTGCGTCCGGTTGTTGTAGAGCGAGGCCGTCGGGTTCGCGATCTTGAAGCGGAGCGCTTCGAGCTGGAAGGGGTCGTGGTCCTTCAGGTAGGGCACGAGCGCGCGGAACGCCGCCTCGGCGCTCTCGCCGCCGCCGCCCATCTCGCCCAGGCCGACGAGCCCGTTGTCGGCCTCGACCTCGACGATCGTGCGGACGAACCGGCCCCAGTGCGCGCCGTTGCTGTGCCGTAGCGGCGCCTCCAGGGGCACGGCGACCGTCGTGGCCCGGATGTCAACGATCTTCACAGGTCCCCCCAGACGACGGCGACCCCGCAGGCCGGGAGCCGTACCTTGACCGATTCCCCGTCCACGTCGGCAGGCCGCACGTCGTGACCCAGGCCAGCGCTCACGCTCGCGCGGCGCAGGCCCGGCAGGGTGACCGTCACCTCGACGGGCTCGGGGGCCAGCGACTGCAGCCGTACCAGCGTGGACTCCCCGTCCCTGCCCAGCGAGGTCACCAGCACGTCCGGGTGGTCGGCCGACACGTACGTCCTGGCCGCCTCGCCGGCAGGCCCGGTGAGCAGCGCGCCCACGAACGGGTCGGTCAGCCCGGCGGCGGCCAGCGCGCCGAGCCGCCTGCCCGGGGCGCCCGCCTCGGACCTGACGGCGTAGCGGAACGTGGTCTCGCCCTGCTGCTGCGCCGGGAAGTTGGTGTCCCAGATGTTGTTGAGCGCCCACGAGTAGACCGTGCCGTCCTCCTGGTCGAGCGTCGGGGGGAACGGCGC
Organism: Nonomuraea sp. NPDC003214; assembly: GCF_053590035.1. Lineage (NCBI taxonomy): Bacteria > Bacillati > Actinomycetota > Actinomycetes > Streptosporangiales > Streptosporangiaceae > Nonomuraea > Nonomuraea sp. NPDC003214. Next base: position 45,733 of record NZ_JBSFSX010000009.1, on the reverse strand, counting down.
GTACGGCATGTGGATGGTGCCGAGCTGCACCAGCGGCGCTTCCAGGGTGGCCCAGGCGACGGTCAGCTCCGGGTCCTCGAAGGCGATCCAGTGCCGGATCGGCAGCATGTACTCGGCCGAGCCGGGCACGCGCGGCACGTCGGGCCCGCCGACGCCGCCGGTCAGCTCCCAGGCCGTGGGCTGCCCGGCGGCCAGCGGGAAGGCCAGGAACACCGCCTCCTTGGCCGGGGTGCCCTGCTTGGCGAGCTGGTAGGTCAGGTCGAGGCGGGCGACGCCGTGGTGCAGCTCGACGGTGGTGCGCAGCCAGTCGACGCCCTTGCCGCGCAGCTCGACGACGAGCTTCTCGCCGACGGCGGTGCGCTCTGCCTTGACGATCGTGGCGTTGCCCGCGATGGCGCGGTCGCCGAGCAGGGTTCGGTCGTGTGCGCCGACGTGCCCGGACAGGTGGTTGAAGTGCGGGGCGGTGGCGTAGCGGTCGTAGACGTACTGGCCGAATCCGGCGGCGGCGTCCTGGTTGACCAGCTCGCGGCCGGCGACCTTGTCGAACACCGAGCCGATGTAGCCTTCGCGGACGTCGTAGGCGACCCGGTAGAACTCGTTCTCGATGACGCCGCCGGGGTCGAGGGCGACGGGCTCGGGGGCCTGCCGCTCGCCGCGAACGACGTCGAGTCGCACGTACCCGAATCCCGTAATATCCGGCACGACGGCGTGGATGTGCCGCCCGATCGGCCGCGTCGGCCAGTCCGCCGGATCGACGTACTCCTCGTGGTGCGGCACCGTCTCCCCGGTGCGCGCGTCCACCAGCGCGATCGGCACGTCCACCGGCACCACGTCCCTGGGCAGGAACGTCCGCACCACGTCCGTCCGCGTCGCCGTCCCCGGGTTGAACACCGCGAACGCCGCCAGCGCCTCGCCGCCCGAGCCCTCGGCCGACAGCGCCGCCGCGAACCTGCGCACGCCCGCCTGGAGCAGGTCCGCCGCGTCGTCCTGCGCGTCGTAGGCGCCCGACGACTTGCGCGTCCACTGCAGCCCGCCCGAGTCGCCCGCCTCCTCGGCGTCCTCCCACGGGTTGGCCGCGCCCCAGGTGTGCTCGTTGAACAGCGCCACCTTGTCGTAGGCGAGCCCGATCCGCTCCCCCGCGTCGACCCCGGCCAGCGTGTGCAGCGTCTCGGCCGTCCGCAACGCCGACTGCGCCCGCCGCACGTACCCGAGCGGGCGCGCCCCCGACCCGAGCCCGTCGGCCCACCAGTCGGTCCAGTCGCCCTCGTGCACGGCCAGCCGGTCGTGGTAGCGCTCGGCCACGTGATCGAAGAAGTCGCTGTTGACCGCCGAGCGCAGCCGCGGCCAGGCCCATTGCTCGTTCCAGCGCCGCGCGATCGACGCCGGCACGATCGACGGCCCGGCGTTGTCCGCGTGCGCGCCCTGCACCCGCAGGTGCAGCACGTCCAGCTCGTACGGCTCGCGCGGCGCGTCCGGCCCCTGCCACCCGAACGTGCCCGGCCCGTACGGGTAGCCGCGCGAGGCGAGCGCGGCCAGGTAGCGCGGCAGCAGGTCGTCGGCCAGCTCGTAGGAGTCGGTCAGCCCGACCGTGTTGCCCTCCATGTACGCCATGCCGTGGGGCGTGTCGGTGAACCACACGAGCAGTTCGTTCCCGCTCGGCGCCCGCCACCGGAACGGCCTGGTCAGCTTGTCGCCGCCGTGCAGGTACGGCACCGAGCGCCCGGCCCAGTTGTGCGCGGCGGCCAGGTAGCGCACGCCGGCCGCGTTCAGCGCGTCGATCAGCCCGACGACCGCGCCCGGCACGTCGGTGTGCATGGCCGAGCGGGCCGGGATGCCGTACGCCTGCCGCAGCTCGCCGGTGAAGCGGAGCTGCCGGTAGAGCTCCTCGGTCGAGCACGCCTCGGTGTGGAGCTGGAACGGCAGCGCCGTGACCTCGATGATCCCGGCGCGGGCCAGCGCGGCGAACTTCTCGACCTGCTCGGCGGGCCGGGCCTCCAGCCACTTCAGCGCGGGCATGGACGACTCGACCGACCAGCGGAACTTCGCGTCGTCGGGCCAGGAGGCGGTCTCCTCGCCCAGCCGGACGGCCGCGTCCAGGTAGTCCAGGTGGTGGCGCAGCACCGTGCCCTGCGGGTCGGTGTAGCCGATGTCCAGGTGCGAGTGGTGCACGACGAACACGTTCCACTTGCGCTGCGGCCCGACCGTGATCTGCGCGGTGCCGACCACGCCGGCGTCGTCGCGGCACTCCAGCGTCAGCGCGCGCGGCGCGCTCACCTCCGGCACCAGCAGCGTCACGTCGGTCCCCGAGGCGCTGTCGACGCCCACCAGCACGTGCGTGAGCGCCCGCGTGCTCGACACCCGCACCGCCTGCCGGCCGTCGTGGGTGAACAGCGGCAGCACCGCCACCCGCACCTCCAGCCCGCGCACGCTGATCACCGGCGTCGAGGTGTCGTCGCGCAGCGCCTGCCTGATCCCGTCGTAGTCCGGGGATCCGAGGCTGCGCTGCAGCAACCGGCTCGTCATCAAACACTCCCTAGAGACAGGCCCCGTGCGAAGAGGCGCTGGGTGGCGAGGAACAGCACGACCGTGGGCAGCGACACGACCAGGCCCGCCGCCAGGCCGACCGGGACGGGCGTCCCGGCGTACACGTCGGTCATCAGGCCGGCGAGCGCGGTCATGACGGGCCGCACCTCGGCCGTCTGCGTCAGCGTCAGGCCGAAGATCAGGTCGTTCCAGATGAAGGTGAACTCCAGGATGAACACGGCGGCCAGCGCGCTGGTGGCCAGCGGCAGGTAGATCCGCCAGAAGACGCGCCAGGTGGAGGCCCCGTCCATGCGGGCCGCCTCGAAGATCGAGAACGCCACCCCGCTGTAGAAGTTGCGCAGCACGAACGCGGCCAGCGGCACGTTGATCGCCGTGTAGATCAGGATCATGCCGAGGCGGCTGTCGTACAGCCCGGCGTCGCTGTAGCCGACGAACAGCGGCACGAGCAGCATCTGCGACGGGAAGACGGTGCCGCCGAACAGCAGCAGGAACCACCAGAAGCCGTGCCGCAGCCGCAGCACCACGATCGTGTAGCCGGCCAGCGCGCCGATGAGCACGCCGAGCGCGGGCGACACGACGCTGTAGAGAGCGGTGCTGGCCAGGCTGGCGCCCAGGTCGGCGCCCTCCAGCGCGCGGGCGAAGTTGTCCAGCAGCGCGAAGTCGCCCGGCGGCGCCCAGGCCCGCGCCGGGTCGTACGACTCGGCCGGTCTGGAGGCGTTGACGATGAGCAGGTAGGTGGGCCCGAGCCAGATCAGCCCGAGCACGACGAGAACCGCGCGCCGGATCATCGCACCTGCCTCTTCAGGTAGAGGTAGGACGCCAGCCCCGCGACCACGGTGAGCGCCACCGCGACCGTGGAGCCGTAACCGTAGTCGCCGGCCACGAACGTCTCCTTGTACATGGTCACGGCGAGCGTCTCGGAGTTGCGCCCCGGGCCGCCCTGCGTCAGGACCCAGACGATGTCGAACGTCTTCAGGCTCGCCACCAGCGCCAGCCCCACCACGACCGCGGTGAGCGGGCGCATCAGCGGCCAGATGACGTGGCGGAACAGCCGCCAGCCGGACGCCCCGTCGAGCCGGGCCGCCTCGATCGGCCCCTTCGGGATCGACTGCAGCCCGACCACGAACAGCAGCGTGTTGACGCCGAGCTGCTGCCACGTCCACACGAGCAGCATCGCGATCGTGTTGTGCGGCGCCTTCTGCAGGAACGCGGTGTCGACGCCGAGGAGCAGATTGGCGACGCCGCCGTGCGACAGCACCGGACTCCACACCATGGCCAGCCCGGCGCCGCTGAGCGCGTACGGGAGCATGAACGGCACCCGGTACCAGGCGCCGCCCCTGATGTCGTAGGACAGCACCGCCACCAGCAGGCCGAGGCCCACGGGCAGCGCCATCGTGCCGACGACCCAGATCAGCGTGTTGCCGGCCGAGGACAGCAGCACGGGGTCGTCGAAGAGCTTGGCGAAGTTGGCCAGGCCCGCCCACTCGGGCGGCGCCAGCCCGTCGTACCGGGTCAGGCTCAGGTACGCGGTCCACACGAACGGCGCGTAGAGCAGCCCGGCGACGAGCAGCGCGGCGGGGGCGACGTACCCGTGCCTGAACCTGCCGAGGATCGGGGCGCGCGTCACTGATGCGTGCTCCAGTACTCGTCGGCCTCCTTCTGGATCGTCTCCAGCACCTCCATGTACGTCCCGGGCTCGGTGACGAACTTGCTGAAACCGTCCAGGGCGGCTGTCAGGATGGGCGGCGGGGTGGCCTCGAAGTAGCGGTTGACCAGGCGGTACTCGCCGCTGCCCGCGTCCTTGGTGACCTGGCCGAGCGCCTCGTCCTCGATGGTGACCTTGGGGTTGGCGCTCACGTCGCCGCGGATGCCGGCCCACTTCTTCTGGGCTTCGGCGGTGGTCCACCACTTGAGGTACTTCATGCTCGCGTCGGGGTCGGCGGCCTTGGCGAGGGAGCAGAGCGGGCCGCTCTCGAAGATCATCGAAGTCTTGGGCAGGCTCGGGTTCACGTTGGGGATGACGAAGAAGCCGTAGTCGGCGCCGGCTTTCATGTCACGCTGGGTCATGCTGGTGTTGAACCAGGTGCCGAACGAGACCATCGCGGCCTTGCCGGTCTTCAGCACGTCGCCGGGGTCTGTTTTATCGCCCGGATTCATGAAATATCCGGCGTCGATGAGCTCTTTCCACTTCTCCATCACCGCGACCACGCCCGGATCGGTGTACTTCGCCTGACCCGTGGACAGCCGGTCGTACAGGTCGGGGTCCATCCCGGCCATGATCTGCTCGAACCAGACGAACGAGAACAGCACGCTGGTGTGGTAGAACGCCTTCACGTCGTGCTGCTTCAGCGTCTCGGCGATCTTGACCAGGTCCTCCCAGGTGGCCGGGGGCTTCAGGTCGTGCTCGTCGAAGATCTTCTTGTTGTAGAACATGCCCCAGTACGCGACGTTCATCGGCACGCAGTACTGCTTGCCGTCGATCGTGTAATAGGGCGCCAGGTCCTGCGACAGGTCGCCGGCCTTGATGGCCTCCTGCCAGACGGCCGTGGTGTCGGCCACCTGCTTCTGCTTGACGATCTCCTGCAGCATCCCCCCGGTCTGCCAGGTGAAGAGGTCAGGCTTGACGTTCGTGCGGAACGAGGCCTTGATGAACGCCTGATACTGCGCGGAGTCGGTGTAGCCGGTGGGCTTCATGGACAGGCCGATGCTCTGCTTGGAGGCAGCGCCCATCTCCTCGAAGTACTTGCTCCACGCGCCCTTGTCGTTGTAGAGGGTGAGCTCTGTCTTCTTCTGCGCCGTCTCGGCGCCGTTCCCGCCACAGGCGGCGAGAAGGACGGCCGCCACGCCGAGCGTGGCCACTCGTGACCGGACCATGTTCCCGGCCTCCTTGATCATTTGGGGGGGTTGTGCAACCGCTGCTCGATGACCGTCTTCACGTCCACCAGATGGGCCCGCATGCGCTCCCCGGCCAGCGCGGCGTCGCCCGCCTCGATGGCCTCCAGGATCGACAGGTGCTCGTCGTAGTCGCGGCGGCGGTCGTCGAAGATCTGCAGGATCTGGCGCTGCTCCGGCCCGTGGATCGTGAGCAGCGAGTCCACGACCTCGTGCAGCACGCTGTTGCCCGCCATCCGGGCGGCGGCCCGGTGGAAGGTCATGTTGGCGTCGTGCAGCTCGGCGTCCTGGCCGCGCAGGTGGTCGCCGGCGGCGGCGAGCACCCGCTTGAGCGCGGCCAGTTCCTCGGGCGAGCCGCGTTCGGCCGCCATCGCCGCCAGCGGCGGCTCGATGACGATCCGGGCGTCCAGCAGGTCGAGGAGCTGGGCGCCGTGCATCTCGCGCATGTTGGGGTTGGGCAGCACGAGCCGCTCGATCGCCGCCCCGACGTAAATGCCGGAGCCGTGCCGCAGCTCGATGGCCCCGGTGGCCTCCAGCCTGCGCAGCGCCTCGCGCAGTGTCGGGGTGGTGACGGCGAAGCGCTGGGAGAGCTCCCTGGTGGATGGCAGCCGGTCACCCGGCCGGTGCCCGCCCGCGTGGATGAGCTCCAGCATGCGCTCGGTGAGAGCGTCGGAGAGAGTGGGCCGTGCTACCTCGGACATATCAAGTGATCTAATCACTTATCCAGGACGGCGTCTATGACGAAGCGCCGGCTTTTCCGGTTCTCAGCGTTCGAGCAGCTTGCGCAACTGCTCGATCTGCTCCCTGCGTGACGCCTGCACCTGCGCCGCCCACCGCATGACCTCGGGGTTGGCGCCGTCGAGCACCTCGGTCCCGGCCATCCGCGCCGCGTCGCCCTGATGCGCGATCAGCAGCGCCATCAGCTCCGGCTCCGGGTCCTTCGCCTTCCGGAGCGCGTCGATCTTCTTCTGCTCGGTCTCCGGCAGCCCGCCGTGATGGTCGTGCGCCCCGTCGGGCGGCGTCAGCGGCTGCCCCCAGGCGTGCAGCCAGCGCAACATCATCTCCACCTCGCTCTGCTGCGTGGCGGCGATGGCCCCGGTCAGCGTCTTCAGCTCCGGCGTGGTCGCCCTGTCGGCGCCGACCTTGGCGATCTCGATGCCCTGCCGGTGGTGCTGCACCATCATCTGCACGAACATCACGTCGTCGGCGTTGACCGGAGGCGCCGCGGCCTCACCCGGCCCGCAGGCGACCGCCAGCAGGAGTCCCAGGGCCGCTAAGACGTACCTCATGTCACGCCAGCCTTACACGCCGGCAGCCCTCCGTCCACGGGCAGGACTTGACTACGATAAGTAATCACTGCCTTACTGAGGGTGTTAGAGGTCGTCCCCGGACCGAAAGGGTCTCTGATGAAGGCATTCACCAAGCGAGCCGCCGCCGTGGCGCTCTGCGCCGCCGTCGCGCTGCCCGCCAGCGGCGTCGCCGCCCCCGCCAACGCCGCCGTCCAGCAGGGCGCGGCGCTCCAGCGCGCCGCGGCCCAGTGCGCGGCCGGCGAGATCTGCTTCTGGCACGACCGCGACTACCGGGGCACCCCCTGGCGCTGGATGCCCTCCAACGGCTACCGCGACATGCCGCCCAACCTCCACGACCACGTCTACTCCTTCTACGCCAACGTCCGGGGCTGCTTCATCGACTACGACCCCCGCGAGTTCCGCAAGGTCAACATCGGCGACTACGCGCAGGCGTACGACACCAACTTCGGCAAGCGCATCGACGCGGTGGCCCTCCACAGCGCCTGCTGACGCCGGGCCGGGTCTTCACGCACGCAAGGTCAGCGACTGGAACCGGGAGTGGTCCGCACCGACGGCATGGAAGTCCACGACCTCGAAGACCCGGCTCGCCCGCGCCACCAGCTCCTCGTCGCTCCGGAACGAGAAGAACCGGGGCGGCCACTGCTCGTCGTCCGCGAACTCCCCCTCCCCGGTCAGGCTGCCCCCGCCGTAGACGCCGAGGAAGAACAGCCCGCCCGGCCGCATCACCCGGTGGATCGCCTCCAGCACCGCGGGCAGGTCGCGGTCGGGCACGTGCAGCAGGCAGTTGAGCGCGTAGACGGCGTCGAACGAGCCGGGCGCGAAGTCCAAGCTCAGGAAGTCCATGACCCGGGCGTCGAGCCCCTTCTCCCGGCACCGCGCGACCATCTCCGGCGACAGGTCGACGGCCACCACGTCCAGGCCGTGGTCACGGAAGTAGACGCTGTCCTGGCCGGTGCCCGCGCCGATCTCCAGCAGCTTGCCGCCGTCCGGCAGCCGGCCCAGGAACGCCTCCCGCTCGGCCTGCTTCCACGCCGCCTTGCCGCTCGCGTCGCGCTGCCGCGCGCTGCGGTCGTACGCCTCACGCAGCGGCCCGATCACGTCGTCGTAACGCGCGCTCATGGCACGTCGGGACGCACCAGCGCCTGCGCGAACGGCTCCCCGGTGCGGCGCGCGTACACCATCCGCGCCTTCACCTCCCCGAACGTGCGCGGCCGGTAGCCGGGCCCGCCACAGCAGCTCCGGGGGAAGCGCACGCCCGCGTGCAGCAGCACCGACAGCACCCGCCACGCCGCGACGTCACGCCGCCTCGGCGCCGCGAACGCCGTCCCGACGTGGATCAGCACCCCCGCGCAGCGCGGGCAGCGCCGCTCGGAGCCGCCGGCATAGGGCTGCTTGTACGAGGCGCGGCACGGGAGACAGACGAAGGACGTCTTCGCATGAGACATGTGGTCGGCTCACCTCCCGGAGCAGTCGTCATCCTAGGCTCCGCCCACTCAGCGATCAACGAGATTGCCCCCGGACGCGAAGCGACCCCCCGCGGTCAACCGCGAGGGGCCCCGGTCCGGACGATCAGAGCGTCAGGCAGCCCACGAGCGGGACTTCGGGCGGAATGACCACGGCTCCGAGCGGATCGGCGGCGCCCCCGGTCGTGCAGTTGGCCATCAGCACGGGATCGATCCGCTGGACCGAATCCAGGACCGAGATCTTTTTCGGGTCGACGACCGCGTGCGCGGCCGACGCCGGCAGCACCAGCCCACCGGCGACCACGACGACTGCGGCGAGCTTGCGGGGAGATGTACGCACTGAACCTCCATGGGTGTGTACGTGAACGACCATCGTTCATCACTGATGGTAGTTTTCACGTAACACTCAGTACATGACACGGGCATTAGAAAGCTCCCATGTACGCGCCCAGGCCGGCTCGCGGTTGCCCGCGGCTTTATCGGGCGGGCAGGCGGCTCAGCACGTTGGCGACCTCGTCCCGCATCTCCGGCGTGAGCCTGCCGTCCTCCTTCGTGAACGGGACCTCCAGGACGAGGTTGCTCACCCGCACCCACACCGTCAGCCGGGCCCCGTCGCGTTCCGCGAACGCCTCGTCCCCCAGGCCCTTCACCGGCTTGGCCGGCTTCTCCGGCCACTGCGTTCTCCGGTAGTAGGCGAAGATCTCCTCGGCCACGGCGATCCCGCTCCGCCCCTGCCACGCCCGCCCGAGCCGCAGCTTGAGCCCGCCGCACTGGGTCGCCGACTCGGGAACCCCTTCCGGCAGCAGCGAGCAGGCGTACGGCGCCACCGCGAACCGCCCGTCCGCCGGGTCCGCGACGGCGGGGGCGGGCCGGTCCATCGCCTCGGCGATCCACCGCGCCGCCTTCAGCGCCCCCTCCTGATGCCGCGGAGCTGGCTTCGCCCGCCAGCCGTAGTTGATGTTGACCACCGCGTTGCCGAGCCGGAAGGCCAGGACCGTGGCGTGCCTCCCCAGGGCCGGGGCCTGGACGAACGACTCGTCCCCCACCTGCGCGTCGACGTGGGGTTCGGGCAAATCCCTGACCGCCATCGCGGGGAAGGCGGAGTCCGGGGGCCTGACGAAGAAGGCGTGTGCCGCCGCGACGTCCGCGGCCAGGTGGACGCCGACGCTGAGCTCGTGGACCGCCTGCCCTTTCAGCGACAGGCCGGAGGTGGTCCAGGTGCACCCGCCCTCGTCGTACTTCTGCTCGGCGAGCGTGACGAGCTGCTCCACCTGCTCGGCGGTGAGCAGCGAGCAGGGGTCGACGACCCCGGTGAACCTGCCGGGCCCCGACGGCGGCGGGCTCGCCGCCCGGGTCGGGCGCGGCGGCGCCGGCTCGGCAGAGCAGGCGGCGGCGGTGAGCAGCACGAGTACGGCCAGCACGACCCTGATCACGACAGCGCCTCCACGATCCACCGGGCGGCTCTCTCGGCCTTGGCCTCGTCGCCCGCCCGCACGTACCCGAGCAGGTTCGCCTTCCTGAAGACCACCACCGGCGGGCCGGGAGCCTGGGGCGTCCCTTCGCGGAACGCCAGCGCCTCGTCCGCGAGGTCCAGAGCCCTCGTGTCGTCGTCCCGCCATCCGGCGAACATCTCCTTCGCCTGGGCGACGCCGTCACCCGCCGGGCCGCGCCGCGGCGCCCAGAACTCCAGCCTCAGCTGCCGCCGGTCCGAGGACTCGTTCGGCTCCTCCCACGAACAGGTCGCCGAGTTCCCGGCCCGCGCGTACGCCGACGGCTCGACGAGCTTCCGCACCTGCGCGGGGCTGAGCACGGCACACGCGATCGGCGGCTCCGCGTACGTGCCGGGCGCGACCGGAGCCGCAGCCGCATCGGCAGCCGGATCGGCCGGGCTCGCCCGGACCAGCGCGTCCGCCATCCGGCGGGCCACCGCCACCGCCCCCTGACGCAGCCGCTGGGCGCCCGGCGCCGGCCCGAAGTGCTCGACCTCCACCAGCAGGTTGCCGACCCGGAAGACCACCTTGACGAGCTCCACCCGTTCCGTGCCCGCCGCGACGTGGTCGAGCAGATAGCCCTCGTCCCCCACGCCCCGCACCACCCGCGCCCGCCCGCCGAGCAGGTCACGGGAATCGCCGTTGACCCACAGGGAACGGGGTGACGTGTCCGGGCGGAGGTCGCGGGCCAGGTTCCTGCGATACTCCTCATGAGCCTGCGCGGAGGTGTAGTCCCAAGGCTCCCCGTCGTCGTTGGTCCACCTGACCCCCAGCTCGCTGCCCGGCTTCGTCCAGACGCAGTGCCGTCCCTCCAGCCTGCTCCCGCCGCCGGGCACGAGCCGCTTGACCAGGTCCGCGTCGACCATCGCGCACAGGTCGAGCGGCGCGGGGAACCTCGGCTGCGTCCCCGGCGGCAGCGGGCTGAGCCACAGCATCAGGGCGATCATCAGGCGCACCGGAGGACCCTATGAGAGCCCGGTATGTTCCCGGTATGCCGGCCACCGCAAGGCTTATTTCTTCGGGCCTTCGATCTTCTTCGAGCCTTCGATCTTCTTCGGGCCCTCGATCCGGAGGGCGACGAACGGCTTCGAAGCACGGATGAAGGCAGCGATGAGCGTCCGGGAAACGGCCCGCTGCTGATCCAGCTCCTCACCGGTTTTCAGCTCGTTCATGCGGTCGACGGCCTGCAGCGCCTCCCAGCCCTTGGCGATGAGCGACTCGTCGTCCGTCAGGAGCTCCATCCGGTACAGCGCCTCCAGAGCCGCGGACCGCAGCCGCTGCTCCTCCCGGCGCAACTCGATCCAGCTCGACTGCTCCGGGCTCTCCTGCCTCGCGTACCAAAGATCAAGCTGCCCGCGCCGATAGTTGGTGAGTGCGCCCCCGAGAGTGCAGTACGCGTCCATGCGTTCCGCCCTGAGCCTGTCGGCCCTCGCCAGGTGTTCCGCCCGGTTCGCCGTTCGCGCGGCTAACAGGTGGTTCAGCGTGGCTCCGAGAAGAGTGCCCAGTACCGCGACGATGCTTGTCACAACCGCTCCCATAGCGTCATGGAAGCACACGACCCGCGACGCCCGCGGGCAGGGACAATCAGGGCGTGAGATTACTGATCGCCATCGTCGTCCTGGCATCGCTGACGTCCTGCGGGTGGGGCGGGGAGCAGCGCGTCACCCGTTCGTTCCCCGAGATGGAGCAGGCCGCCCAGGCGCTCGGGCAAGGAGGCAGCCTGACCGACCAGGCACTGAAGATCGGGGAGGCCGAGTTCCAGGCCGTCTACCGAGAAGGCGACCGCGTCTACTTCAAGGTGGGCGAGAACGGGCCCAGCGTGGACCCCTACGGCTACGTATGGAGCCCCGAGCACGTTCCGGTCGATGACTCCAACCCGGCGGTCGCTTCGTCCTTCGAACACATCCAGGGCCCTTGGTACCACTGGAGCGACAGCTACTAGCGCGCACCCGCTTCAAGCTGGAGCCGCCTCGAGGATTCGAACCCCCTCATTACGAACAAGGCCCCTAATCTGCCTCGGGCTGACCTGCTTCCGCGCGCTGGCCTGGGACCACATGGACGAAGGCGCTCCTGACGCTGATCCGGCCATACCACCGTACGTGGCCGTGTGGCGCTCCGTCCGTAGCGGCGGGGACACCAAGACCCGGAAGTCCCGGCGCACTCTGGCGCTCCCGCAGTGCTGCATGGAAGCGCTCAAGGTTCAAAGGGCACACCAGGAAGCGGACAAGAGGCCGGCAGGCGATCGGTGGACGGAACAGGGCTCGTGTTCGCTTCGACCGTGAGCACGCCGCTCGACTCCCACAACGTGTGGCGCACCTTCCGCGCGGTCATCGCCAAGACCGATCTCGACCCCGACAAGTGGACGCCCCGAGAGCTACGGCACAGTTTCGTGTCCCTGCTCTCGGATCAGGGCATCCCGCTGGAGGAGATCTCCCGATTGGTCGGCCAGAGCAGCACAGCGGTAGCCGAACTGGTCTACCGCAAGCAGATCCGGCCCGTCATCCAACAGGGCGCGACGGCGATGGATCAGATCTTCAAGACATGAGTGTTGAGTAGGGGACTTCGCCCGACAATAGGCTCTGTGGCCAAGCTCCCTGAAGACCTCCGCGCCAGCCTTCGGTTCTTCGCCTTCTACCTCGCCAATGGCACTCTAGATATGGAGTTGCTTGACGGAATCGACTATCGCCCAGCCTTGATGGGCTTTGGTTCCACTCTGGAGATGGTCTTCACGATCTATGCCAATGTTCTGGAGATCGACGAAAGCGGGCTGGTGGACGACGGATACGCCCAGTACCGAGTAGCTCAATGGATCCGCCACTACTGCGATCCCACCTACGTGGTCGATCCCCCGTTCGAAGAATGGGAGACACGTCTAGCTGGTCCTTGAAGCAGACGCGCACCGGCCACGTGCCGCGTATCTGCTGAGCGCGAGTAGCGCACGACCCGTTAGACACCCAGTTCGACACCCAGAAGCCCCCTGAGTGATCTCAGGGGGCTTCTGACTGGAGCCGCCTTGGGGATTCGAACCCCAGACCCCTTCATTACGAGTGAAGTGCTCTGGCCGACTGAGCTAAGGCGGCGTGCCGTACAGCTTGAAAGAGTCTACAGGAGCCCAAGGGGTCCTCGCTCCCCGGAAACCCCCGAATCGGCTCAGGGGGTCAGCGGTCCGTCGAGCACGGCCTGGGCGGCGGGGGTGTCGCCATCCCAGGACAGTGCGGGGTGGGTGCGGGGCAGCCGGCCCCACAGCATCAGCAGCAGGTCGGCGGCCGGGCCGGCGATCTCGGCGACCGGTTCGCCGGGGCCGTAGACGCAGGTCAGCCCGGTGTCCGTGGCGCGGACGCGGATGGCGTGCACGGGCGGCTTCGCCATACCGCGGTTGATCATGCGGTAGGCCATCGTGTCGAACACCTCCGCCACTCCCTCGCCAGCCAGCGCCGGGTCGAGGGTCGGGGTCAGGCCGAGGGCGTGTTCGGCGTCCCAGCGGTGGATGAGCGTCTCCAGCGGGCGGCGGCGCTGCCAGAAGCCGACCGTGTGGGGCGGGTAGAAGGTCCACGCCTCGGCCGACGGGTCGCGGTCCAGAGCGTCGAGCAGCGTCGCGGTGGTCTGGTCGAACCAGGCGCCGAGGTCGTCGCGCGGGGCGGGCGGGGCCTGGTGGTCGCCGTGGCGTTCGGTCACGGCCGTGGCCGCCCACAGGTTGCCGCCGCCGAGGTGGTCGGCCAGGTCGTACAGCGTCCAGTCCCCGCAGTGCTCGACCGCGGCGGACAGGTCGCCGTCGAGGCAGGCGCGGAAGGCGGCTGCCTCGCGGCGCAGGTGGTGGAGGAGTTCGGCGGGGCGCATGCGAGCACTCTAGTGGCCGGGTCACCCCTGATGACATGGGGGGATATGTCGGGAGCTAGCCTGAAATTGCTGCTCCGGCCCCTCGGGGAGCAGTCGCTCGGTATGTCCGGCGCACAACGGAGGGATCATGAACGGCTACCCGCAGATCGCGGACCACGGCATGATCGGTGACCTGCAGACCGCCGCGCTCGTGTCCGGGGCGGGCACCGTCGACTGGTGGTGCACGCCCAGGTTCGACTCCCCGAGCCTCTTCGCGTCCGTTCTCGACAGCGAACGCGGCGGGCACTGCCGGCTGGCGGCCGACGTGGACCGGATCGAGGGGGCGACCGTCCGGCAGCTCTACCTGCCCGACACCGCCATCCTGGTCACCCGCTACATGGCTCCCGGAGGCGTCGGCGAGGTCGCCGACTTCATGGTGCCGGACACCTCCGCCACCCCGTCGGCCCGGCATCGCCTCGTCCGGGTCGCCCGGGTGGTCCGCGGCAGCCTGCCGTTCACGCTGGTCTGCCGTCCGCGCTTCGACTACGGCCGGGCGCCGCACTCTCTCAGCATCCTGGACGACAGCTCAGCCGTCTTCGAAGGCCCCGGCACGAGCCTCCACCTCCAGGCCGCCGGGCCGCTCGTCCTGCGCCAGGACGGCCAGGACGGCCAAGACCGCCAGGACGTGGTCGCCGATTTCACCCTCCAGGCCGACGAGATCGCCGCGATCGTCCTGACCAGCGACAGCCACGGCGAGACCGGTCCGCCGATGCCGCCGCTGACCCTCGACGGGGTGCGCGACAGCTTCGACGCCTGCCGCGCCTTCTGGCACGGCTGGCTGCGCTCGTCCCGGTATCGCGGCCGCTGGCGTGACATGGTCACCCGATCGGCGATCACCCTCAAGCTCCTCACGTACGCGCCCACGGGCGCGCCGATCGCCGCCGCCACGATGGGCCTGCCGGAGCAGGTCGGCGGCGAGCGCAACTGGGACTACCGCTACACCTGGATCCGTGACGCCTCCCTGTCCGTCCGGGCCCTGATCGACCTCGGCTTCGTCGAGGAGGCCCAGGCGTTCCGTACGTGGCTGCGCGAACGCCTGGACGCCGGCGGCGACGCGGAGGAGCCGTTGCAGATCATGTACCGGGTCGACGGGGACCCGCACCTGACCGAGGAGGTCCTCGACCACCTGGAGGGCTACCAGGGCTCGAAGCCGGTACGGGCCGGGAACGCCGCCGCCGGGCAGCTCCAGCTCGACATCTACGGCGAGGCCGCCGACGCCCTGGCCCAGGCGCAGGAGATCGGCGGCATCCGCGGCTGGCGGTCGTTCGCCGGGCTGCTGGACTGGCTGGCCGACACCTGGGACCGCCCCGACGAGGGGATCTGGGAGACCCGTGGCGGGCGCCAGGACTTCACCTACAGCCGCCTGATGACCTGGGTCGCCTTCGACCGGGGCATCCGGATGGCGACCGCCTACTCGCGTCCCGGCGACGTCGCCCGCTGGACGAGCGTTCGCGACACCGTCTTCGACCAGATCGTCGACCGCGGCTGGAGCCCGCGGCGGCAGGCCTTCGTCCAGCACTACGGCACCGACGTGCTGGACGCGTCGCTGCTGCTCATGCCGCGCGTCGGGTTCATCTCGCCCCGCGACCCGGCCTGGCTGAGCACGCTCGACGCTATGGAGAAGGAGCTGGTCAGCGACAGCCTCGTCTACCGTTACGACCCGGCCGCCTCCCCCGACGGGCTGCTCGGCTCGGAGGGCACGTTCAACCTGTGCAGCTTCCTGTACGTCGAGGCCCTGGCCCGCGCCGGGCGGCTGCAGCAGGCGCGTTACGCCTTCGACAAGATGCTCACGTACGCGAACCATGTCGGCCTGTTCGCCGAGGAGATCGGCCCGTCGGGCGAGCAGCTCGGCAACTTCCCGCAGGCGTTCACCCACCTCGCGCTCATCGCCGCCGCCATGGCCCTGGACGAGCAGCTCGAACGCGCCGAATCGTCCCCGGGCTAGACCGTACGCGCCTACCGCGCGCCGGCGGGGAGCCGGATGGCGGCGGCGAGGCCGACCAGGGCGAACACGCCGAGCGCGATCATGGCGAGCGCGTAGGACCGGTTGCCCTGGGCCGGCCCGGCGATGAGGATCGTGCCCGCGATCGCCGTGCCGAACGACGAGCCGAGGTTGGAGACGCTGCGTGACAGCCCGGAGATCTCGCCCTGCCGTTCCTCGGGGAAGCTGGACTGCACCAGGTTGACCGACGGGGTCAGCATCACGCCCACGCCCAGCCCGATCAGCAGCAGCCCCGGCGCGAACGCGACCACCCTGGACGAGGCCCCGACCAGGAGGAGCAGGACGCCGATCCCGGCCACGGTCATGACGAAGCCCGCCGAGACCAGGGCCTTCTGCGAGTGCTTGCGGGAGAGGCGCTCCGCGGCCAGCGACGTGATCAGCACGCCCACGGTCGCCGAGGTGAAGATCACCCCGGTCTGGATCGCGCTGTAGCCGCGGACCGTCTGCAGGAAGACCGCGACGACGAAGGACGTGCCCATGAGAACCAGCCACTGCATGTTCTGGGTGATCAGTCCAAGATTGGAGGTACGGTTCCGGAACAGGCCGGTGCTGAGCAGCGGCTCCTTCCCGGCCCGTTGCCGCGCGTGGATGTGGAGGAAGAACCAGACCAGGAAGGCCGCTCCGGCGACGAGGAGCACCGCCATCAGGACGGCGTCGCTGCCGGCCTGGAGGATCCCGAACACGACGAAGAACATGCCCACCGCCGACAGCACCGCCCCGGCGGCGTCGAAGGGGCGGTCCGGGTCCGGCGCCACCGGGTCGGCGATCCCGCGGCTGAAGACGATGATCACGGCGACGACCAGCGCCTGGAAGAGGAACGCGGCCCGCCAGTCGATCGCCGTCGCGATGAATCCGCCGATCAGCGGGCCCGCCGCCGCGCCGACGCCACCCAGCCCGCTGATCACGCCGAACGCCCGGGCCCGCGACTGGAGATCGGCATAGGCCATCGTGGCGAGGATGTAGACCGGTGGGATCAGCAGCGCGGTGCCCACCCCTTCCAGCACCGAGTTGCCGAGCATCAGCACGGCCAGGCTCGGCGACAGCGCACTGATCAGCGCGCCGATCCCGTACAGGGTGAGTCCGAGGAGGAAGCAGCGCTTGCGGCCCCAGCGGTCGGTCAGCTTGCTGCACGGGATCATGAGCACCGCCATGATCAGCAGGAACAGCGTGATCGTGCTCTGCACGCCCTGAACCGTCGTGTCCAGGTCCTCGCCGATGTCGTTGATCATCACGTTCATGTTGGAGCCGGCGAAGCTGCAGATGAACTGGGCGAGGGCCAGCGGCGCCAGGACGCGCCCGCTCATCACCCCTCCCAGAAGGGAGAAAATGGCTGGATCACCACTTCTCCCTCGCGGATCACCCCGTGAGAGCCCTCGGGAATCTCGTTCCAGGTGCCCGCGAGATCACGCAGCGGCTCCGAGACCACGAAACGCGTCCCCGCGCCGAGCCGCCGCAGGGCCTCCAGCTCCGGATGCAGCTCCCGCACCTGCGCGATGTCGGTGGAGTAGAACAGCGACCCGGGGCGGCCCGCGCTGGCGTGGCGGAACATCCACACGGACTCGCCGTCCGTCGTGGCCACCGTCATGTCGACCGGAGGCGGGGTTCCGCGGCGCCGGGCGAGCTCCTCCACCAGCCCGACGGCACGGGCCACGGCACTCGGCGGGTCGTCGGCCAGCCCGAACGTGAGCGCCAGGAAGAACAGCAGCTCCGAATCGGTGGACCCCTCGATGACGGGGTAGAGCGACGGCTCCACCGCCATCGCCATGTCACGCCGCAGCTCGCGGAATCCCTCCACGGCTCCGTTGTGCATCCACAGCCAGCGCCCGTGGCGGAACGGATGGCAGTTGCTGCGCTGCACCGGGGTTCCGGTCGACGAACGGACGTGCGCGAACAGGAGGGGAGTGCGGATCTGCCGGGCGATCTCCCGCAGGTTCCGGTCGTTCCACGCGGGCTCGACGCTCTTGAAGACGGCGGGCTCCGCGCCCTCGCCGTACCATCCGATGCCGAAACCGTCCCCGTTCGTGGTGGTCACCCCGAGCCTCGCGTGCAGACTCTGGTCGATGAGCGAGTGCACCGGCCTGAACAGCAGGTCCTCGGCCAGAATGGGTTCTCCGCAGTACGTCATCCATCGACACATGGTCACCTCGGTCGTCAGTGGTGGAACGCGGCCTTCAGCGCCACGATGATCAGCCCGAGCACCAGGTTGACGGCGCTCGTGCCGAGGACCGCGCGCGGGGAGGCGCCGACTCCCACGGCCGCGGCGGCCGCCCAGCCGACCTGACCGGCGATCGCGACCACGAGGGCCAGCCACACGGTGGCCTGCGGTTCGAGGCCCAGCAGCGGGCCGACGGCCACCACCGCGGCCGGCGGGATCGCCGCCGTGACGATCGGCCACTCCTCGACGCCGGCCCGGCGGATGTCGGCCAGGCTCGCGGAACGGAAGACCGTACGGGCGCCGAACAGGCGGGCGTGCACGTGGGCGGCCCAGAACACCACGCTGGTGCCCAGCAGCAGCAGGACCAGCTCCAGGCGCGGGAACTTGCCGAGCGTCCCCGCACCGGCCACCACGGAGGCGGCCAGCAGCGATCCGTAGACCGCACCGGTGTAGTCTCTCGGCCGCCGGGCGCCGTTCCCGTGATGGTTGTCCATGGGGTGACCCGAGCGGGGCGTGCCGCGCGGTCAGCGCGCGCCGGTGCTCTCCATCATCTCGCGCAGTTGCGCCTCCTCCTCGCGGCTGAGAGAGGTCTGGATGACGTGTCCGCCGTACGGCTGGACCTCCGGGATGACCTTGTCCGGGGTGCTCCGCACGACCAGGACGAACAGCGCGGCGGTGCCGGGCTCCAGCTTGTCGCCGAGCTCCCGCATGAACGCGTCGTTGACGCCGAGGTCCGTCATCGCGCCGCCGGCCGCTCCGGTGGCCGCGCCCAGCGCCATGCCGAACAGCGGCATGAAGAACAGCATCCCGATCAGGCCGCCCCACAGCGCGCCGCTCGCCGCGCCCATGCCGGTCGTGCCGACGCCCTGGTGCAGCTTGATGGTGCCGTTGTCCCGGCGTTCGACGATGGCCATGTCCTCCAGCGTGATCAGGTTCTGCCGCTGGAGCTCCGTCAGGCGGTCGCGGACGGCGACGGCGGTGGCGACGTCCGGGTAGGAGATGGCGATGAGGTTGCTCATGAGGTCTTCTTCCTCGACGTGGCGATGTGCTCAAGGTGATCCCCCTTTCGCGATCGGGCGGCCACCACGACCAGGCAAAAACATCCCCTCCGTATTTGGCGATATCCACGCAGAACATGAGGGGCGCCGGGGGCACACTGGTAAGTGGCGGAGATGCTGACGGCAGCGCGATCCGCTCCCGGAAGCCCCGCCTCGCGGAGGGGAGTCGAACATGGAAAACCCGCGATACGGACGAACGCAGGAGACATCCCGCGACCAGACCGCGGCGGTGCCCCAGCAGCGTCAGGATCAGCAACCGGCGCAGGTCCGCCCGGTGGAGACGCAGCCGCAGCCCACCGGCTGGGTCGGATGGGTGATCTTCGCCGGGATCACGATGATCATCCTGGGCTGCTTCCAGGCCCTGATGGGGCTGGTGGGCATCTTCAACACCGATTTCTACCTCGTCACCGCCAATGACCTGGCCATCCCGGTCAACTACACGGCCTGGGGCTGGATGCACCTGATCATGGGTGTGGTCGTCGCCCTCGCTGGTGCCGCGGTCATGATGGGCAAGGCATGGGGCCGCGTGGTCGGCATCCTCCTCGCCGGTGTCCAGGCGCTGGTCAACTTCGCCTGGCTGCCCGCGTACCCGCTCTGGTCGATGATCGTCATCGCCGTGGACGTGCTGGTGATCTACGCCCTGGCGGTGCACGGCGGGGAGATGAAGGCGTTCGACAGGGGCGACCGCCTGTAGCCGCATCCGGAAATAGCACCACAAAGTGGACAAATAGCCTTAAACTGCACGTAACTCCCGGTCGAGGTCAAGGGGTATGCCGTGCACAAGGTCGTCCACATCCGGCCGCTCGACGACGTCGTCGGACACGAGCGGTCGCCCGACTGCCTGTGCGGCCCCGCCGGAGAGGGCATGTACGCCCAGGCCACCGCGCAGGCGCTCGGCATGATCTACCGGCACCACGCGCTGCGGCCCTGCCACGACTGGGAGGCCGCGGCCGAGGCGTGACGGGCTAGCTCTCCTCCTCGCCTGACGGCTTGCCGTACATCGTGTCGTGCTGGATGCGCGGCGAGCACACCGACGCCGACGGGCACGCGCAGCGCCTGCCGCCGTCGTCCAGCCGCACGGTCACCGTGTCGGCGGGCACGTTGTGGCCCACCACCGTGCCGTCGCCCTGCGGGGTGCTCACACGGCTGCCGTTCTTCGGCATCCGGTAGCGGGTCTCGACGTACAGCGGGTGCTCGTACTTGAGGCAGCACATCAGCCGACCGCACGCGCCGGCGATGCGCAGCGGGTTGACCGGCAGGTCCTGGTCCTTGGCCATGCGGACGGAGACCGGCTCGAAGTCCTTGAGGAACGTCGCGCAGCACAGGTCGCGCCCGCAGGGGCCGATGCCGCCCTGGAGACGGGCTTCGTCGCGCGGGCCGATCTGCCGCAGCTCGACGCGGGCGCGCAGGTTGCGGGCGAGGTCACGGACCAGGGCGCGGAAGTCGACGCGGTGGGGGGCCGAGAAGTAGACGGTGTAGACGTTGTCCTGGTCGAGGTAGTCGACGCCGACCACCTTCATGGGCAGCGTGTGCCGCTTGATCAGGCGTTTGGAGACGCTGCGCGCCTCGGCCCTGCGGCGTTTGTTGGTCTCGTCGCGGGTCAGGTGCTCCTCGCCCGCGAGACCGGCGCAGACGGGCAGGCCGTCGATGTCCTCGCTGGTGTACTGCGGCGCCCACACGCACTCCGCCACCTCGGGCCCGGCGTCGGTCGGGACCAGCACCTTGTCGCCCACCGCGGGGCTGTGAGGGCCGGGGTCGAGGTAGTAGAGCCGTCCGTAGCGGGTGAAGCTCACGGCCATGATCATTCCCATGGGCTCGTGCTCGCCTCCTACCGGCGTCGGGGACACGTACCTGCCACAGTACGCGCCGCGCCGGGACGGAGCTTCACGCCCTGAGCGACAGCATCATGGACTCGACCGCGATCTGCGGGTTGACGTTGAGGTCGAGGCGCTCGCGGCAGCGCATGATCGCGTCGATGCGCCCCAGCGTCTCCTCCGGGGTGGTCGCCTTGGCCACCTGGTCGAGGTCGAAGCGGAGGTCGTCGTTGGCCAGCTCGACCCCGGCGCCGAACTGCATGGCCAGCACGTCGCGGTAGAACGACACCAGCTCCAGCAGCGCCGCGTCGAGCGAGTCGCGCTTGATGCGGGTGGCGCGGGACTTCTGCCGGTCTTCCAGGTCCTTCAGCGCCCCCGCGCCACCCCGGACCAGGCCCCGGTTGAGCCCCTTGCCCGTGGAGCCCTCGCCGTAGATCTTGCGCAGCTCGGTGGTCTCGTTCTCGTTGAGCGCGGCGGTGGCGGCGGCGGCCTCCTCCTCGGCGGTCTTGACCAGCCGCTCGGCGGCGCTGACGCATTCGCCGACACCCGACAGCGACCGGGGGATGGACAGCACGGCCTCACGGCGCCGGCGGGCCCCCTCGTCCAGGGCCAGCGCGCGGGCGCGGCTGATGTGGCCCTGGGCGGCGCGGGCGGCGAACTGGGCGGTCTCCCAGGGGACGCTGTCGCGGGTGGCCAGCAGGTGCGCGACGGCCTCGGTGCCGGGCGTGGTGAGCGTGACGAGCCGGCACCGGGACCGGATGGTGATCATCAGGTCGTCGGGGGCGGGCGCGCAGAGCAGCCACACGGTGCGCGGCGGCGGCTCCTCGATGGCCTTGAGCAGGGCGTTGGCGGCGGCCTCCGTGGCCCGGTCGGCGTCCTCGAACAGGATGACCCGCCACCGGCCCTGGGTCGGCGCGCCCGCCGCGCGCAGGATGAGCTCGCGCGTCTGCTTGACGCTGTAGGACAGCCCGGCGGGGCGTACGCACTCCAGGTCGGGGTGGGAGCCGATGAGCACCTGGTGGCACTGGTCGCAGTGGCCGCAGCCGCCGTCGGGGCAGAGCAGCGCGGCGGCGAAGGCGCGGGCGGCGTCCTCACGGCCCGCGCCGGGCGGGCCGGTGAACAGCCAGGCGTGCGTCATGCCGGCGCCGCGCCCGCCGCTCACCGCCTCGGCGGCGGCCGCGGCGGCCCGCGACAGCACGGCCGTCGCCTGGGTCTGGCCTACCAGGTCATCGAAGACACCCACGGGTCAAGGCTAGTCGCGGATGGCGGGCATCGTGCCCGTGATGTCCTCGGACGTGCGCGGCACCGGGTCGGGCAGGATCTCGCGGACCCGGTCCTGGATGGCGCGGGTGATCACGTCGGGCTCCAGGGTGCCGTCGACGACCAGGTAGCGCTCGGGCGCGGCGGCGGCCAGCGCGCGGAACTCCTTGCGCACCCGCTCGTGGAACTCCAGCGGCTCCGACTCGATCCGGTCGGCGGCCCCGCCGAGCCGGGTCAGCCCCACCTCGGGCGGCGTGTCGATGAGCACGGTCAGGTGCGGCACCAGCCCGCCCGTCGCCCAGGCGTTGACCTTGGACACGTCACCGGGGTCGAGCGCGCGCCCGGCCCCCTGGTAGGCGAGCGAGGAGTCGACGTAGCGGTCGCACACCACCAGCGCCCCCCGGTAGAGGGCGGGCCGGATGACCTTCTCGACGTGCTCGGCGCGGTCGGCGGCGTAGAGCAGCGCCTCGGCCCGCGCCGACAGGCCGCGCTCGGCGGCGTCGAGCAGGATGGCGCGCAGCCGCATGCCGACCTTGGTGGCGCCGGGCTCGCGGGTCTGCACCACGTCGTAGCCCTGGTCGCGCAGCCAGATGGCGAGCATCCTGGACTGGGTGGTCTTGCCGGACCCCTCGCCGCCCTCGAAGGCCACGAACAGCCCCGGCACGTGCTCGGCGGGCCCGGCCTTGAACCGCTCGCCGCGCAGCGCCGCGATCAGGTCCTCGGTGATGGGGACGCCCTTGCGGTCGTCCATGTGGCGCAGCCCGAGCACGCCGACGAGCGCGGCCACCACGCCGCCGACGAGCAGCACCAGGTTGGTGCCGCTGAACTCGTAGGTCAGGTCGCCGAAGGTCAGCAGGTGCTCGCCGAACAGCGCGGCCAGCGGCGCGGCCACGGCGACGACCAGCAGCAGCGTCACCCGGGCCGTCGACTGCAGGAACGAGAACGTGCGCCCGCGCAGCCCGTCTTCGACCTCCAGGCCGATGAGCGTGTAGCCGATGATCCAGGCGATGCCCGCGCACGCCCCCAGCGCCACGGTCAGCATGACCACGATCACCAGGTTGTGGATGAGCGCGATGGCCATGAGGACGAGCCCGGCCACGATGAGCGACAGCCCGAACAGCCGCCGCCGCGACAGCTCGCGCAGCAGCCGCAGCCCGAAGAACATGCCCAGCGCCATGCCGACGAAGACGGCGCCGAACACCACGCCGTAGGCGGCGTCGCCGCCGCCCAGCGCCACCACGTAGATCTTGGCGACGCCCACCACCGCGCCCCCGGCCGCGAACGCGCCCAGCATGCCGATGATCAGGCCGCGCACCAGCCGGTTGCCGCCGACGAACCGCCAGCCCTCGACGATCTGCTTGAGCACCGAGGGCGTGGAGATCGCGCCGTCGCGCTTGGGGATGTCGCGCAGCGTGAAGATGAGGAACGCCGACACCAGGTAGGCGCAGGCGTTGACGACGAGCGCCAGCGCGGTGGCGTCGACCCCGGCCAGCGCCGGCACGAGGTTGCGCCCCACGTCGCCGGCCACCGACAGGGCGGCGAACAGCGCGGCGGCGACCGGCGCGCTGCCGTAGGTCACCATCAGGTTGAGCTGGTTGGCCGACTCCAGCTGCTCCTTGGGCACCAGGTTGGGGACGGTGGCGTCCTTGGCCGGGACCCAGAACAGGTTGACGCACTCGACGAGGACCGTGGCGACGATGACCCACTGGTAGCTGCCGACGATCGGGATCGACAGCACGACGGCGAAGCGGGCCAGGTCGGCGGCGAACATCGTCAGCCGCCGGTCGAACCGGTCGGCGAACGCTCCGGCGAGCGGCCCGAGCAGGACGGCGGGCAGCATCTTGGCGACGAACACGCCGCCGATGGCCAAAGACTGGGTGCGGTAGTCGCCCTGGGTGAGGTTTCCGGCCATCGCGGTCAGCGCGAGGATGTTGAGCCAGTCACCCAGGCTGCACACCGACATGGCAGTCCACAGCCGGCGGAACGGCGCGTTTGCCAGCACGTGTGCCTGTCGGCGGCGGCCAAGGACGGTCATGATGTCAGCGTATCCAGGTCAGGGGGAGCGGCGAGTCGGATATGACCGGCTGTGCGCTGGTAAGCGCACCGGTCAGTGTGTCGGGAAGTGCACCGCTCATGGACACCGTCTCCGCTCCCAGCTCCGTCAGTCACCGCGCTTGGCCCGCTCGATCAGCGGCGCCCAGGCCGTGCGGACGGGCGCGGGCAGATCGAGATCTTCCCAGAGCTCGACGAGCAACACCCCATCCACGTGATCGAGCACGTCCTGCGGCCGGCCTTCGCTCAGCAGCGCCGCATAGGCCTCGCGGCGTTGCTCGCGGTCGGCCAGATCGTAGACCCGGTCGCCGTGGGCCACAATGCCCAGGGCCGCGGACACCGGCAGCCGTGGCAGACAACTCGGCACAGAACCGGCGAACTCCACCTTCGGCTCCAGCGCCAGCCGGAACCCGGCGGCGTCGAGGATGCGCCCGGCCGTCTCCAGGGTGGGTGACTTGCGCCCGTGCTCATAGGCCGAGAGCGTCGTGCGCGAGGTGCCGCTGCCCTCGGCGAGCTGCTGCTGGTGCAGCCGCGCCGTGTGGCGGGCGTGCTTGAGCAGCATCGCGCCGTGCTCCGCCCAGAACTTGACGTCGGGCTTCATCCGTCACCTCCAGTAGTATCCGTTCGGATACTACTCTAGATTAGCCCAGAGTGACCACTGGTTTGCGTAAAGTCAGCGCAGCTCCAGCATAGTGATCTCAGGCGGCGCTCCGACACGCACCGGAGGGCCCCAATATCCGGCCCCGCGCGTCACGTACACCGGCATGCCCTTGACCGTGCCCAGCCCCGACACCACGGGCTGCTGGAGCGGGACGATCAGGTTGAACGGCACCATCTGCCCGCCGTGCGTGTGGCCGGAGAGCTGCAGGTCGACGCCGTGTTCGGCGGCCTTCTCCGCCTGCACCGGCTGGTGGGCGAGCAGGACGGCGGCGCGGTTCGGGTCGCGTCCGCCGAGCGCCCTGGCGAAGTCGGGCCCGTCGTTCATGGTGACGCCGTTGACGTCGTTCACCCCGGCCAGGTCCAGCACCGCGCCCTGGTGGCGGATCTCCACCCGTTCGTTGCGCAGCGACCGCACGCCGAGGTCGGCCAGCTCCTCGATCCACTCGCCCGGCCCCTGCTCGGTGAAGTATTCGTGGTTGCCGGTCACGAAATAGGCCCCGTAGCGGGACTCCAGGTTCTTGAACGGCTTCGCCAGCCGCCCGAGCGCCGACACCGAGCCGTCGACCAGGTCGCCGACGATCGCCACCACGTCGGGCTCCAGGCCGTTGATCATGCGCACGATCCGCTCGGTGTGCCCGATCCCGGTCAGCGGCCCCAGGTGGATGTCGCTCACCACGGCGAACCGCAGCCCGCGCAGCCGCTGGTCGAGCCCCGGCAGCGTCACCCTGACCGGCTCGATCACCGGGTCGCCCAGCGCCACCGACGCGCCGTAGCCGACCGTGCCCAGCGCGCCGACGCCCGCGACCGCGGCGGTGGCCCGTCCCAGGAAGAGCCGCCTGCTCATGCCGTCGGCGGCCGGCCCGGGCTCCTCGGACGGCCCCGACGGCCCCGCCCCGGCGGGCACCAGCTCCACCACCGGCGTCGGACGCCTCCCGCGACGGCGCATCACCAGCGCCGCCACCGCCCGCGGCACCTCCAGCACCACGAGGAACACGACCAGGTAGAACATCACCGCGATCCACAGATAGCCCGGCCACGCCAGCCAGTGGAACGCCTCCATACGCGAGGCCACGAAGGTCGCCACCACGAGCACGAACAGCCCCGCCACCACGAAGCTCAGGCCCCTGCGCAGCCTCCCCGGCCCGGTGGTGGAGCGGACGAGCCGGTGCCACAGGTAATAGTGGACGGCCGCGACCAGAGCCACCATGAAGAAGACGAAGAGCACGCCGTCATGCTACGAGCGCGCGATCAAGCCCGCGTACGGCCGCTGAGAGGGCTCTCAGGACTTGGCGGCGGGCTTCTTCGCGGCCGTCTTGGCGGGAGCCTTCTTGGCCGGCGCCTTCTTCGTCGTCTTCTTCGGCGCGGGCGCCCGCTCACGCCGCTCGGCCAGCAGCTCCGCCGCCCGCTCGATCGTGATCTCCTCGACCGTGTCGCCCTTGCGCAGCGAGGCGTTGGTCTCGCCGTCGGTCACGTACGGCCCGAAACGCCCCTCCTTGACCACGACCGGCTTCTTGGAGTTGGGGTCCTCGCCCAGCTCGCGCAGCGGCGCTGCGGCCGCGGCCCGGCCCCTGCCCCGCTGCTTCGGCTGTGCGAACAGCTCCTTGGCCTGCTCGATCGTGACCGTCAGCAGGTCCTCCTCCGACCCGAGCGAGCGCGAATCGGTGCCCTTCTTCAGGTACGGGCCGAACTTCCCGTTGTGCGCCACCACCGGCTCGCCGTCGAGCTCGCCCACCTCGCGCGGGATCGTCAGCAGCCGCAGCGCGTCGTCCAGCGTGATCGTGTCGAGCGACATCGTCTTGAACAGCGAGCTGGTGCGCGGCTTGGGGGCGTCCGCCTTCTTCGTCCGCTTCTTCGGGGCGCCCTCGGCAGGCGGCGCCTCCTCCGGCAGGATCTCGGTCACGTACGGGCCGAACCGCCCGTCCTTGGCGACGATCATGTGCCCGCTCACCGGGTCGCGGCCCAGCTCACGGTCGCCGGTCGGGCGCGAGAACAGCTCCTCGGCCTTCTCGGCTGTCAGCTCGTCGGGCGTCATGTCCTCGGGCACGTTGACCCGGGCACCGTCGCGGTCCAGGTACGGGCCGTAACGGCCGACGCGGATGACGATGTCGGTGCCCCTGATCGGGAACGAGCTGATCTCCTTGGCGTCGATGTCGCCCAGGTCGGTGACCATCTCCTTCAGGCCCTCGTCACCGTCGCCGCCGAAGTAGAAGCGCTGCAGCTCCGGCACCCGCTCCGCCCGGTCGTTGGCGATGTCGTCGAGCACCTTCTCCATGTCGGCCGTGAAGTCGTAGTCGACCAGGTTGCCGAAATGCTGCTCCAGCAGGTTGACCACGGCGAACGCCAGGAAGGAGGGCACCAGCGCGGTGCCCTTCTTGAACACGTAGCCGCGGTCGAGGATCGTGCCGATGATCGACGCGTAGGTCGACGGGCGGCCGATCTCGCGATCCTCCAGCTCCTTGACCAGCGACGCCTCGGTGTAGCGGGCAGGCGGCTTGGTCGAGTGACCCGCCACGTCCAGCCGGGTCGCGCTCAGCGCGTCGCCCTCGGCCAGGTTGGGCAGCCGCTTCTCGGAGTCGTCACGGTCGGTCGACGGGTCGTCGTGACCCTCCACGTACGCCTTGAGGAAGCCGTAGAACGTGATCGTCCGGCCGGAGGCGGTGAACTCGACGTCCTCGCCCGCCGACGACCTGCCGCCCACCTTGACCGTGACCGACTCACCGACGGCGTCCTTCATCTGCGACGACACCGTGCGCTGCCAGATCAGCTCGTACAGCCGGAACTTGTCGCCCGTCAGCCCCGTCTCGCCGGGCGTGCGGAACTGCTCGCCCGACGGCCTGATCGCCTCGTGCGCCTCCTGCGCGTTCTTCACCTTGCCGCTGTAAACGCGCGGCTTGTCCGGCACGTACGCCTCGCCGTACAGCTTGATGGCCTGCGAGCGCGCGGCGGCGACGGCCGTCTCCGACAGCGTGATGCTGTCGGTACGCATGTACGTGATGTAGCCCTCTTCGTAGAGGCGCTGCGCCACCTGCATCGTGTACTTGGCGGAGAAGCCCAGCTTGCGGCTGGCCTCCTGCTGCAACGTGGTCGTCCGGAACGGCGCGTACGGCTTGCGGGTGTACGGCTTGCGCTCGACGGACTTGACCGCGTAGGACGAGCCCTGGAGCCGGCCGGCCAGCTCGCCCGCGGCGGCCTCGGTCAGGTGGAGCACGTCGTTGTTCTTGAGCAGGCCGGTGCTGGCGAAGTCGCGGCCCTGGGCGACCCGCTTGCCGTCGACGCCGGTCAGCGTGGCGGTGAAGTCGCGCGGCCGCTCCTCGGCCTTGCCGGTGTCGAACAGCGCCTGGAGGTCCCAGTAGTGGGCGGCCGTGAACGCCATGCGCTCGCGCTCGCGCTCGACCACCAGCCGCGTCGCCACCGACTGGACGCGGCCCGCCGACAGCCTCGGCTTGACCTTCTTCCACAGGACCGGGCTGACCTCGTAGCCGTAGAGGCGGTCGAGGATGCGGCGGGTCTCCTGGGCGTCGACCAGGCGCAGGTTGAGGTCGCGCGGGTTGGCCACGGCGTTGCGGATCGCCTGCGGGGTGATCTCGTGGAACACCATGCGGTGCACCGGCACCCGCGGCTTGAGCACCTCGCGCAGGTGCCAGGCGATCGCCTCGCCCTCGCGGTCCTCGTCAGTGGCCAGGTAGAGCTCGTCGGCGTCCTTGAGCAGCTGCTTGAGCTTGCTCACCTGCGAGCGCTTGTCGGGGTTGACGACGTACAGCGGCTCGAAGTCGTGCTCCACGTTGACGCCAAGGCGTGCCCACGTCTCCCCCTTGAACTTCTCGGGGATGTCGTCGGCCCGCTCAGGCAGGTCGCGGATATGGCCGATGCTGGACTCGACGACGTAGCCGGCGCCGAGGTACCGCTCGATCGTCTTGGCCTTGGCGGGCGACTCCACGATCACCAGGCGTGTTCCGCCGGCGCTGCCGTTGTTGGCTGGCACGCTGCTTCCTACCTCGCTGTTCGCTTGCAATTCCCCCTGCCGGGAGCCGGCACAGATCTGAAAGGTAACCCGACTCGCGGATTTTTCCTTCCCCCGGGGCTACCCACTAGCTTCCGGGTCCACCCACAAGCACGCAGAATAAGGGCCCATCGAGACGCATGGCGCCCTGACTCACCCTGGAGACTAATCGTTGTGCTCGACTACTCCTACATGGATATCTTCATTCCGCGCGATCTGTCCCGCGAAGCCGCACGTCAGCTGCTGACCGAGCACGCTGAGTACGGCCAGTGGGAGCTCGCCCGGGTGCGGCTCCATCCCGACGGGAGCCGCCGTGTACGGCTGCGCCGAAAGATCGTGCGCGTGCGCAGCACTCTATGACAAAGGCTTTGCCCGCCCCGGGCCGCGCCCCCGGAACGGGCAAAGCGTCTATGGGCCACTGCCCGCCGGCTGCGGGCAGTGGACAGGTGTTGCTACTTCCGGCCGAGGCGGAAGCGGCGGGTGGTGGCGAACAGGGTGGCCGAGGCGGCGCACATGGCGCCCAGCACCAGCGCGAACAGCGAGCCGGTGGACATCCCGGTGACGCCGGTCGGCTGGGCGGCGCTCATCAGGCCCAGGTCACCCGTGGGCAGGCTGCCGGTCGCGGAGCTCACGGCGCCGCCGACCGGGGTCGAGGAGACGAGGGCGGTGGCCGGCTCCAGCGCCGACACGGGGCCGGTCGCGGCGGAGGTCCGCTGCTTGCCCTGGACGCCCGGCCGCTTGCCCTGGACGGACGGCTTCTTGCCCTGGACGCCGGGCTTCTTGCCCTGGACCGCCGGGGTGGCGGGCTGGGCGGGCACGCCGGGCAGGCCCGGGACCGCGGGCAGGCCGAGCGTGCCGGCGACGTCGCCGACGACCGGCAGCGGCGGCAGGCCGGAGCCGCCGCTCATCCGCTGGGCGACACCGCTGGCGTCCTGGAGGCCGCTCAGCGCGGGCACCGCCGGGAGCGCGGGCAGCACGCCGCCGCCCTTGGCAGCCTGGGCCTTGCTGCTGTGGTTCTTGTAGTGGCCGTGGTGCGGCGGGGTGCCGACGTGCGCCCCGCCCAGGCACCCGGCGGCCGCGTCACCCAGGACGGCCACGGCGTTGCCGCAGACGTTGACCGGGGCGGTGATCGGCGCGATCACCTGGTTGCCGGCCAGCACGCCGGACCGGCCGGACGTGGTGTTGCCACCGGCGCCCACGCCGTTGTGGGGCGAGACGAACGCGCCGCCCTTGCAGTGGGCCTCCGACAGGCCGAGCGCCGCGACCGCGTTGCCGCACGCGTTGACCGGGGCGGTGATGGGAGCCACGACCTGGTTGCCCGAGCCGACCCCGGAACGCCCGGACGTGACGTTGCCGCCGGCGCCCTTGCCGCCGTTCTTCACCGAGACGCCGCCCTTGCACCCGGCGAACGCCTCACCGAACAGCGCCACCGCGTTGCCGCAGACGTTGACCGGAGCCGTGATGGGAGCGACCACCTGGTTGCCGCTGAGCACGCCCGACCGGCCCGACGTGTGGTTGCCACCGGCCCCGGAGCCGGCCGCCGAGTTGTGCACCGACGAGCCGCCCTCGCACCCGGCGGGCGCGTTGCCGACCGCGTTGCCGCAGGCGGTGATGGGCAGGCTGACCGGGGCGATGACCTGGTTGCCGCTGCCGGCGCCGTAGCGCCCGTCGGTGTCGTTGCCGGTCGAGCCCACGTGGCGGGAGCTGTGGTAGTGGCGCCCGTGGCCGCCGCCGTTGGTGACGGACGAGCCGCCCTTGCAGCCCGCGAACGCCTCGCCGAACACGGCCACCGAGTTGCCGCAGATGTTGATCGGGCCGCTGATCGGCGCGATCACCTGGTTGCCGCCGAGCGCCGACGAACGGCCCGACGTGGTGTTGCCCCCGGCGCCGGTGCCGGTGTTGTGCACCGAGGCGCCGCCCTTGCAGCCCGCCGTGGCGTCACCGAAGATCGCCAGCGCGTTGCCGCAGGCGTTGATCGGGGCCGTGATCGGCGCGGTGATCTGGTTGCCGCCGATCAGGCTGTGGTCGCCCGAGGTGCGGTTGCCGCCCGCGCCGCCCTTGCCGGAGGTCTTGACCGTCGAGCCGCCGGTGCACCCGGCGTCGGAGTTGCCGAACAGCGAGACCGCGTTGCCGCAGGCGTTGACCGGGGCGCTGATCGGCGCGTTGACCTGGTTGCCGCCCAGGACGCTGGACCTGCCGGACGTCTCGTTGGGGATGCCGCCCCGGCCGGTGTCGACCACCGACGCGCCCCCCTTGGAGCTGGCGCTGGACTCGCCGGCCACCCCGACCGCGTTGCCGCTGATGTCGATGGGCAGCGAGATGGGCAGGTTGACCTGGTTGCCGCCGCCGACGGAGGAGTCACCGTCGGTGTCGGCGAGCGCGGTGCCGCCGCCGAACGACATGACCGCCACCGCGAGCAGAGCCGCTGGGGCCGAAGCCTTCGCCCACGTACGCATAATGGATACTCCTACTGATTTCTTGGGGGATTACCTGACAGTTCGCACCCAGCCGTGGCCCGTGCGGGGCCTGCGGAATCGCAGGGCGCCGCGCACAGCGGAGACCTCGGGGAATTCGCGAACCAGGGACTGACGTGTCACCCGTTGGCGGAAAGTCGTGAACCGCCATGAGCGGAGGGATCGAAGCCGCGCTCCGCCACCGGCATCGGAAAGCCGGAACTCTGTCGCGGGGACTCAGTCAGGAGAGAAAGAAGGGTCGTCCGCCGCTGTGCGGACGACAGGGGGCAGCACGTACGGAAGAGCGACGTGCATGACCTCGAGCCGCGGGTCGAAGACAGACCGCGCGACGTCCCCCATGTTGGACCCGAACGGGCCGTTGCCACTGCCGTTGGGCACCAAGCCATCGGTGTCCAGGATGTTGTCGGCGGTGGAGGATGGCGGGAGGCCGGGATCCGACTGGCTGGTGAGCCCGTCGACCTTCAGCCCGGCCATCGCCCCGGCGTTGTCGAACACCGGAGCCGTGCCTACCGGGGGGAAACCGTCCGTGATGGACCCGGTGGCGTGCGGGGGTGTGCCGGCTCCTGTCGCCGCGGTGGAATCCGCGGCAGCCGGAGCGGAGAAGAGCATCCCGAACAGAAGCGCGAGCAGCCAACCAGCGGCCAGCACACTGCCGACCGCGACCGCTCGCACGACGACCCGACGGGCGCCGGCCGCGAACCGCGCCATCCGGTCAGCCCTGCGGGTGATCGGATCCTCTGCTGAGACAGTCACGGGCACGCGCCACGCATCGAGGGACATCGCCCTCGTCTGCCGCGCCGTGCGTGCCACGTGTCCTCCTCGGTTTCCAGGACCGGCTCCACCATCAGGCGGAGCCGGTCCACGGACTCACCCCTCAACGGTCCGTAACCGTAGCAGCACCCAACGTTGCCGCAAGCGCTTTTCACAAGAGACCCAGTAAGTGGTCAAGCTCGCTGCTCCCGTATCGGGGCAAAGCGGGCCGGAGCTGCCGCGCCGCCCCACGACACGCGCTTGCGGAGGGCAAGAAACGGGGGCCGCCACGCCTGGGTGGTTAACCGGTATGACGCACCCCTCAGAGTTTGCTAACCTTACGGAGCCGACGCGAGATGACGGTCCCGCGTGCAGGCACCAAGTCCGGGTGGCGGAATAGGCAGACGCGCTAGCTTGAGGTGCTAGTGCCCTTTGCGGGGCATGGGGGTTCAAGTCCCCCCTCGGACACAGGATTACCCCAAGAAGAGCTCGTCCCGAGGGGCGGGCTCTTCTGCGTTGAGCTCAGTCACGACACGGGTCGCCGCGTGGCAGACGATCACCAGGCCTTTGGCTCGTAATGCAGAGACGATTTCCGTCGGCCCTTCCCGCCCTCTGCCGCCGACATGTGTCAACAGCTCTGCCAGCAGCCGGTCCTCACGTACATACAGGAACTTCGGGCCGGACGCCCCGCGAGGTCTGGCGCTGGTGTAGCCGTGGCGGCACCTATGTCCGGGACGCCCGTTCACCCAATGCGAATCCAGGCGACGCCCGCAGAACCCACGCTTCAGTAGACCCGCGAGCAGATAGACGCGCCGACTGCCGTCCTGGGTGGGTCGAGCAGCCCGGATCGCCTGACATACCAAGTCGACGCAGGAATGCGCCCCCCTATGACGCCACACGATGAGGCATCATGGAGAGGCTCAACGACGTGATCCAGGAGGTGAGCATGGCCATCGATCGGTTCACCACGCCGTTGTACGGCATCGCCGAAGCTGCCGGCTACCTCGCGATCCCCGCCTCCACCTTCACCAGTTGGGCCTTCGGCTATCAACGCCGTCAGCGCGACGGCCGTGCGATCCGCGCCAACCCCGTCATCACCGCCACCCGGGCAGAGCGGCCGAACGAGGCATCCGTGCCGTTCATCGGCTTGGCCGAGGGCTATGCCCTGGCCGCCTTCCGGCAGGCCGGCGTACCCCTACAGCGCATTCGGCCGGCAATCGACGCCTTGCAGCGCGAACTCGGGCTGGAACACGCCCTGGCCAGCCGCCGGCTCTTCACCGACGGCGCCGAAGTCCTCTACGACTACGCCGAGCACGTCGGCGACGACTCGGCCCGTGAACTGGTCGTCGTCCGCAACAACCAACGAGTCTTCACCGAGATCGTGCAGAACTACCTGCGCCGCGTGCACTTCGCACACGACGGATACGCCGAAGTGATCACGCTTCCGCAATATCGCGTCGCCGAGGTCACGATAGATGCCCGCCACGCCTTCGGCCGGCCCCGATTCGCCCGCGGGGGCGCCACGATCGAGGACGCGATCGACCTGTTCCGGGCCGGAGAGCCCGTCGATGTCGTAGCTGAGGAGTACGGGCTCACCCGCGACGAGATCGAGGATGTCCTGCGTGTCGCCACCCGAACAGCCGCGTAAGTTCTTCGTCGATCGCAGTCTCGGCCGGGTCGCCGTCCCCAAACTGTTGCGCGAAGCCGGGTGGAACCTGATCACCCTGGCCGAACACTACGGCGTCCCCCAAGACGAGACCGTCGAAGACACCCGCTGGATCGAAGACAGCGCCAAGTTCGGCTGGGCCGTCCTCATGAAGGACAAACGCATCCGCTACCGGCAAGCCGAGATCGCTGCCGTCATCGAGCATCAGGCCCGCTGTTTTGTCATCACCCGCGGCGATCTCACCTCCGCCGCCTACGCCGAACGCTTCATCACCAACCAGCAGGCCGTGTTCGCCGCCTCCAACAGTCCTGGCCCCTTCATCTACGCCGTCCACACCGACCGGCTGGAGCGTCTGTATCCCCCACATCACTGATACCCGCACTCGCTTCCGGGCCCTGTGGTTCATCGCAACCAGGATGGCAGGGCGTCCATGGCTTCGCCGGATCTGACCGTAGCGGCGAACCTCCGGAACCGATACGAGAAGTTGTTTATCGTGGGGACGTCACGGGGTCAGCGGCGGGCGGAGTGGGGCGTGGGCTGGCGCGAGGAGATCATCACCGCACTGGGCGAGTGGATCGCGGTAGAGGGTGGTGCAGGCGGCAAAGCGCGCTGGCGGCGGCTCGGCCGCGCGATTCGTACCGGTGAGGGATCGTACGTCGTGGACGTCCGGGGCGCCGAGCTGAGCCCTGATCGGCTTGAGGGTCTGAGGTTGGCGGGTGCGGAGCAGGGCAGCATCGACGAGGGCTTCGCAGTGATGGACGTCTCACAGAGCGAAGCCACACTCACCGTACGAGTGGCCGAGTTCGCCGACCCTGCCGACCCCCATCTGTGGTCACTGCAACAACCTCCCACCTTCCTGGTAGAAGCGCTCAAGGACGGCATTGCCTCGCTCGGCAGCGCGCCGCTCGGCGACCTTCTGGCCCTCAAGAAGCCTGGGGGACAGTGGTCGCGAGTCCGACCGCCGGCAGGACTGTTCCCGCAGCAGGAGGAGGCCTACCAAGCGTGCCTCGGCACCGGAGTTTGGCTGGTCTGGGGCCCACCGGGCACAGGTAAGACCCTGGTACTGACAAAGGCGATCGGCGACCTGATCACCGCAGGCAAGCGCGTCTTGCTCGTCTCGGCCACCAACATCGCCGTGGACAACGCACTGTTAAGTGTCCTCAAGGAGCATCGCCATCCGACAGGAGCCATCGTTCGGGTCGGTCCGCCGCAGCTGCGCGAGATCACCGAGAACGCCGACGTCTCTCTGCCCTTGCTGGTACGCGCACGACTCAAAGTCACCGATGCCAAGCGGCGCGACCTGTCGGAGCGGTTAGTGGCCGTGAAGGCGCGGCTGCGGCGGCTCGGCGAGTTGGACGCTGCACTGGCGGGGTTCAACGCCGCCGATTACCGCCGAGACGAGATCTTCCTGCGAGCGCCCCAGCACCAACCGCAGAGGTCCGAGGCGGCCGTGGCCCGCCATCAGACAAGGATCGACTCACTCGCCACCGCCATCGCCGCGGCCGAGCGAGAGCTGATCGAGGCACGCACAGCGCACGCCGCCATAGAGCACGACCGCCATCTGTGGGCCCGAGTGGACGAGTTGGGTGCAGAGGCCACCCGCGTCGATCAGGCTGCGACCGAGGCCGAGGCGGCGGCCTTGAAGGCGGAGCAGCAGACTGCCCAGGCGCAACGTCAGGTGAACGAACTGGAGGGGCGCAGCAAGTTCGCCAGGTTGCGCGCCAAGCGCTCCCTGGAAGCCGCGCGACAGGCCCGTGACACCGCCGTGGAACGGGAACTCGACCTGGCCGCGCGCGCGGCGTCCGGAAGGAAGGTGGCCGACCGGCGCCGCGCCGACCTGGCCCGGCAGGCCAGAGATCTAGTGAACGGCGTCTCGCACAGCCGTGACGACATCCGGGCGATGGCGAGCCGCTTGGCCACGGCGTCCCAGAACCTGCGCCACCTGACAGATGAGCATCGAGCGGAGGCCGAAGCCCTGCGTCGTGCCATAGACCTCGCAGAACGGGTGCGGCAGGCGGAGGATCGGGTCGCTGAGGCCGAGCGCCACAAGTATCCCCAGTTGCAGGCCGAGGCCGACCGGGTGCGCCCGCACGCCAGCAGGGACACCGCCGACGCCAAGACGCTGGAGAAGCACTACCGGGAGGTTGAGGAGGAGTACGAGCGACTCGAACGGGATGCTCAGGGTGAGATCATCGACGGAGCTCGGCTGGTCGCGACGACGCTCGCTCGCTTCCGTACCAACAAACGGATTTTCGCGGGCTCCTACGACGTAGTTCTAATCGACGAGGTCGGTGCCGCCACTCTGCCCGAGGTGCTGCTGGCTGTCGCCCGCGCGCAGACGGCTGCCGTGCTGTTCGGCGACTTCATGCAGCTGGGGGCGGTCATTCCGGCGCAGCTGCGTGAGAGCGAGCGCGCCGACGTCCAGCGATGGCTGCTCCCGGACGTCTTCGAGCACTGCGGAATCGACGACCCGGCCGCCGCGCATCGCCACCCGAGCTGCATCAGCCTGGTGCATCAGAACCGCTTCGGCCCCGTCGTGATGGAACTGGCGAACGCTCTTGCCTACGACGGCACCCTGCTCGCCGGCCCTCTGGTTCGGCCGCACGACCCCGAAGACCCGGAGATCGTGCTCATCGACACTGATGGGCTGCACGAACTCGCCCAACCGCATCTCACCGGCTCGTCCAAGGGCTGGTGGCCTGCTGGCGTCCTGTTGTCACGCGCGCTGGCCGAGCTGCACGCCGCAGGCGGCGAGGACACCGGGATCGTCACTCCGTACCGGGATCAGGCGGAGGCCACGCTGGAGGCGCTGCGCGACATCGAGGGCGAGGGATCACCGCTGGCGGATGTGGGTACCGCACACCGATTCCAGGGGCGGGAGTTTCCAGTCGTGGTCTTCGACACGGTAGAAGGGCAGTACGGCAGGCCGCTTTGGATGGGTCATGCCACCCGGGCTCCGAACGCCACGCACTGGCAACGCACGGGGCTGCGGTTGTGCAACGTCGCGGTCACCCGCGTACGCAGTCGCCTCTACGTCATCGCCAGCGGCGAACGAGTCTCCGCGGTGCGTCCCGGTACCGCGCTCTCGCATATCCACGCCCTCCTCCAAAACCGGCAGGTACGCCGGGTCCGGGCCACCGCGCTGATCACGCCGCCCAACACCGCAGCGGCCGAGCCTTACCTTGGTGTCTTCGGCCACCAGCTCAAAGAGGTGCTCGCCCGCCACGTTGCCGTCAGCGACGTCCATGACGAGCGGGACTTCTACGCCGCATTCGACGCCGCCGTCCGCAGCGCCAAGCACTCTCTGTGGCTCTGGACGCCCTGGGTCGCCCCGCGTGTGCTGGAGCTGCTGCCCAACCTCGCGAAGGCGGCCGCACGCGGCATTCAGATCACCGTCTTCCTCCGCGACCCCTCCGACAAGACACAGCACAAGTATCAAGACCTTATCGACCAGGTACGAGCTGTGGTGCACACCGTCGTGGCCGTGAACCACATGCACCAGAAGATCGCGGTCATCGACGAGCGCACCGTCATGCTCGGCAGCCAGAACATCCTGTCGCAAAGCAGAACCCGTGAGATCATGCTGACCGTACACGGGGCCCACTTCGCCAGGAAGCTGCTCGAGCATGAGCACGCCACCGACTTCGCCTCCCCACCACCGTGCGGCAGGTGCGGCGGCAGTGAGATTGACCTCCGACGAGGAAAGAACGGCGACTGGTACTGGCGCTGCTACAACGAGACCTGTAAGGGAAACTCCGGCCGGAATGCCTGGCGCGAACCCGTCGCCTTCGGCACTCGCAGGCGGCCGTCCCGCAGACCCTGACCGTGACCTTGACTGATCACGGTATGTGATTCGACATCGCAGGCGTGTCACGGCGAACTGCTGGCAGCAGCCCCACTACAGCCCGTAGGCTTCGTGGTGACCGATCTGAGCCTTTCTTTGTCAGAGAGTTCGAGTTGGTCAGAGGGTCGGTTCCTCGTGGACCGGCCCCTCACTCGTGTTCCAGGCAGCGCTGGAGCATGACGTAGCCGGGCATCGTCTCTCTCGGACGGATCCCGACATCGAAGATCTCCGGCTCCTCGAAGACCGGCTCCCCGCTGGGGCGGCGCGCGTAGGCGACCCGGCCGTAGTCGACCCCTGCTCACGGTCGAAGCTCATCCAGGTGATCGCTTCCTGCTCTCCCTCCCTGAGCG
Source organism: Nonomuraea sp. NPDC003214 (assembly GCF_053590035.1). Lineage (NCBI taxonomy): Bacteria > Bacillati > Actinomycetota > Actinomycetes > Streptosporangiales > Streptosporangiaceae > Nonomuraea > Nonomuraea sp. NPDC003214. Next base: position 8,073 of record NZ_JBSFSX010000009.1, on the reverse strand, counting down.
GGTGGTTGGAGACGGCCCGCAGCGCGATCGTGCTCGGCGGCTTGAAAATCCACACCTGTGGAACGGCGAGCACCCAGCGGCCGGCCCCGACCTCCTGTGCCTTCTCTGCGGCCCTGGTCTCGAACGCTGCCGCTGCCGCCGTGTCGCGCAGGTAGTCGTAATCGCTCAGAAGCAGTTGCCGTTCGCCCTGGAGCGCGATGATGGCGGGGCATTCCCGGGCCACGATGCTCTTCTCCAGACGCGCCACCACGTCGAAGAGCAGATCCGCCGTCTCAGCGTTCATGTGGCCTTCCCTCTGCCGCCCCGCCCTTGGGACCTCGGGCAAGCTGTGCCCAGGCAGTGAACGCTATAGATCTCTCAGGTGATGCGCGCGCGGATTCCTAACCAGGGAAGATCGCCCGGCTGCCACGCGAACTCCAGCTTGGCCCTACAGGAGACCAGAGTTTGCTCCCGGCACCGGCTCTCCCGGTAGGCAATCGTGTCGTGCAGCGGTGCCTCGCAGACCGCTCCAGCCGTCGGTCCCACCGCAGAGAACTTTCTGATAAGTCGATTCATCCGGCCGGAGCATGATCGCTTCTGTCGGTACGCCACCCTACGCTGCCAAGGCATGACCTTCTCCCCAGCACGACCGGACTTGCCGGGCTACCGGGCCAAGCTGGACTCGGTTTCTCCCGCGGACGCCTGGAAAACGGTCCGCGAGCTCGTCCTCGACGGCCGCGAAGACGCCCTCACGCTGGCCGCTGAGTTCGCGGAGATCGCTGAGCCGTCCACCGACAGGCTGCTCAAGCTCTGGCCAGAGGCGCCCGACCCGGACCGTTTCGCCGAACTGCTGCTGCGGCCCGCGTTCACCCGCGAGGGCCGCACCACGCTGGAGCTGCGCCGCCGCGAGACGATCACCGGAGTGCGGCACCTGACCATGCTGCGAACACTGCGCCTGGACCACTGCAAGCACCTGACGGACCTGTCCGACCTCGCCGCGCTGACCGGGCTGTTCCGACTGGAGCTGGACGGCTGCGCGGCCGTCGCCGACCTCACCCCGCTGTCGGGTCTCCCCGTACTGAAAACACTCATCCTCCGCAGCAGCCGGGCGCTCACCGACATCACCCCGCTGCTCGCCCTGCGGACCCTGCGCCATCTCGACCTGCGCAGCAGCGGCGTGACCAGCGTCGAAGGGATCGGCGACGCCTTCCCCCACCTGGAACACCTCGACCTCGACCACTGCCGGGCGATCGAGGACGTCCTACCCTTGTCGGGACTGCGTCGCCTGACCACTCTAGACCTCTCCGGCACCAAGATCCGATCCATCGCCGGGCTGCGCGACTTGAGCTCCGTCACCGAACTCACCATGCACTGCGCCCGCCTGACCAGCCTCGACGGCATCGACGCCATGCCCCAGCTGCGCCGGCTGTGGCTCAGCGGCTGCACGAACCTCACCAGCCTCGACGGCCTCGGCCATCACCCCCACCTGACCAAACTCGGCCTGCCGAACGCCCGCATCCCGGACCTGCGCCCTCTGTCCCGCCTGCCCGCCCTCACCGAGCTCAACATCGACAAGTGGCAGAAACTGACCTCGCTGGACGGGCTGGAAGACCATCCCTCGCTCGCCGAGATCAGCCTGACCTACGCCCATGACCTGCGCGACTTCTCCGCCCTGACCCGCATGCCCGCCCTGCGCAGGCTCACCCTGCAGGGTCTCGACCAGCTCACCGATCTGACCCCGTTCGCAGGGCTGTGGCAACTCGAGGAACTCCACGTAGCCTTCGACGATCATCTGCGGACCCTCGGCGACCCCGGAAACCTGCCCGGCCTGCGCGTCCTGGACCTCTACCGCTGTGACGCCCTGGCAGATTTGGGGACGATCATCGACCTGCCGTCGCTCAAGGAGGTCAGGGTGGATCAATGCCCCGCGCTGACGTCCACCGTCATCGCCGCCCTGGAGGCCCGGGGCCTGCTCGTCGGCTGAGGAAGCCCAATCGGCGATGTCGTGGTTGGTATCCGTCCCTCGGATCCCCTGCGCACGCTGTCCGACGTGCTGGGCCGCCCGCTCATGCCACCAGAGCCTGAAGCCCTCGGCGACGCCCACTTGGCCTCAGTAAGAAGAGGAGGACGGCGTCCTGCGTGACGTCGTCCGACACGTCATCCGTGCCGTAGGGGGGTGGCCTTGCTTGACGATGGTCGCGCTGCCGTCCATGCGCTTCCGTAACCGCGTGGCGTCGACCGTGCGGCAGTAGCCCGCGCGCCAGCTTCCGGATCTCTGTCCAGTCGTCGGGCGTCACGTGCGCCATGTCCTCTCGCGTGAGCTTCTCCCCCGGGACGCTGGCTGGCACGCACTTGCCTGGAATTCCGTTCGACACGCTCTTTCTCCGATCCGATCTCACGCGACACACCTTCTGTATCGCGCCTTTCTTTTGTCACCTCGATTGAACATCGGATCGGGCGTGACGTGCAATTATATCCAGCATGTCTTTACAAGAAATCCCACGCACTGATCGTAAAATTAGGCACTCCAGAAAATCAAAAGCGAGCAGCAGCAAGCAAGTTTAATATCAGAACAGAATTAGAACGGGAGTGCATTTATTGCTAACAGCGTTCTCGCAGGAAGAGGCACCCCCCCTCTATGATCAGGCGGCGTCACGCACACCAGTCGTGCCGCCGACCGGCTAGGGCAACCATGTATGGACCTGGGCCGGAAAGCCTTGCCCCCTTAGCCACTCTTACCCGACTATTCATCGGCCTACGATCGGTCACCCGAACGGCGGGAGATCTCGACACAGCACAAGCTCTGATAGCACAGAGAAGAGGTGAGCATCTTCCCTGGATCGTGCAGGCGACCTGCACAAATAGATCAAGCCAATGGGAGAACGCAGCTGGCGTCATTCCAGCCGCAAGCGCATGGATAGCAGAAATCTCCCTGCAAGGCAGCTTGGCTGCGCACTACACCGCGATTCGATGGGGCTCGTGCCCCCGAAGCGCGCGCTTCGGCTCCGGAGTGGCCTACTTTGCGATGGCTGCGCTACCAGCGCGCGACCGGCGCCTGCGAGCCGTCCGCAGCAGACGGCTTGCAGGACTACAGCCGCCAGCCAGCTTGCCTGTGGGAGATGGGGCAGTTCCTCGGTTCGGGGCACCCCAAGCGGCCTGCATCGCACCCCTCCACGGGGACGTGGCCCTCCAGCTCCCGTCGCCGGCAAATCACGCGGCCAGGTAACTGCGGTATCGTCCGTCTGCTACAGGCGTCAACAGAGATACCTCTTCTCCGGAGATCGAGGAACGCAGCAATGCGACATGCAGCTCAGCTACCGAAGGAAAACCACCGCCTGAGCTCCTAAAGCCCCAGGTGAACAAGTGTCGGCCCCGCGCGTGCGGGGATGGTCCGATCCTCGCCGCCGAGCGTGCTGGCGCCCTCGCGTCGGCCCCGCGCGTGCGGGGATGGTCCCCAGCTCGCCCAGGTGGTGACCACGCTCGCGGGGTCGGCCCCGCGCGTGCGGGGATGGTCCCGCCACGATCGCCAACTGCGCGGGGTGCGGCGTGTCGGCCCCGCGCGTGCGGGGATGGTCCCCTGACCCGGCCGGAGCGGGCCCGGATCCGGGGGTCGGCCCCGCGCGTGCGGGGATGGTCCGTTCCCCCGATGCTCGAGGAAGGAGACCCCAGAGTCGGCCCCGCGCGTGCGGGGATGGTCCGCCGGGTGTGTGTTTCTGGCCCACGGTGGAGACGTCGGCCCCGCGCGTGCGGGGATGGTCCCCAGCGTGCCTGCCACTTGCAGTCGCACTTGCCGTCGGCCCCGCGCGTGCGGGGATGGTCCGCAGCCCTCCGCGCCCACCTCGCCGCACACCCCGTCGGCCCCGCGCGTGCGGGGATGGTCCTCAGCCGGACGACGGCGACAAGATCGCGGGGCCGTCGGCCCCGCGCGTGCGGGGATGGTCCGATCCCGGCGCCGTTGACGCTGTAGAGGGTGTTGTCGGCCCCGCGCGTGCGGGGATGGTCCCTTCGATCTCAACCTGCCGGGCATCTCTGACCCGTCGGCCCCGCGCGTGCGGGGATGGTCCCATCACGTTCACGTTCGGTCCCGCCTCGATCCAGTCGGCCCCGCGCGTGCGGGGATGGTCCGCAGGTGGCATGGTGGCGGCTCTCGCTCGTCGCGTCGGCCCCGCGCGTGCGGGGATGGTCCTACTGGTCGTCGACGTAGAAGCGGACGAGCTCGGTCGGCCCCGCGCGTGCAGGGATGGTCCGCCGCCGCCGATCTGAAATCGGCGGCAATGGAAGTCGGCCCCGCGCGTGCGGGGATGGTCCGAGGGGGTGACTTCCTTGCACGTCCACGTAGGGGTCGGCCCCGCGCGTGCGGGGATGGTCCCGTCAGCGACGCACCGGCGCCGGTGATGGCGCCGTCGGCCCCGCGCGTGCGGGGATGGTCCCCGGACGCCGGACTACGGCACGGTCACGGACCGGTCGGCCCCGCGCGTGCGGGGATGGTCCGAGGGGGTGACTTCCTTGCACGTCCACGTAGGGGTCGGCCCCGCGCGTGCGGGGATGGTCCCGTCAGCGACGCACCGGCGCCGGTGATGGCGCCGTCGGCCCCGCGCGTGCGGGGATGGTCCCCGGACGCCGGACTACGGCACGGTCACGGACCGGTCGGCCCCGCGCGTGCGGGGATGGTCCCTCGACTGCGACCTTGCCCACCTCGCGCGCACCGTCGGCCCCGCGCGTGCGGGGATGGTCCGAGGCTAGGCATCGATCTGCCCTCTTCCGATCGGTCGGCCCCGCGCGTGCGGGGATGGTCCCGCCGCTGGTTATGGGCCGGGCTCCACGTGCGCGTCGGCCCCGCGCGTGCGGGGATGGTCCGAGGCTAGGCATCGATCTGCCCTCTTCCGATCGGTCGGCCCCGCGCGTGCGGGGATGGTCCCACCGTCGCGGTCACCAACCGGGGCGGCCTGCTGTCGGCCCCGCGCGTGCGGGGATGGTCCGCCCGTAGCGAGTCATGCGAGGCCCCGAGGTGAGTCGGCCCCGCGCGTGCGGGGGTGGTCCAGGAGGACACCGGACCCGGCGGGATCATCTCGCGTCGGCCCCGCGCCTGCTGGGGTGGTCCCAGCCAGACCAGGATGCGGCCGAAGATGGAGAAGTCGGCCCCGCGCCTGCGGGGGTGGTCCGCCGGTAGGGACCCTCCGGCCGCACGCTGGGCGGTCGGCCCCGCGCCTGCGGGGGTGGTCCGTCTCCGTCGACGGTGATGGCCGAGGTCGGCAAGTCGGCCCCGCGCCTGCGGGGGTGGTCCGCAGCTCGGCAAGTCGGGGGCGGACGCCTTGTAGTCGGCCCCGCGCCTGCGGGGGTGGTCCGATTTCGGACGCGATCGACGCCTGCATCCCGCGGTCGGCCCCGCGCCTGCGGGGGTGGTCCGGCGAGTCGGTGCCTGACGCGGTGATGGAGGGTGTCGGCCCCGCGCCTGCGGGGGTGGTCCTGCGGCCCGGTCCTGGCTTCTGGCGGCGTAGGCGTCGGCCCCGCGCCTGCGGGGATGGCCCCTCGATCACGGTCGCGACCTTGGGGGTCACGTTGTCGGCCCCGCGCCTGCGGGGATGGCCCCTCCTGGGCGTGCTGGACGGCGTTGTATGCCTCGTCGGCCCCGCGCCTGCGGGGATGGCCCCTCCTGGGCGTGCTGGACGGCGTTGTATGCCTCGTCGGCCCCGCGCCTGCGGGGATGGCCCGTCGGTATCCCGCTCGGGATCGAACGGATACCAGTCGGCCCCGCGCCTGCGGGGATGGTCCCTGCCCGAGCAGGATGTTCACGCCGTTCGTGGAGTCGGCCCCGCGCCTGCGGGGATGGTCCGCGCCTGCCGTACCGGGAGCAGATCGGGGCAGGGTCGGCCCCGCGCCTGCGGGGATGGTCCGCCGATGGTGCAGACGGCGGCGTCGCGGATGGCGTCGGCCCCGCGCCTGCGGGGATGGTCCGGTCAGGACGCCGGTCTGCATCCATGACCCGTCGTCGGCCCCGCGCCTCCGGGGATGGTCCGACGCTGGCGGGGCACCTGGTGCTCAATGACCGGTCGGCCCCGCGCCTGCGGGGATGGTCCCGAGGGCCGCCCGGTTCGTATCCAGGCGGCGCAGTCGGCCCCGCGCCTGCGGGAATGGTCCGGCCCGTTTCCTCCTTGACCTCCCGGACGGCCGGTCGGCCCCGCGCCTGCGGGAATGGTCCGAGTGGCAGTATCCCGCCAAATGGGGATGCTCAGTCGGCCCCGCGCCTGCGGGGATGGTCCGGCCGCGTACGTGGACTTCAGCGCCACCAGGGCGTCGGCCCTGCGCCTGCGGGGATGGTCCGTCGTCCGGCGGGCGCTGGGCCTGGTTGTAGCGGTCGGCCCCGCGCCTGCGGGGATGGTCCGCCCCAGAACCGGCCCGGCCCCTGACCGGCTCGTCGGCCCCGCGCCTGCGGGGATGGTCCCCGGCCCGCGCTGGTCTTCGCTCTGTCGAAGCCGTCGGCCCCGCGCTTGCGGGGATGGTCCGGCCACCGAGTACGGCGCGCTGGCGCACGAGATGGCGGCCCCGCGCGTGCGGGGATGGTCCCTGATGCCGCCGGTGGGTGAAGCACCGGGTCGGTCGGCCCCGTGCCTGCGGGAGTGGTCCCCCACTCCGGCGGCAGTGTGTGCCCGGCTTCACCTCGTTGGCCCGCCCCTGCATAAGGATGGTCCCGCTGCGTATTTCCTCGGCTCGTAGATTTGAAGTCCGCCCCGCACCCTGCAGGGGCTCGGCATCCGCGCCGTCTGGAGCGCTGTGGCGGAGTCGGCCTCGTGCCTGCGGATACGAATCTTTGTGGCTGAATCAGTTTCGGGCGCAGTCTGGATACTGGTCGTTCACCTGACAGCGCCGGTACTGCCGGTGTCTGACCTCCGCCTCGTGGATCTTGTTGACTGTCAGCCAACACCGTCGGGGCACATAGTGCGTTTTCCACACGCATTCGTCCGGACGCTGGCCGGCGATTGGTTCGCGGTCACAGTCCCACCCTTTGGTGAAGATCTTGGGCTGCATCCGCTTGGCGGTGACTGGTCCCTGCGGTGTGGACATGCACGCGGCTGTGCAGGCGAGTGCGCCGATCAGGCACAAAGCCCTGAAAAGCACGCGTGCCGGTGTCTTCGTCATCATTCAGGTTCTCCATGAACGAACAGGGCCACCCCGGCGTTGCTGGGGTGGCCCTGTTGCGGTCGGATCAATTTGCGGTTCAGTTGTCGTCGATGGCTGCGGCCGACTGGCTGCGGGTATGGATCCCTGCGGCACATCCGAGCCGGGTGCCGTAGGGCGTTGGCGTCTGTGCCTGGCGGAGGTGATCGCTGTACGAGGACGCGGGTCGCTGACGTTGAGAGGCCGGTCCTGCGGCTGTCACCTCTCGGCGTCAACCAACTCCCCGGTGAGCCCGGCGTTCTTGACCAGCCGTCCCCAACGCGGGCTTCGAGCGAAGGCGCGAGCAATGGCCACACCGCTGGGCAGATTCCCATCCGCCCGACGGTTCTGCAGTGCCCACCGCCAAGCCATCCGCTGGAGAGCCCGGCCGGTTCCGGGGCACTCAACCGGGACCCTGGCGCCTTCTCCATGGTCTTCCTGCTGCTCTACGGGATCAGCATCTGCACCAGTGGCAGGGGCAGCACCGCGAGCAAGTGCCTCTTGGGCGTGCGCCAGCTCGCCAGCTGCCCAGCGGATCTGGGACATCAGCAACTCGTAGCTACCGATGAGGGCGGCGCTCGGCCAGGCTGCGATGACTCTGCCGATCACACTCGGCTCCGCGACGGCGACGTTGGCGCCGAAGCTGGCCACGCTGCCGACCACGAGCAGGGTCCAGGCCAGGGCACCACCGCGGGAACCACATCGGTTGGCCAGCAGTATGGACATCGAGGCGACGACGACAGCCCGTCGACCGCTAGCGGAATGAGTACCGCCGCGAAACGGTCCTCACCGTGGCGCAGGCAGAGCTCATGCATATGCCTGAAGGAGACAACCGCCGCGACCAGCGCTAGTGCTGTGACCGGAAACGATCACCGGGTTGGGCGCGGGGTTCAGGCTGCCGGTGTGAGTGGTCGGCCGCCCCAGCGGATGCCTTTCTCG